>JBGUZD010000088.1:0-9080 GCA_045222695.1 Candidatus Limivicinus sp.
CCAGGCGCTCAAGGCCCACGGCATCATGAAGCGCGACATCGACTACATCGTCAAGGACGGCGAGATCATCATCGTCGACGAGTTCACGGGCCGCCTGATGCTCGGCCGCCGCTATTCCGAGGGCCTGCACCAGGCCATCGAGGCCAAGGAGCACGTCGACGTCCAGAAGGAAAACAAGACCCTCGCGACGATCACCTTCCAAAACTATTTCCGCCTTTACGGCAAGCTCTCCGGCATGACCGGCACGGCCGCCACCGAGAGTGAGGAATTCGACGCGATCTACCGTCTCGACATCATCGAGATCCCGACGAACAAGCCCGTCATCCGCATCGACAACCCCGACGTCGTCTATAAAAACGAAAACGGCAAGCACCGCGCGATCATCGACCAGATCGTCGCCTGCCACGAAAAGGGCCAGCCCGTGCTGGTCGGCACGGTCTCGATCGAGAAGAGCGAGTTCATCTCCTCGCTCCTCAAGCGCCGCGGCGTGCCGCACACCGTGCTCAACGCCAAGTATCACGAAAAGGAAGCCGAGATCGTCGCCCAGGCGGGCAAGCTCGGCGCCGTGACGATCGCCACGAACATGGCCGGCCGCGGCACGGACATCATGCTCGGCGGCAACGCCGAGTACCTCGCCAAGACCGATCTGCGCAAGGCCGGCTTTGACGATCTCGCCATCGCCGAGGCCACCGGCTACGCCGAGACCGACGACGAGACGATCCTGGAGGCGAGGAAGCTCTTCGCCGAGCGCATGGCCGCGCACAAGCTCGTCACCTCCGCCGAGGCCGAGAAGGTCAAGGCCGCGGGCGGCCTGTTCATCCTCGGCACCGAGCGGCACGAGTCGCGCCGCATCGACAACCAGCTGCGCGGCCGCGCCGGCCGCCAGGGCGACCCGGGCGAGAGCCGCTTCTTCCTCTCGCTGGACGATGACATCATGCGCCTCTTCGGCTCCGAGCGCATCATGAACATGATGGAGGCCCTCAAGGTCGACGAGGACATGCCGCTGGACAACAAGATGCTCTCCGGCGCCATCGAGCAGGCGCAGAAGACCGTCGAGAGCCGCAACTTCCAGACCCGCAAGAGCGTGCTGGAATACGACGACGTGATGAACCAGCAGCGCGAGATCATCTACGGCGAGCGCCGCAAGGTGCTCGACGGCGCGGATCTGCGCGAGCAGATCATGTCCATGACGCACGATTTCATCCGCACCACGGTCAACGACGCGCTCGGCGGCGGCGCCGCGGAGACGGCCCAGCAGCTCGACGACGCGCTGCAGCCCTTTGAAAAGCTCTTCCTGCGCCGCGGGGAGATCGATCTGGATTCCTTCGGCGGCTTCGTCAAGTGCGATAAGCTTGCCGAAGCGGTCGAAAAGCGCGCGAGGGAAGTCTACGCCGAGCGCGAAGCGGCCTTCGGCCTGATGCCCGACGGCGTAACGCCGCTGCTGCGCGAGCTCGAGCGCGTGATCATGCTGCGCGTGGTCGACGAATACTGGATGGATCACATCGACGCGATGGACGAGCTCAAGCGCGGCATCGGCCTGCGCGGCTACGGCTCGACCAAGCCGATCGACGCCTACAAGCAGGAGGGCTTCGACATGTTCGAGGCCATGGTGCAGGGCATCCGCGAGGAGACCGTGCGCCGTCTCTACACCGTGCGCGTCCGCAAGGAGGCGCCCGTCGAGCGCAAGTCCGTGGCGAAGAACGCCGCGGCCAACGTCGGCGGCGAGCCGGTGAAGAAAAAGCCCGTCAAAAAGGTCCCCAAGCCCGGCCGCAACGACCCCTGCCCCTGCGGCAAAATGAAGGCCGACGGCAGCCGCCGGCTCAAGTACAAGGAATGCTGCGGGCGCTACGAGAAATAAAGGAAACGCCATGGCTTTTATCGAAAACAACGAAAACGGACTCGTCTACATGACCTCGTCCGTGATCGGCGCGCGCCACGCCTTCACCACGCGGTACGGCGGCGTGAGCGAGGGGATCTTTTCCTCGCTCAACCTCGGCTCCAACCGCGGCGACGATCCGGCGGCCGTGCGCGAGAACTACCGCCGCGTCTGCGCGCTCATGGGCGCGGGGATCGACGAGGCGGCCGTCACGAAGCAGGTGCACGGCGCCGTCGTGCGCTGCGTGACGGAGGAAGACCGACACGTCTGCATGTCGGCCGTCCCCTACGAGGCGGACGGGCTCGTCACCGCCGTGCGGGGCCTGCCGATCATGTGCTTCACCGCCGACTGCGTGCCCGCCCTGCTCTGCGAGACGGACGCGGGCGTGATCGCCGCCGTGCACTGCGGCTGGCGCAGCTCGGTGGGCGATATCCTGAAAAACGCCGTCGAGGCGATGGAAAAGCTCGGCGCGCGCAGGGAAAGGATCTGCTGCGCGCTCGGCCCGGCCATCGGAGCCTGCTGCTTCGAGACGGACGACGACGTGCCCGACGCGGTCGAAAAGTATCTCGGCGGCGACGCCGAAGGGCTTTTCGTGCGCCGCGCCGACGGCAAGACGCTGGTGGATCTGCGCGCGGCGAACAGGCGGCGGCTCCTGCAGCTCGGCCTGCGGGAGGAGAACGTCGACGTCTCGGAGGAATGCACCTTTTGCAGCCACGACAAATACTGGTCGCACCGTTATACCAAAGGCCGGCGCGGCAGCCAGGCGGCCTGCATCGTATTGAGGTAAGAAAATGAAGAAAAAGATCAAAAAGCTCCTCGCGCTGCTCCTGGCCGCCGCCGCGCTGTTCGTCACGGCGGGCTGCGGCGCGGGGGACGACGACAAGGGCGGAGTCCCCGTCTCCACGGGCGGCCGCGACATCGAAAAGGGCTACGCGGCGGACCACGTGTTCTCGCTCAACTCCAACAGCAACTTCTCGCTCAACCCCTCCGTCGCCACGAACCATTCCAACCAGCTGATCTGCTCGCTCGTGTACGAAAACCTCGTCGAGATCGACAACAACTTCGAGGTCATCGAGGGCGCGGGCCTGATCACCGAGTGGAGCGTTTCGGAGGACGGCAAGATCTGGACCCTGACCTACGACACGACGCACGTGTTCCACGACGGCTCGCCCGTCCGCGGCAACGACATGCGCATGTCGATCGAATACTGCATCCACTCCGACCGCTATACCGGCCGCTTCGCCAGCGTCAAGGGCATCTCCTGGACCGAGACGCAGCTGATCATCGAGCTGGGCATCCCCAACAAGCAGTTCATCAAGCTGCTGAACATCCCCGTCGTCAAGGTGGGCACGAACGGCGATCCGCACCCGATGGGCAGCGGCCCCTACATGTACAACGAGGACGGGACCGAGCTGCTGGCCTTCAACGGCTACAACGGCTACGACCACCTGCCGGTGGACGTGATCTATCTCAAGGAGTACTTCACGGCCGAGGATATCATCTCCGCCTTTGAGGACTCCTACATCGACGTGATCGTCAACGACCCGAGCAGCTATACCAACCTCGGCTATGCCAGCTCAAACGAGACGCGCACCTTCGCCACGACGAACATGCACTACATCGCCTTCAACGAGGAGAGCGAGACCTGCCGCTACAACAACATCCGCGCGGCGCTGCAGTACGCCTTCGACCGCGAGTATCTCGCCGAGGACATGCTGCACGGCAACGGCGTGGCCTCCGCCGTGCCGATGTACCCCACCTGCGCGGCCTACCCCACGGAGCTGGCCGACTCGCTGAGCTTCGATCTGGAGAAGTGCAAAACGATCCTGCAGAACTTCGGCCTGAAGGACTCCGACGGCGACGGCCGCTTCGACAGCATGTCCGGCGCGGGCGAGCTGAGCTTCACGATGATCCTCTGCAGCGACTCGAGCGCAAAGGCCGGCATGGCGCGCAAGTTCGCCCAGGACATGAACTCCATCGGCATCACCGTCAAGATCTACGAGCTGAGCTGGGACGACTATCTCAAGGCGCTCGAGGACGGCGAGATCGAGGTCGGCGACAACCGCACGGTGAAGTACGACATGTACTACGCCGAGGTCAAGCTGCGCAACGACTTCGACATGACCGAGATCCTGCAGGTCCGCGACGAGGACAACGAGAAGACGAACATCAACTACACGCGCTCGCACGACTCCAGCTACGAGACCTATATCAACAACTATCTCGCCGCGGCCGACGCGGGCCGCGCCACCGCCTACTATGCCTTCTGCTACTACCTGAGCAACAACGCCACGATCATCCCCCTGGGCTTTGAAAAACAGCAGATCATCACCCACCGCGGCGTCGTCAAGGGCGTGAACGCCAACGCCGGCAATCCGTTCTATGATTTCGCCAACTGGGAGATAGACCTGAGCTGACGATAAAGGAGAAGAATAACATGACCGACAGAGAACTGATGTCCAGAGCCAAGGCGGCCTCGATGAACGCCTACGCCCCGTATTCCCGCTTTTCCGTCGGCGCCGCGCTCGAGTGCGACGACGGCACGGTCTTCACCGGCTGCAACGTGGAAAACGCCGCTCTCGGCAGCACGATCTGCGCCGAGCGCACCGCCTGCTGCAAGGCCGTCAGCGAGGGTCACCGCAGCTTCCGCCGCATCGCCATCTACGCCGACAGCGAAAACTGGTGCACGCCCTGCGGCGCCTGCCGCCAGTTCCTCGCGGAGTTCTCGCCCGAGATGGAGGTGCTCTGCGCCAAGGCGGGCGACCGCTACGTCAGCTACAAGCTCTCCGCGCTGCTGCCGCACACCTTCAATTTCTGATGGAACTCGAACAGCTTCGGATCTTCACCGCGCTGTGCGAGGCGGGCGGCTTTTCCGCCGCCGCGCGGCGGCTGTACAAGAGCCATTCCTCCGTCTCGCGCGCCGTCTCAGCGCTGGAGCGGGAGCTGGGCGTGACGCTCTGCGAGCGGGACCGGACGCACTTCGCGCTCACTCCGGCGGGGGAGCGCCTGTACGCGGGCGCGCGCGAGCTGCTCAAAGAGGCGGACGAGCTGGAAAAACGCATGAAGGGGTAAAAGAGAAAAGGAAAGCTCTTCGGCGGATGCCGAAGAGCTTTCACGCTGTCGACAAAGTGTCGACGGCGTGAAGCACAAAAAACAGGAACTCCCCGGGAGAGTTCCTGTTTTTGCTGTGATTGAACGAAGAAAGGGGGCTCTCCGCCCCCTCTCTTCGCTCTCCCCCCGCATGTCAAAGCTTTTTCCGCGGATTTGCCTTCAGTTTGAAGCGCTTTCCTTTTAATAATATATCGCCCGATACTTCACCGAAAGGCCTTGCTGCCCTCGAAGAAGAGCGCCAGCGTCCCGGGGCCGACGTGCGAGCCGGTCACCGGCTCGTAGCACACGGTCATGATGTCGAGCCCCTCGCGGAGGCGGCGCAGCAGCGAGATCAGATAGTTCATGTCCGCCTCGCAGTCGGCGTGCGCGATGCCGATGGTCTGCCCCGGCTGCGGGAGCGCGCAGGCGTCGAATTTTTCGGCCATGGCCTCGATCGCGCGTTTGCGGCCGCGCAGCTTGTCGAAGCAGACGATCTTGCCCTCGTTGTCGCCCTTCAGGAGCGGCTTGATCTGCAGCACGGTGCCGACCGCGGCCGCGAGGTTCGACAGCCGCCCGCCGCGCTTGAGATAGCGCAGGTCGTCCACCGTGAAGACCTGGCACATGCCGTAGCGCCGCTCGAGCAGGCGCTCGGCCGCCTCGTCGACGCTCAGCCCCGCCTTTCGGTAGCGCACGGCCCAGACCACGAGCAGACCCTCGCCCAGCGAGGCGCCCAGCGCGTCGACCAGACGCAGCCTGCGCTCGGGAAATTCCGCGCGCAGCTCCTCCGCCGCGACACAGGCGGAGTTGTACGAGCCGCTGATGCCCGAGGACATGCTCACGAACAGCACGTCGCGGCCCTCCGCGAGCTCGCTGCGGAAGAAATCCATATAACGCTGCGGCGGGATCTGCGAGGTGGTGACAAGCTGCCCGCGGCGCATCTCGCCGTAAAAGCGTCCGCCCTCGAAGTCCGGCGTTTCCTTCAGTTCCCGGCCGTCGATCATAAAGGTGTAGGGGATCGTGCGGATCCCGTTGTGCTGAAGATAGGCCTTCGGCAGATTGGCCGAGGTGTCGGTCATGATGGTAAAGCTCATAGTATCCCTCCGGTAGACAGGATCGGCGCTCTTCGCGCCCGGCCCAAGTATAGGCCCGCGGGCCGCGAAAAGGCAAACTACCGCGGAGCAGGAAGGCTCTACGACCCGGAGGAAGGGTCGTAGAGCGCTTCGGAGAGGCGCTCTACCAATCGTAGAAAAGGCCGAAAACGGCTGGCGGAGAACGAAAAGGGATACAAGATACAGAGGCTCCGGGGCGGAAAAAAACAATTTGTAGAGTTGACCAAAAATGAGGCAAAATTTTCTGCAAAAATCACGAAAAAACGCTTGACTTTCTGTAACCGCTCTGTTATATTATTCAAGCGCGCGTGAAAAGCACACGTTTGCGCACTGCGATGAAGCGGGAGATTGCTCGCGAAACACAGCGAGGTAACTTCCGTGGAGTATGTCCGGCGTCCGGCTTTTGTCCGGATGCATGATCGGGCGGGAAGAAACCTATCCGGTACACGCGTATATCGCATGGACGGGGGATCGACCGGCTTGAAAAGAGCCGGTTTGTTTTTCGGACGTGGTCTGATACGCACGGTTGTGTGTACAGGAAATTCGAGGTTTCGTCCGTACGCAGGAAGGGCGGTCCCCAATGCCGCCGCAAAACGTACGAAAAAGGAGAAAAAACACCATGGCAAGCAACAAGAACATGATCCGCATCCGTCTCAAGGCTTACGATCATCAGCTGATCGACAAGGCCGCCGAAACCATCGTCGAGGCTGCCAAGCGCACCGACGCGAAGGTCTCCGGACCCATCCCCCTGCCGACCAAGACCGAGATCGTCACGATCCTCCGCGCCGTCCATAAATATAAGGACAGCCGCGAGCAGTTCGAGCGCCGCACCCACAAGCGCCTCATCGACATCATGAGCCCGACCCAGAAGACCGTCGAGGCCCTGATGAACCTCGAGGTCCCCGCCGGCGTCGAGATCGAGATCAAGCTGTAAAGACCGGATAACCCCTGCGCGCTTCCTTATTAAAATAGGGAGGCGGAAGAAAAACCCACAGTCCGTAACCCGTTGCCTGCAGCTTGCGAGTGCAGGCGGGTTAAGTTGCCAGCCTCTGGACGCGCTCCCAACGCGCGGACCATGCGGGGTAACCAATAACCGTTAGGAGGAAATACAATGAAGAAAGCCATCATCGGCAAGAAGGTCGGCATGACGCAGATCTTCGATGAGACTGGCAAGGTCATTCCCGTGACCGTCATCGAGGCCGGCCCCTGCGTGGTCGTGCAGAAGATGACCAAGGAGAAGGAAGGATACGAGGCAGTCCAGTTCGGTTACGAGGAAGTAGCCGGCAAGAAGCTCAGCCAGGGCGAGCAGGGTCACCTGAAGTCCGCCGGCGTAGGCTTCGTCAAGCACCTCAAGGAGTTCCGTCTTGAGGATTCCAGCAAGCTCGAAGTCGGCGACGTCATCAAGGCCGACGTGTTCGCCGAAGGCGACAAGGTCGACGTCACCGGTATCAGCAAGGGTCACGGCTACGCCGGCGTCGTCAAGCGCTACGGCCAGGGCCGTACGCCCACCAGCCACGGCGGCGGCCCGGTCCACCGTCATGCGGGCTCCATGGGCTCGAGCACCGATCCCAGCCGCATCTTCCCGGGCAAGAAGCAGGCCGGCCACATGGGCGTCGATCAGATCACCGTTCAGAACCTCGACGTCGTCAAGGTCGATCCCGAGCTGAATATGATCGCCATCCGCGGCGCGATCCCCGGCCCCAAGGGCGGGATCGTCTACCTCAAGAACACTGTCAAGGCTCAGCCCGTCAAGAAGGGCGCCGCTGCCGCCGTCAGTGTCAACCCGCAGAAGGCCTCCGCGCGTGTCAACCCGCAGAAGGCTTCCGCGCGTACCAAGTAAGGAAAGGAGAGCAGCATAAATGCCTAAAGCTAACGTGTTCAACATGGCTGGCGAGAAGATCGGCGAGATCGAGCTCTCCGAGGCCATCTTCGGCATCGAGCCGAACAAGAGCGTCCTGCACGATTCCATCAAGAATCATCTGGCGAATTGCCGCCAGGGCACGCAGAGCGCGCTCACCAAGGGCGAGGTGTCCTACACCACCAAGAAGCCCTGGCGTCAGAAGGGCACCGGCCGCGCCCGCGCCGGCTATGCCGGCTCCCCCGTGTGGTATCACGGCGGCGTAGCCTTCGCTCCCAAGCCCCGCAGCTACGCTTACAACCTCAACAAGAAGGTCCGCCGTCTGGCTCTCAAGTCCGCGCTGTCCGCCAAGGCTGCCGAGGACGAGATCCTGGTCGTCGACGGCCTGAAGGTCGAGGAGATCAAGACCAAGCCCTTCGCCGAGTTCCTCAAGAAGCTGGGCGTCGAGAACAAGGCCCTGGTCATCACCGAGAACGCTGACGAGATGGTCGTCAAGTCCGCCCGCAACATCGAGGGCGTGACGGTCACCACCGCCACCATCATCAGCCCCTATATGATCCTTACCAACGGCAAGCTGGTCCTCGACAAGGCCGCGCTCGCCAAGATCGAGGAGGTGTTCGCCTGATGAAGACCGCATACGATATCATCATCCGCCCGGTCATCACCGAGCAGTCCATGGAAGACCTGGACATCAAGAAGTACGCGTTCGAAGTGGACAAGCACGCCAACAAGATCGAGATCAAGAAGGCGATCGAGGAGATCTTCGGCGTCACCGTCGTCAAGGTCACGACCACGAACGTCCGCGGCAAGGAAAAGCGCACCGGCGCTTATCCCAAGGGCATGACCGCCTCCTGGAAGAAGGCCGTCGTCAAGCTCAGCGCCGACTCCAAGAACATCGAGCTCTTCGAGGGCATGGCGTAAGGGAGGAAATGAAGAATGTCTATTAAAACTTACAGACCGACCACGCCCGCCAGACGCGGCATGACCGTCTCCGGCTTCGACGGCGTCGACAAGCACGCCCGGCCCGAGAAAGGCCTGACCGAGGTCCTCAAGAAGCACTCCGGCCGCAACAGCTACGGCCACATCACCGTCCGCCACCAGGGCGGCGGCAACCGCCAGAAGTACCGCGTCATCGACTTCAAGCGCG
>JBGUZD010000089.1:0-53968 GCA_045222695.1 Candidatus Limivicinus sp.
GGCGTAAAAACCTGCCCGCATATGGCGTGGCGGCACAAATTGAACCCTGCCTCCTTCTGCCCCCGGCAGCGGCAGGGTTCAATTCCCTTGGCGTGCTTTCTCTTTTTGTCCACTTTCTCTTTGCACGAGCAAAGAGAAAATGGACACTGACCAGGATAAACAGAATACCGTGGCGTTTTTCCCTTAATATAATCAATAAAACGTCGCGACGGGCTGGGCGGGCGGCTCGCAGCTCTCGTGGGAGAGGTAGGTCAGCACCGGGCCCTTTTTGCCGTAGGCGCGGGAGAATTTGAAGCGGATCTCCGCCGTCAGGACGATCCAGCTGTCGTCGGCGATGTCGGAGACGTCGTCCTTCTGGCAGGCGAGGCCCGCGAACTGGATGTCCTCGACGCAGCAGGTCATGACGTGGCGGCCGACGATGAAGGTGTGCGGCGGCAGCTTTTTGCGCTGCAGCGCGCGGCACTTGACGCGCACGGTCTTGCCCTCGTAATTCTTCGGCTCCTCGGCCATGTCGCGGTACCAGATCGCGAAATCGTCGTCGCCGATCTCCACGACAGGGGCGTTCAGATCGTAGGGCAGCGGGTCCTGGATATCGTCGTACTCGACCTTGCCGCCGGGATACTCGTAGGCGATGTCGCTCCGGCGCGAGGCGCCGCGGACGATCTTGTGGAAGGCCATCTTGTCCATATCGGGGCGGAAGCGGTTGAACACCACGAGCTCGCAGCTTTTGAGCTTGTCGTAGACGAGCTGGCGCATGTTGGCGTTATAGCTCAGGAAGCTCGTCGCGTCGGCGAAGAGGAACTCCTGATAGACCATCCAGCCCTCCGGCATCGCGCCGTAGAGGGCGTCGAGCATCCACATGCCGTTGTACTCGACGACCACGCGCTCGGCGCGCGTTTCCTTCACAAGCGCGTCGAGGTGCTCGGCGTTGAGCTCGCTCTGGTCCTCGATCGTACGGATAAAAACGCTCTTGTCCGCGAACTGATCGGGCTCGTACTCCTCCTCGCCCTCCTCGCAGACGAGCAGCAGCGTGCGCTCGCCGTTGCAGAAGCGCCTGTCCTCGAGCGTCTCCTGGATGAATTTCGTCTTGCCCGCCTCCAGGAAACCGGTGAAGAGGTAGACGGGCATTTCTTTGGGATTATTCAAGGTCAAAACAGCTCCTTCAGGGCGTTCTCGTTCATCTTCGAGCCGATCACGCAGAAGCGGCCGGTCACGGCGGGGCTGCCGCGGCGCACGTCGATCTCGCCCGGGACGTAGTCGAAGTAGATCCACTCGCCGTCCTTCGCGTCCACGATGCCCTTCGCGCGCAGGATCATGCCGTACTTCTCCTCGTTGTCGAGCTGCGCGAGGATCGCGCGGATCTCGTCCTCGGCGTACTTGCGCGCGGTCTCGCGGCCCCAGGACGTGAAGATCTCGTCGGCG
Organism: Candidatus Limivicinus sp.; assembly: GCA_045222695.1. Lineage (GTDB taxonomy): Bacteria > Bacillota > Clostridia > Oscillospirales > Oscillospiraceae > Limivicinus. The sequence goes on from JBGUZD010000089.1 coordinate 1,423, forward strand.
TGATGGTGGTGATGGTGGTGCCCGTGTTCGTCGTCATCATCGTCGTGGTGATGGCCGCACTCGCACACGCCGTTTTCGTCATAGTGGTGGTGATGCTCGTGCTCATCATCCTCGTCGTGGTCATGGTGGTGGTGATGGCATTCGCATTCCGGATCGTCGCACTCGTCCTCGTCGTGGTCGTGGTGGTGATGATGGTGATGCTCGTGCTCGTCGTCCTCGTCGTGGTCGTGACGGTGCGCGTGCTCATGGCGCAGCCGCTCCATCTCCTCGTGCAGGGCGTCGTGCTCCATGGCCTCGCGGACCTGCGCGCCGTCGAGCTGCAGCAGCGGGGTGCTGATGAGCCTGGCGTCGGGGTTGAGCGTGCGCAGCAGATCGCTCGCCGCGACGACCTTTTCGGCCGGGACGATATCGGTGCGGGACAGCACGATGAGGTCGGCGTTTTCGACCTGGTCGTTGAAGAACTCGCCGAAGTTGCGCATATACATTTTGGCCTTGCCGGCGTCCACGACGGTGACGCGGCTGCCGATGACGGCGCCGTCCACGCGCTCGACCGCGCGCGCGACGTCGCTGAGCTTGCCGACGCCCGAGGGCTCGATGAGGATGCGGTCGGGGGCGAAGTCGTCCATGACCTTCTTCAGGGCCTTCGTGAAGTCGCCCACGAGGGTGCAGCAGATGCAGCCGGAGTTCATCTCGGTGATCTCCACGCCCGCATCCTTGAGGAAGCCGCCGTCGATGGCGATCTCGCCGAACTCGTTTTCGATCAGCACCAGCTTTTCGCCCGCATAGGCCTCCGCGATCAGCTTGCGGATCAGCGTGGTCTTGCCCGCGCCGAGAAAGCCGGAGAAAATATCGATCTTTGTCATATGATCAAGCCTCCTGTGCCTGTTTTTTACCGAAAAGGGATTATATCACGCTTTTGGTGCGGAAACAAGGGGAAAGCGGCAGGATGTCTTCACATCCTGCCGCATAAGCGTGCCCGTTCTTTATGGCGTCCGCCGACCCTGTCGGCGGACGCCTCAAATCAGCAGAGCTGGGAGCCGACCGGGACGGAGTCGTCGAGGATCATCAGATGCAGCTCCTCCTTGCCGTCGACTTCCTTGACGGCGGAGAGCAGCATGCCGTTGGAGTCCTGCCCCATCATCTTGCGCGGCGGCAGGTTGAGGATCGCGACCACGGTCTTGCCGACGAGCTGCTCGGGCTCGTAGAACTTGTGGATGCCCGAGAGGATCTGGCGCGGGGTGCCGCTGCCGTCGTCGAGCTGGAACTTCAGGAGCTTCTCGCTCTTTTTCACGGCCTCGCAGGAGAGCACCCTGCACACGCGCATGTCGCACCTGGCGAACTCGTCGATCGTCACGTCGGGCAGCACGGGCTTGACGGTGGGCGCCTTGGAGCGGCGGGAGATCTCCTCGAGCTCGGCGAGGGTCTTGTCCAGATCGAGGCGCGGGAAGAGCGTCTCGCCCTTACGGACGCTGATCTCGCCCGCGAGCGCGCCGTAAACGGCCTCGTCCCAGCTGCGGCAGTCCTGCGCGCCGATCTGCGCGAGAGCCTTGTCGCAACTCTCGGGCATGAAGGGCGTGAGGCAGATCAGGCTGATGCGCAGGGCCTCGAGCAGGTTATACATGACCTCCGCCAGGCGGGGCCTGTTCGCCTCGTCCTTCGCCAGCACCCAGGGCATCGTCTCGTCAATGTACTTGTTGGCGCGCTGGATGCAGCGGAAGACCTCCTCGAGCGCGAGGTGGGGCTGGTAGATGTCCATCTGCGCGGCGTACTTCTCCGGCAGGGCGCGGACCGCGGCCTTGAGCTCGTCGTCGATCGGATCGGAGACGCGCTCTTCGGGCAGGAGGCCGCCGAAGTACTTTTCGATCATCGCCGTCGTGCGGGACACGAGGTTGCCCAGGTCGTTGGCGAGGTCGGTGTTGATCGTGGAGATCAGCAGCTCGTTGGAGAAGTTGCCGTCAGAGCCGAAGGGGAAGGTCCTCAGCAGGAAGAAGCGCAACGCGTCGACGCCGAACTTTTCCGAGAGGATGTAGGGGTCGATGACGTTGGTGGAGTTGTTCGCCTTGGACTTGGAGACCTTGCCGCCGTCGATGATCAGCCAGCCGTGGCCGTAGACCTTCTTCGGCAGGGGCAGGCCCGCGCTCATGAGCATGGCGGGCCAGATGATCGAGTGGAAGCGCACGATCTCCTTGCCGACGACGTGCACGTCCGCCGGCCAGTATTTGTCAAAGTCGTGGTAGCGGTCGTTGTACAGGCCCAGCGCCGTGCAGTAGTTGAACAGCGCGTCGACCCAGACATAGACGACGTGGCCCGGGTCGAAGTCCACGGGCACGCCCCAGGTGAAGCTGGTGCGCGAGACGCACAGATCCTCCAGGCCCGGCTTGATGAAGTTGTTGATCATCTCGTTCACGCGGGAGGCGGGCTCGAGGAAGGTGCCGGTCTCAAGCAGCTCCTGCACGGGCTTGGCGTATTTGGACAGGCGGAAGAAATAGGCCTCCTCCTCGGCATCCTGCACGGCACGGCCGCAGTCGGGGCACTTGCCGTCGACGAGCTGGGTCTCGGTCCAGAAGCTCTCGCAGTCCTTGCAGTATTTGCCGCTGTACTTGCCCTTATAGATGTCCCCGTTGTCGTACATCTTGCGGAACACCCGCTGGATGGACTGCACGTGATAGTCGTCGGTGGTGCGGATGAAGCGGTCGTTGGAGATGTTCATCAGCTTCCAGAGGTCCTTGATGCCCTTCTCGCCGGTGACGATGCGGTCGACGAATTCCTGGGGGCTGAGACCGGCGGCCTTCGCCTTGGCCTCGATCTTCTGGCCGTGCTCGTCGGTGCCGGTGAGGAACATCACGTCATAGCCGCGCAGACGCTTGTAGCGGGCGATCGCGTCGGTCGCCACGGTGCAGTAGGCGTGCCCGATGTGCAGCTTGTCCGACGGATAATAGATCGGCGTGGTGATATAAAAGGTCTTCTTTTCCATCTTGCTTCTCCTCTTTTCTCTTTATCGGGCCTGTGTTCAGCCCTCTTCCCCTTCTCCGGCGCCGTCGTCGGATTCGGTCTCGATCACGGGCCAGTTGATCTCTTCCTCGGGGATGTGGTAATAGCTGTATACGTTGTCCTCGTCGGTGTAGCTGCCGTCCGCGTGGTAGGTGCGGCGGATCGAACGGGCGCCGTAGCCGACCTGGACGTCGATGCCGTAATTGGCGCGGTAGTTCTCGTCATAGGCGGGCCACTCGTAGTGGAGCATGTCCACGTAGGAGCCGTCCACGTCCGTGCCCCAGATCTCGATGAGCAGCTCGCTGCCGCGATCGTTCACGCCGGCCTTGATCCGGATCGGATAGTCGCGGTTGTTCGTGAAGACGAAGTTCGTGTCGGGCCAGTCGACCGTCGCGTCGAGGCCCAGCGGCAGATAGCCGACGATCATCGTGTGGCAGACGCGCTCGTTGATCTCGAGCCCGGCGTAGAGCGCCGCGTTGTACAGCGTGGAGGACACCTGGCAGATGCCGCCGCCGAGCGCGTCGATGTGGGCCGTGCCGCTGTAGGTCGGCGCCAGCTTGAAGCCGGCCTCCGCCGTGCGTTCGCCGACGACGTCGTTGTAGGAGAACCGCTCTCCCGGCTGCAGGACCATGCCGTCGAAGCGGCTGCAGGCCACGCGCACGTTGGAGATGCGGTTGGCCGTGCTGCCCCAGAGATAGGTCATGCAGTCGCCCAGCTTGTCATGGAAGAGCACTTCCTTCAGACCGTCCGCCGTGATGTCCGGCTCGATGAGCGTGATCGGGACGCTGAATTTCTCCAGTACGCCGGCCTTTTTCCAAAGCTCCTCCGCCTTGGACGCGTCGAGCTCGACGCCCATGATCTCGGAGACGATCTCGTCCTTGTCCGGGTCGTAGTAAGCGTCGACCGGATCTCTCTTGAGCTCGGCGGCGAGGGCGGCGAAATCAGGCATTCGCATCTCGCCGACGATCTCTTTCCACTCCAGCTCGTGTCCGCCGGAGAGCAGCAGCTCGCAGGCCTTGTCGCAGATCGCCTGTCGGTCGAGCGAGACCTGACCGGCTCCCTTGACGCACTCGAGGGTCGAGTTCTCCTCGTTGACCTTGTATTCCTCGCCCGCGGTGACGGCCTCGAACTCGTCCACCGCCTTGTCGACGGCGGCGGAGACGTAAGCGCGGTCGATCGTGAACTCGGTGCGGCCGAGCTCCTGCGGGCTGAGCAGGTCGTTGATATAGGTGAAGAGATTGCCGAACCAGTCGTCGGTGTGGCCGTAGGCGAACGCGGCCTCGGCCGCCTCCTCCTTGGGCTCGTAGGCGCCGGCCGTGAGGAAGTCCAGCTCGAAGGAGACGCCCTCGGGCAGGCTGACCTTGAGCGTGCCGCCGCGCTTGGCGTCCCATCCCGCCTCGTCGAGCGCGGCGATCGTCTGCTCCTTCGTCATGCCGCCGACGTAGACGCCGCCGAGATAGACGTTGGGCAGGTTGGTTTCGCTGTTCGTGACGAGGTAGGCCCCGACCGTCGCGCCGACGCAGACGATCAGCGCGAGCGAGACGAGCACGATCAGCGCGATCAGCCATTTGCGCGCGGCCCCGCGCGCCTTGCTCTGCTTTTCCTTGCGGACGCGTTCGCGCTCGGCCTCTTCGGCGGCGAGCTCTTCGGCGCTCTTCCGGGGCTTCTTTTTGCGCTCGGTCTTGTCGGCGGGGGCTTTCTTCCCGGCCTTGTCGGCCTTTTTGCTCTTTTCGGTCTTTTCGGGCGCTTCGCTCTGTTCGGGCGCTTCGGCCTGTGCGGCCGCGCCGCTCGTTTCGGGCGTCTCGGCCTTTTCCGGCTCGGCGGGAACGCTCCCGTCCTCGTCCGGGCCGCTCTTTGCCGCGGCCTTTTTCTTTTTCGGCTTCGGCTCGTCCCCGGGCGCGGCGGCGTTCTTCTTCGCCTTCGGCTTTTTCGCGCCGTCCTTGTCCTTTGAGGGCTTTGCCTTCTTCTTCGGCGCGGCCTTCTCCGTCCCGGAGGCCTTCTCTTCCGGAGCGCTCTGCGGCGCGGCGGAGGGCTCTTCCTCCGTCAGGCCGGCGAAAAGCTCCTCGTCGAGCCAGGCCGGATAATCTCTGTTTTCGTTGCTCATGCCTGAACCTCACTGTTTTCGCTTCTCTGCTGATAGAGCTCGGTGAACATCTCTTCCTCGCTCTTGGGGATGCTGATCTTCTCCTCGGCCGCGTAGGCCTCGCTGAGCCAGGGCGTGCCCTCGATCCTGCCGTTGGCCTGCGCCTCGAGCAGCAATCCGATCAGCGTGTTGGAGATCAGGAAGCCCGGCACCGTGAAGTGCCATCTCCCCTCGTCCTCGACGGCCCAGCCCTTCTGGCGGAAGGCCAGCAGCGTCTGGTAGACGGGCCGCCAGTCGCACTGGGTGCGGATGCGGTAGTCCCGCTCGGAGATGCCCCGCACGGTGCGCATGCCGAGCATGATATACTCCACCGCGCGCTCGAGCGGGTCGACGCGCTGGTACTCGTCGATGATGCTCGCCTTTTTTTCGATCCCCGTGACGTATTTTTTCAGATCCTTCACGAAGCTGTAGCGCAGCGTCCCCACGCAGGAGTGCGCGCCCGGGCCGAAGCCCATGTAGTCGTCCAGATCCCAGTATTTGAGATTGTGCCGCGACTCGAAGCCCGGCGCGGCGAAGTTGGACACCTCGTACTGCCGGTAGCCGTAGCGCTCGAGCATCTCGGCGGCGTAGCAGTACATGTCCGCCTGCTCGTCGTCGTCCGGCAGGATCGGCGAGCCGTGGTATTCCTCATACATCGGCGTGCCCTCCTCGAGGCGCAGGCCGTAGCAGGAGATATGCTCGGGATGCAGCTCGACGATCTTCGCCAGGGTCTCGGCCCAGTCGTGCTTGGTCTGGCTGGGCAGGCCGTAGATCAGATCGAGGTTGATGTTCTCAAAGCCGGCCTTGCGGGCCTGCTGGATCGTCTGCTGCGCCTGCTGGAAATTGTGCCGCCGGCCGATGAGCTTAAGGATGTAGTTGTCGGTGGCCTGCACGCCGATGGACAGGCGGTTCACGCCCTCCTCGCGCAGGAGCTTCAGGGCGTTCGGGCTGGTGGAGTCGGGGTTGCACTCGACCGTGACCTCGCTGTCCACGCGCACGTTGCCGTTGAGCTTGAGCGTGTTGAAGATGTCGGCGATGCGGTCGGCCCCGTAGAAGCTGGGGGTGCCGCCGCCGAAGTAGAGGCTGTCCACCTCGTAGGCCTTGATCGACTGCGCCGATTCCTTCAGATGGGCGAGCAGCGCCTGATGATACTCCGGCATCAGATGCTCGCAGCCGGCGAGCGAATAGAAGTCGCAGTAGCCGCACTTGCTCGCGCAGAAGGGGATATGGATATAGATGCCCAGCCTTTTCGCCATCGGTCAAAACTCCAAATCAAAAAATCAGAATAATCCGCTTACGTTTTTCGCCAGCTCCGCCGGATCGTCGATGTCCGCGCCTGCCATCAGCTCGGCGAGCGTGGCGAGGATCGCGGCGATGCGCGCGGCCTTTTCCTTATCGTTCTCCCAGGCCTCGCGCAGGGCCTGCACGGGGCGGCTCTCGTCGTTGAGCTCGAGCACGCGGGAGGCGCGCACCTTGCGCATCTCCTCGCTCGGGCCGCGGCGGAAATACTTTTCCATCTCCAGCGTGACGGGGCCCTCGGTGGACATCGCGCAGGGCAGGTCCGAGAGCTTCGAGGAGAATTTCACCTTGCTGAAGCGCTCGCCCAGGCTCTCCTTGACGAAGCTCAAAAAGTCCTTGTTCTCGATGTCGCGCTCCTCGGCGGCCTTCTTCTCCTCGTCGGTGTCGAAGCCGAGATCGTCGGTCACGACGTTGCAGAAGGCCTTGCCGTCCTGGTCGTGCAGCGCCTCGAGCACCATCTCGTCGAGCGGGGAGAGCAGATAGATCAGCTCATAGCCGCGGCGCTTGACCTCCGCGCACTGCGGCAGGCTCATCGCGTGTTTGAGCGAATCGGAGGAGGCGAAGTAGATGCTCTTCTGGCTCTCGGGCATGTTTTCGACATACTCTTTGAGCGTGACCTGCCTGTCCTCGCCCGTGTGGAAGAGCAGCAGGTCCTTGAGAAAGTCCTTGTAGCGGCCGTACTCGTCGCAGACGCCCACCTTCAGGTGATAGCCAAAGTTCTTGAAGAACTCTTCGTACTTCGGCCGGTCGTCGCGCATCAGTTTTTCCAGCTCGCCCTTGATCTTCTTTTCGAGGTTCTGGCCGATCACGCGCAGCTGGCGGTCGTGCTGGAGGATCTCGCGTGAGATGTTCAGGCTCAGATCCGGGGAGTCGACCACGCCCTTGACGAACTCAAAGTAGTCGTGCAGGAGCTTGTCGCACTTCTCCATGATCATGACGCCGTTGGAATAGAGCGTGACGCCGCCCTTGCCCTCGCCGTAGAAGTCGGCGGCGCTGCTCTCGCCGGGGACGAAGAGCATGGCCTTGTAGGACACGGTCCCCTCGGCGTCCACGCGCACGAGCGCGCAGGGATCCTTCACCGCGCGGTTGTGCTCTTTGTAATAGGCGATGCAGTCGTCGTCGGTGACCTCCTTGCGGCTGCGCTGCCAGATCGGGATCATGCTGTTGACCGTCTCGTTCTCCACAACGGTCTTGTATTCGAATTTGGGCGAGCCGTCGTCGTTCTTCTCGCCGGTCTCCACGCGCTCGGAGCGCGGCACGTCCATGCGGATGGGCCAGCGCACATAGTCGGAATACTTGCGGATCAGGGCCTTGAGCTTCCAGATCTCGAGATAGGTGCCGTAGAGCTCCTCGTCGGAGTCCGGCTTGAGGTGCATGACGACGTCCGTGCCGACGCTCTCGCGCTCGCAGGGCGTGACGGTGTAGCCGTCCGCGCCGGAGCTCTCCCACTTCACGCCGCTCTCCTCGCCGTATTTGCGGGTGATGACCGTGACCTTGTCCGAGACCATGAAGGCGGAGTAGAAGCCCACGCCGAACTGGCCGATGATGGACAGGTCCTCGCCTTTTTCGCCGTCCATCTCGTTTTTGAAGTTCAGCGAGCCGGACTTGGCGATCACGCCGAGGTTGTTCTCACACTCCTGCGCGCTCATGCCGATGCCGTTGTCGCGCACGGTCAGGGTGCGCGCTTCCTTGTCGGGGATCACGTCGATGCGGAAATCGCCGCGGCCCAGCCCGACCTTGTCGTCGGTCAGCGAGAGATAGCAAAGCTTGTCGATCGCGTCCGAGGCGTTGGAGATGATCTCGCGCAGGAAGATCTCCTTGTTGGTGTAGATCGAGTTGATCATCAGATCCAGCAGACGCTTCGACTCGGCCTTGAACTGTTTTTTGGACATCGTTTAGTATGCCTCCAATTGACATAATTAACTGAAGATACATTATAACACAATAATTTATCTTTTCAACCGTTCATTTTCAACTTCAAAAAGCTTAAGGGACCGGAGCTGCCGCGTCCGGTCCCTGTTGAAACGTCTTCCTTATTCCGCCGGCGGGGCGGCCTGTGTGTTTTCGACCGTCTCGCAGGGCACGCGCAGGTCGATCCGCCGCGCGAGCAGCAGCGCGAGCGCGCCGAGCAGACACAGCGCCGCGCACAGCAGATGCCCTCCCCTGCCCGTATCGAAGAGCGCCGCGCACAGCAGATACAGCAGCGCGCACAGGCCCAGCGCGGCGGCGGACAGCAGGCTTCCGAGCCGGAAGCGCTCCGCGCCGCTGGCGTATTCGCCCACGGTCATGCGCGCGCCGTCGCCGCAGTAGTTGAACAGGCCGCTGAGCGTCCAGGCCAGGAAGGCGAAGGACGCCACATGCGCGGCGGAGAGATACCAGGCGCGGTTGCCGGGCAGCTCGCGCAGCGCGGCGAAGAAGAAGAGCGCCGCCGCGAGCACGTAGAGCAGCGCGAGCAGCGCGCGCTCTATCCGCCGCTCCCTGTCCGTGAGCCGCTGCACGGTCCAGTCTCCGCGGTAGATGCGCTCGATGCGCGTGCGGCCCTTCTCGTCGAGACGGCCGATCTCCTCGTGCTGGGCAAAATAGCGGCGGTAGCGCCGGCTGTGCAGGTCGCGCGGTTTTCTTTTGGGGGTCTTCATATTATCTCCTTTTCCAGGTGGAGGGGATAAAGAGGATCAGCATCGCGTAGATCTCGAGCCTGCCGAAGAGCATCGTGATCGCCATCACGATCTTCGAGAAGGACGAGAAGATCGCAAAGTTCCCGCTCGGGCCGATCCTGCCGAGGCCGGGGCCGACGTTGGAGATGCACGAGAGCGCCGCGGTGAAGTTCGTGGAAAAGTCGTAGCCGTCGAGGGAGACGAGCGCCGTGCAGCCGAGCAGGATCAGCATCACGAGCGCGACGTAGGCGTACACCGCTCCCGTCGTCTCCGGCGTGACGCGCTTGCCGTCCATCTCCACGCGGTTGACGCGGCGCGGGTTGACCACGCGTCCGACGTCCGCCGCCGCGGTGCGGATGAAGAGCATCACGCGCGAGAGCTTCAGGCCGCCGCCCGTCGAGCCCGCGCAACCGCCGATGAACATCAGCAACACGATCATCGTCTGCAGATAGGCCGGCCAGAGCGTATAGTCCACGGTGCAGAAGCCCGCCGTGGACAGCGTCGTCATCGTGAGGAAAAAGCCGTTGCGCAGCGACTGCAGGAAGCCGTAGTTCCGGAAGGTGCCGAGCACGATCAGGCCGATCGAGACGAGGATGATCTCGAAATAGCGGTGCAGCTCCTCGCTGCGGAAGGCCTCGCGCACACGGCCGATCAGCATGAGGTAGAAGAGGTTGAAGTTCATGCCGAAGAGGACCAGGAAAAAGGCGATCACGCCCTCGATATAGGCGCTGTCGAAGGCCGCGATCGAGGCGTTGCGCGTGGAGAAGCCGCCCGTGCCGGCCGTGGCGAAGGCGTGCAGCAGGGCTTCGTAAAAGCTCATGCCGCCGCACATGAGAAGGATCGTCTCGGCGACGGTGAAGCCGGTGTAGATCAGATACAGGATGCGCGCGGTCTGCCTGGCGCGGGGAACGAGCTTGCCCACGGTGGGGCCGGGCACCTCGGCGCGCATGATGTGCATCGAGCGCTCGCCGCTCATGGGCATGACGGCCATGAGGAACACCAGCACGCCCATGCCGCCGATCCAGTGCGTGAAGCTGCGCCAGAACAGGCCCGAGCGCGACAGGCTCTCGATGTCGTTGAGGATGGAGGCCCCGGTCGTGGTAAAGCCGGAGACCGTTTCGAAGAAGGCGTCGACGAAGCGCGGGATATCGCCGCCGATCACAAAGGGCAGCGAGCCGAGCAGCGACATCGCCAGCCACGACAGACCCACGCAGGAAAAGCCCTCGCGCGCGTAGATCTCGCGCGCTTTCGGCCGGATGAGCAGCAGCACGCCGCCGCAGAGCGCCGTGAGCAGGATCGTCACGGCGAAGGGCAGCACGCTCTCGCCGCAGACGAGCGCCGTTATCAGCGGCAGCAGCATCAGCGCGGCGAGGATCAGCAGCACGCGGCCGAGGATAAAGGCGATCATTCGATAGTTCATGTCTCTTCGCCCGTCATGTCGTTGATATCCTTGAGCATGCCCGCCGGAGCGACGACCACGGCATGGTCGCCCTTCTCGATCACGGTAAGGCCGTTGGGTATCATGGTCTTTTCACCGCGGATGATCGCGCTGATGAGCACGCCGCGGCGCAGCTTCAGCTCGCAGAGCGGGACGCCGACGCAGCGCGCGCCCTCGCCCACATGGAATTCCAGCGCCTCGATCTTCCCGCCGGCGAGCTTGTGCAGCGTCTCGACGCTGCCCCAGTCGGCGGAGTTCGAGATCGCGCGCGCAAAGCTCGTGATCTGCTGGGCGACGATCTCCTTGGGGGTGATCATGCTGTCGTTCTCGCCGTCGAGCATGCCGGAGAAGTGGCGCATGTTGACCTTGACCACGGTCTTGGGCACGCCGCAGCGCTTGGCGTACATGGCGGTGACGATGTTGTCCCCGTCGTCGCCGGTGAGCGCGACGAAGGCGTCGGCGCTGCGCACGCCCTCCTCGAGCAGCACCTCGTCGCGCGTGGCGTCGCCGCAGATCACGCGCGCGTGCGGGATGAGGTCGCACAGCTCGTTGCAGCGCTCGCGCGAGCGGTCGATCACCGTGACGGAAATGCCGCTCTCGTCGAGCAGGTCCGCCAGGTACACGCTCGTGCGGCTGCCGCCCATGATCATCACGTCCTTGATGCGCGGGCCCCTGCCGCCGACGGCGGCGAAGAAGCGGCGGATCTCCTCGCTGTCGCCCAGGAGGCAGAGCTTGTCGCCGCCGCGCAGCACAAAATCGCCGTGCGGGATCGTTGCCTCCTCGCCGCGCTCGACAACGGTGACGAGCACCTTCGTGTCAAAGCGGCGCGCCATCTCGCGCAGGCTCAGGCCGTGGAGCGGGCTTTTCTCCGGCACGCGGTAGTCCAGGATCTCGACGCTGCCCTTGGAAAAGGTCTCGACGCGGACCGCGCTGGGAAAGCGCAGGATGCGCGAGATCTCCTTGGCGCACTCGTATTCGGGGTTGACGATGACCGACAGGCCGATCGCCTCGCGCAGGAATTCCGTCTGCGCCAGATACTCCGGGTCGCGGATGCGCGCGACGATGTATTTCGCGCCGAGGCGCCGCGCGGCCAGCGCGCAGATCATGTTGACCTCGTCGCTCTCCGTCACGGCCATGAGGACGTCGGCGCTCTCGGCGCCGGCCTCGCGCAGGGTGTCGGGGTTCGTCGCGCTGCCGAGGCAGCAGATCACGTCCAGCTCGTTGGCGGCGTGCTCGATCGTCTCGGCGTCGCGGTCGATGAGCGTGATGTCGTGACCCTCGGCCTCGAGGCTCTGGGCGACGACGTAGCCGACGCGGCCCGCGCCGGCGATGATGATCTTCATACAGTCAACACCTTCCTTGAAAAAGGCTGATGGGATTACTGAAAAGATATTATATCACGCTTTTTCCCGCCTGTACAGCAAAAGCGTTTGCGCGTCGGGCCAAACGGTGATAAAATAAAGCGAGCGAAGAGAAAGGAAAACGACCATGTTCAACGGTTTTTCAAAACAGACGGCGGACTTCCTCTGGGAGCTGTCCTTCAACAACGAGCGGCCCTGGTTCCTCGCGCACAGGGAGGACTTCGAGCGCGCGCTCCACGCGCCCTTCAAGGCCCTGGCGCACGACCTGTACGAGGAGATGTCCCGCCGCTTCCCCGACGAGGAGCTGCGCGTGCACCTCTCGCGCATCTACCGCGACGCGCGGCGGCTCTTCGGCCGCGGGCCCTACAAGGACCATCTGTGGTTCACGATCACCCCGCTCGGCGCGGGGGACTACGGGCCGACCTTCTGGTTCGAGATCGGCGCGGCGGAGTATTCCTACGGGCTCGGCTTCTGGGCGCCGGGCGCCGCGACGATGGAGGCGCTGCGCCGCGCGATCGCGGCCAACCCCGCCCTCTTCGAGCGGCTGGTGACGGAGGTCTCCGCCATGAAGGGCTTTTTTCTGCACGGCGAGGAATACCGCCGTCCCAAGGGCGATCTCGGCGAGATCATAAACCCCTGGTACAACCGCAAATATCTCGACTTCGGCACGCGGCGCGACCACGACGCGCTGCTGTATTCTCCCGATCTCGTCGCCGCGATGGCGCGGGACTTCGAAAAGCTCATGCCCCTGTGCCGCTTTATGGCCGACGCCACGCGCGGCGTCTCGCCGAAGGAGAAAAAAGCATAGACTTCCGCGCGGCGGGATGATAGAATAAAAACAGGCGATAACCCGCCAAAAGGCGGGAAAAACAAGGAAAAAATTTACAAAAGGAGTGATAAACTTGATCCTGACACCGGAGCAGCAGGCCCTGCTGGACGGCTCCCGGGGCGAGACCATGGCCAAGGTCATGAAGACCCTCGTCATGTACGGCGACGCCTTCGGCGCCGAGCGCATGGTGCCCGTGACGAGCAAGTACGGCCACACGGTCATTTCCTTCGGCCTCAAGGCCATCAAGCCCGTCTACGAGCTCTACGACCAGCTGCTGGACGGCGGTCTTTCGAGCGCGCAGAAATTCACCGCCGACCCCAGGCCGCTCGATCCCAGGGTCCCCTCCTCCCTGCTGGAGGACATCGTGTTCAAAAAGATCATGTACACCGACCAGAAGCCCTATGAGGAGCAGCTGCGGAAGCTCGGCATCACCTCCGACGACGGCTACACCTGCACCTGCTATCTCGACGAGGTCGGCAACAAGCCCGAGGAGGGCGACGTGCTCTCCTGGGCCGAGAGCTCGGCCGTCGTGTATGCCAACTCGGTGCTCGGCGCGCGCTGCAATCGCAACTCGGGCATCATCGAGCTGATGGGCTCGATCGCCGGCTTCGTGCCGGAGTTCGGCCTGCTGACCGACGAGGGCCGCAAGGCGAACTGGGTCGTCGAGGTCAGATGCTCAAAGCGCCCCGAGGCCCAGCTGCTCGGCTCGGCCGTCGGCATGAAGGTCATGGAGGACGTGCCCTACGTCAAGGGGCTCGACCAATGGCTCGGCACCGAGCTGAACGACGAGGCCTGCGCCTATCTCAAGGACTTCGGCGCGGCCACGGCCTCGAACGGCGCGGTGGGTCTCTACCACATCGAGAACCTTACGCCCGAGGCGAAGAAGCAGGGCGAGGCGCTGATCAGGGAAGGCGCGCAGCTCTATGTGATCGACGACCAGGAGCTCGAGCGCGTCAGGCAGAGCTATCCCGTCGTGTGGAAGGATCCCGAGGCGAAGCCGGAGCTGTGCTTTATCGGCTGCCCGCACCTGTCGACCTCGCAGCTGATCTCCTGGGCCGACCGGCTTGAAGCCGCGCTGCGTGAAAACGGCCTGGACAAGGTCTCGGTGCCGACGGTCTTCACGGCCTCGACGCCCGTGCTCAAGGCGCTGGAAAAGACGATCTACGCCTCGAAGCTGCGCTCCTACGGCGTGATCCTCAGCTATATCTGCCCGCTGATGTACATGAACAATCCCCTGTGCAAGAAGAAGGCGGTCATCACCTGCTCGAACAAGCTGCGCACCTACACCAGCGCGCGGTATTACACCGAGGATGAGATCCTCGCGATCATCACGGCAAAGGAGGCGGCGAAATGAGGCAGTTCAAAGGACGCGTCATCGTCCCCGGCACCTGCTCGGCCGAGGCGCTCGTCAGCCGCGGCGGCTTCAACACGCTCGCGAGCTATCAGATGGCCCTGATGTTCGGCGACAAGCTGGTCAAATGCGGCGATCAGAACAACCTCGACATCTACAAAAAGCCGATGCTGGACAAGGCGCTGTGCCTGCCGATGACCATCGGCTCGACGACCGGCGGCATGATCCTCTACGCGGCCTGCTCGATGGGCAAGCAGCCCGCCTGCATGCTCTTCTCCGAGCCGATCGACTCGCTGGCGGCCTCCGGCGCGATCCTCGGCGACGTGTGGACCGAGGCGAAGATGCCCGTCGTCGACACCCTCGGCGAAGAGTTCCTTTCCTATGTCAAGACCGGCATGCTCGTCGTCGTCAAGGAAGACGGCGTGGTAGAGGTCGAGTAGGTTTCAGGTTTTGGATTTTTATGCTCTTTACGCGAAAGCTCCCCGTTCTCACGGGGAGCTTTCGTTTTTTATATTCTCGTTCACAGCTTCAGATCGGCGAGGTCCATGCGCTCGAGGTCGAAGCTGTACAGCCGTCCCGGCTCGACCGGGCGGCCGCAGAGAACCCGCGCGCACAGCGCCGCCTGCATCGCCGCGCCGAGCGCGCAGCTGAAGGGCAGGACGCTTTTGTCTTCCTGAACGTAATCCGCCGGATAGAGCCTCTCCAGGAAAGCGTCGCCCGGCAGGGACAGCGCCGCCTGCGCGACCCAGCCGCCGACGGCCCCGAACACATACGGAACGCCCTGCCGGTCGCACTCTTTTTTCAGCAGCCGGCGGCTCTCGATATCGTCAAGCGCGTCGAGCGCCGCGTCGCAGCCGCGCAGCAGGCCCGGCAGCGTCTTTTCGTCCAGGCGGCAGATGTGCCCCGTGAAGCGGCAGTCCGGCGCGACGAGCGCGGCGCGCTCGGCGGCGGCCGCGGCCTTGCTGCGGCCGAGCGTCCGCTCCGTGCAGAGGAGCTGGCGGTTGAGGTTCGAGCGCTCGAAGCGCTCCGGGTCGGCGACGGCGATCTCGCCCGCGCCGAGGCGCAGCAGATATTCCGCGAGATAGCCTCCGAGCCCTCCGCAGCCGGCGATCAGCAGCTTTTTCCCTCTCAGCGCCGCAAGCTCTTCTTCCTCCAGCGCGCCGAGGGAGCGGATCAAGCGTTCGTCCATTTCTCCTCCGCCTCCTTTTCTCCCTGTATTATACGGAAAGCGCCGCCGCCGCGTCAAGAATTCATTTCTTCTGCAAAAAACTTGACGGGTCAGGACGGAGGAAGTATAGTTAAAATGTACAAAAACCTAAGGAGGGAAATGCTTCCATGTATGATCTTCTGCTCTCTCCGATGAAGATCGGCAGCATGACCGTCAAAAACCGCACCGTCATGACGGCGGCGGAGTTTTCGCTGGGCCAGACCAACGGCAAGCCCACCGAGCGTCTGATGGATTACTACGAGGAGCGCGCCAAGGGCGGCGTGGGCATGATCATCCCGGGCATCTGCCGCGTCAACGACATGGGCGGCGCGTCCACCTTCACGCAGCTGGCGATGAGCCACGATTACCACATCGCGCCGATGCACGAGTTTGCCGAGCGGCTGCACCGCCACGGCGCGAAGCTGTGCATCCAGCTGCACCACCCCGGCCGCCAGGGCATGGCCAGCGCGATCAATTCCCTGCCGCTCGTCATCCCGATCGCCGACCGCTTCCCCGGCGTGATGGACCAGGTCTTCAAATGCACGCCGCTGCTGCTGGGCATGGAGGCCAAGGGCATCTGCTTCTCCGTGCAGGCGCCCTCAAAGGTGGAGCTCGCCAAGCACGGCGCGACGCGCATGCACGCGATGTCGAAAAAGGAGATCCGCGATCTCATCGAGGACTTCATCGAGGCCGCCGTGCGCTGCAAAAAGGCGGGCGTCGACTGCGTGGAGCTGCACGCCGGCCACGGCTATATCATCCAGCAGTTCCTTTCTCTGCACACGAACCGCCGCACGGACGAATACGGCGGCGACTTCGAGGGGCGGCTGCGCTTCCTGCGCGAGATCATCGAGGGGATCCGCGCGCGCTGCGGCCGCGACTACCCGCTGACCGTGCGCCTGACCGCCGACGAGATGTACGAGCGCGTCGGCCGCCCCGGCGTGGGCTACGGTCTCGAGACCGGCAAGCGGATCGCCAAAAGGCTCGAGGAGCTGGGCGTGGACGCGATCAACGTGACCTCCGCCTGCTACGACGCCTACAACTACTGGCTCGAGCCGACCTCCTTCGAGCCCGGCTGGCGCAAGTACCTCGCGCGCGAGATCAAAAGCGTCGTGTCCATCCCGGTCATCGCCGCGAACGTCATCCGCACGCCCGAGCAGGCCGAGCGCCAGCTTGAGGAGGGCGACCAGGACTTCGTGGCCTCGGCGCGGACCTTCATCTGCGACCCGCACTGGGTCGAAAAGGCCGCCTCCGGCCACCCGGAGGATATCCGCCGCTGCATCGGCTGTCTCAACTGCATCCGCTCGTTCATGACGAACGCGGGCGTGGGCAAGCCCGGCGAATGCGCGCTGAACATGTCGGTCGCGCGCGAGAAGGCGTATTTCAACATGCCGCGCGACGGCGAGGGGCGGAAGATCCTCGTCATCGGCGCGGGCCCGGCGGGCCTGACCGCGGCGCAGACCCTGGCGATGCGCGGCTTCGACGTGAGCGTGTACGAAAAGGCCGAAAAGCCCGGCGGCCAGGTGATCACGGCCGCGGAGTGCCGTCTCAAGGACAAGCTCTACTGGTGTATCGAGGACTTGATGACCGCCGCGAAAAAGGCCGGGGCGCAGATCTTCCTCGGCACGGAGCTGAGTCCGCGGCAGATCGCGGACATGGATCCCTGGGGCGTGGTCGTCGCCACCGGCGGCGAGCCGGTCCGTCCCCGCTCGATCGCGGGGCTGGACGGCAAAAACGTCTTCACCGCGCCGCAGATCATCCACCGCGAAACGGTCCTGCGGGATAAGAAGGTCGTCGTCGCCGGCTCCGGCATGACGGGTCTTGAGACCGCGGAGATCCTCTGCGAGACGGGCAATCACGTCACCGTCATCGAGATGGCGGACGAGATCGCGCCGGGCAACTGGTTCCAGCTCACGGACGACGAGATGGAGCGCCTGTCGAAGACCGACACGAGGTTCCTCACCGGCACGAAGCTGCTCGGCGTGGACGAGGCGGGCGTGAGCGTCGAGGACGTGAAGACCGGCGAGCGGAAAACGCTCGAGGCGGACGCGCTCGTGCTCTCGCTCGGCGTGAAGCCCGCGGGGGATCTGGCGCGGCAGCTCGACAAGCTCAGCGTCCGGCGCATCTGGCGCGTGGGCGACGCGCTGCAGAGCGGCACGATCGCCGACGCCTGCCACAGCGCCTACGATACCGTGATGTCGATCAAATAAAATCTTTTCAATATATCGAACGGAGGGTGTTTTTCTTATGGAAAACCATAAAAACGTCGTCGTGACCGGCGCCTCTTCCGGCATCGGCAAGTCCATCATGGAGGAGCTGCTCGCGCAGAACCAAAGCTGCCGCATCCTCGCGGCCTGCCGCCGCGCGGAGATGATCGCCGACTACGGCGAGCGGGTGATCCCCTTTTCCTGCGACCTGAGCACGAAGGAGGGCGTGGACGCGCTCTTTTCAAAGGCCGAGGAGGTCTTCGACGGGCACATCGACCTGTTCTTCTGCAACGCGGGCGCGCCGTACTACGAGCGCTTCGACTACGAGGACTGGGACCGCATCAGCCACATCTTCGATCTCAACACCGTGGGGCACATCTACACCTACTCGAAGTACCTCCACCACCTCGACGGCCGCGAGGGCCGTCTGGTCTACACGATCTCGGCCATGGGCGAGATGGCGCTGCCCGGCTATGCGCTCTACGCCGCGACCAAGTTCGCGATGAAGGGCTTCCAGCAGGCCATCCGCGACGAGACGCCGAAAAACCTGCAGATCAGCTGCATCTACCCCGTCTCGACGAAGACCAACTTCTTCAACGTCGGCGGCGGCGGGCGCAAGATGGAGCCGCCCTTCCCCGTCCAGGCGCCCGAGGCGGTCGGCAAGGCCGTGGTCAAGGGCGTCGAAAAGCTCAAAAAGCACATCTACCCCTGCCCGGTCTACCTGCCGAGCAAGGTGCTGATGAGCGCCGTCCCGCCCGTGAAAAAGCTGTACGTCATGGCGCAGCAGGGCAAGCTGCGCCGCTTCGTCAAGCGCGTCGAGGAAGAAAAGCGGGGCATCATCGAAGACATCAAGCTCGAGCGCGAGATCAGAAAGTGAGGGAATAAACATGGCGAACATTCACGACATCAGCCGCAACGCCTTCATGCTGCGCGGACCGCTGGCCAAAAAGGGCTATGACTGGTGGTGGCACTCCCTGACCGCCGAGAACGCCGAGACCGGCGAGAAGAAGCCCTTCTACATCGAGTTCTTCGCCTGCAACCCGGCTCACGCCAAGGACGAGCCCGTCATCGTCTGGAACGACCCCGAGAAGCAGAAGCGCGGCGTCCTGCCCTCCTACGTCATGGTCAACGTCGGCTTCTGGGGCGAAGATCACGGCCAGCTGCACAACTTCTACGCCTGGAAGGACGTGAGTTTGCATCCCGACGCGCCCTACGCGATCTCCTGCGGCGGCTGCACCTGCTCGGAGACGCACACCGAGGGCCGCGTTTCCGTCACGCCGGAAGAGCGCGACGCGCACCCCGAGTGGATGTGCGACGCCGGCGAGATGAGCTGGAAGCTCGACATCGACAAGAAGATCGCCTTCCACGTCGGCTACGGCGCGGGCAAGTTCTTCCGCGACGTCAACGCCTTCGAGATGTTCTGGCATGCCGAGGGCATGAAGACGAAGTACTCCGGCGAGATCGTCCTCAACGGCGTGAAGTACCTTGTCAAGCCCGAGACCTGCAACGGCTACGCCGACAAGAACTGGGGCGGCGACTTCACCTCCCCCTGGGTGTGGCTCTCGAGCAACGAGCTCAGAAGCCGCATCACCGGCAAGAAGCTTGAAAACTCCGTGTTCAACATCGGCGGCGGCCGGCCGAAGGTCGGCCCCGTGGCGCTCGAGCGCAAGCTGCTGGGCGAGTTCTACTACGAGGGCAGGGACTATGAGTTCAACTTCTCCAAGTTCTGGACGCTCTCGGGCACGAAGTTCGACTGCACCGAGACCGAGGACGAGATCCTCTGGCACGTCGTGCAGACCACGGCCGCGGCCAAGCTCGACACCGAGATCCGCTGCTTCAAGCGCGACATGCTCAACATCAACTACGAGGCGCCGACCGGACTCAAGCGCCACAACCGCCTGTGGAACGGCGGCAACGGCACGGGCGTGCTGAAGCTCTACAAGCGCGGCGTGGGCAAGTGGGTGCTCATCGACGAGGTCGAGGCCGTCGGCATCGGCTGCGAGTACGGCGAATACGACCGCTGATGACTTCTTTCATGGGCAAGGTCCTGCGCGTGGACCTCTCCGCCGGGACGGCGGAGAGCCTTGAGATCCCCGCGCGGGTCTACGAGGCCGTCCTGGCCGGAAAAGGGCTGGAGGCCTGGTATCTGTACAACAACATCCCCGCCGGGGCGGACCCCCTCGGCCCGGAGAACATCCTCGCCTTCGCGGCGGGGGCGCTCTGCGGCACGGGCGCCTTCCTGACGGGGCGCTGGACGGTCGCCTGCAAAAGCCCGCTGACCGGCGGCTGGGGCGACGCCAACTGCGGCGGTCTCTTCGCTCCGGCGATCAAGCAGTGCGGCTACGACGCGATCTTTATCTCCGGTATCGCGGAACGTCCCGTCTACCTCTTCTGCGACGGCAAGACGGCCGAGCTCCGCGACGCCTCGGAGTATTGGGGCCTCGACGCGACGGAGGCGGAGAAGGCGCTGCACCGCGAGCTCGATCCCGTCTGCCGCAAGAAGCCCTGCGTGGCCGTGATCGGCCCGGCGGGCGAAAAGCTCTCGCTGATCTCCGGCATCTGCAACGAGGGCGGGCGCATCGCCGCGCGCAGCGGCGTGGGCGCCGTGATGGGCAGCAAGCGTCTCAAGGCCGTGGTGCTCGCGGGCGCGCGGCCCCTGCCCTGCCACGACCCGGACAGGGTCAAGGCCCTGTCGAAGGAGCTGGGGCAGAAGCTTTTGAAGATGACGCTGCCCACGGGGCTCGGCGTGTTCATCGGCGCGGGCGGCGCGATGATGGGCCATCTGCCCAACATCCCGCTCGACGGCTCGCTGACGGCCTACATGTTCCGCGAATGGGGCACGCAGGCCAACACCTCGCTGGCCATCACCAGCGGCGACGGCCCGATCAAAAACTGGGGCGGCACGCCGCGCGACGTGCGTCTGATGGAGGCCGTCTACAACCCCGAGCACATCAACCGGATCGAAACGGCGAAGTATCACTGCTATTCCTGCCCCCTGGGCTGCGGCGGAAAGCTGAACATCCGCGGGCGGAAGCACGTGAGCTTCGACGAAACGCACAAGCCCGAGTACGAGACCATCGAGGCCTTCGGCCCGCTGCTGATGAACTGGAGCCTCGATTCGATCTTTCAGCTCAACGAGCTCCTCAACCGCGCCGGCATGGACACGATCAGCGCGGGCAACACCGTGGCCTGGGCCATCGAGTGCTATGAAAACGGCGTCCTGAGCAAAGAGCAGACCGACGGACTGGAGCTCAGCTGGGGCAACACCGAGGCCATCCTCGCGCTGGTGGAAAAGATGATCGCGCGCGAGGGCTTCGGCGACGCGCTCGCCGACGGCGTCAAGCGCGCCTCGGAGAAGTTCGGCGGAAAGGAATACGCGATGCACGTCGGCGGGCAGGAGCCCGGCATGCACGACGCGCGCAACGATCCGCAGCTCGGCGTCCACTTCGTGGCCGAGCCCGCGCCGGGCAAGCACACCGTCGGCATGAGCATCGAATACGGCGCGATGAGCCTGTGCGACATCTGCACCTGGGCGCCGCCGGCCAAGCCGCACGTCAAGGTGCGCGACCCGGAGGAAGAGCCGGAGGATCTGGCGCTGATCTCCAAGGCCAACGCCTGCTACACGATGCTCGTCGACGGCGCGGGCGGCTGCTATTACGGGCAGATGATGGGCGTGCACATGTGGAAGCTTGTCGACTGGCTCAACGCCGCCGAGGGCTGGAGCTGCGACGGCGACCATTACATGGAGATCGGCGAGCGCATCCAGACCCTGCGCCAGCTGTTCAACATCAAACAGGGCTACGACCCCGCCGCGGTGAAGCTGCCCGAGCGCATGCTCGGCGTCCCGCCTCTGCCCCACGGGCCGCTCAAGGGGATCACGCTGAAAAACCGCGAGCAGGTCTCCGCCCACTGGCGGGCCTTCGGCTGGGACGGCGAGAGCGGCGTGCCGCTGCCGGACACGGTGCGGCGGCTCGGCATCGACGCTCTGACGGAGGTGTCGCCATGACGAAAAAGACGCCCGTTTTCGATTATCTCGACTGCGTCAGCTGCGGCATCTGCGCGCAGGCCTGTCCCGTGTCCGCGCTCGGGATGAAAAAGGAGGGCAAAAGCGGCAAGTACCGCAACGTCTTCCCGGAGCTCGTGAACGACAAATGCATCGGCTGCGGGAGCTGCGCGCGCGCCTGCCCGATGGAGGTCATCCGCATGGAGGGCGCAGACGATGAGAGTTAAGATCCTTCCGCCCCACGGCAGTGACCGCAGCGCGCTCGACGAACGCAGCTGGGCCGAGCTCCCCGCGGGCAGCACCGTGCGCGACGCGCTGCGGCTCATCCGCTGCTCTCCGCTGAAGGCGAAGCTGCTTCTGGTGAGCGTCAACGGCGAGCGCGCCTCTCTCGACCGCGCGCTGTGCGAGGGCGACGTCGTCGGCTTCTTCTTCCCGGTCTCGGGAGGATGACGCGGCAAAAAATACAAGGGCCGCCGCATGGACTTTGCGGCAGCCCTTGTTGTTTTGCTGAACGGACGTGCAGGCTTATTCTTTCTCAAGCGCTTTGCAGACAACGGCAGCCAGCGCGGCGCCGACCAGCGGGCCGACGATGAACACCCACAGGCAGGCGAGCGGCGCGGTATTGCCGGTAAAAGCGGCGATCAGCGCCGGGCCGAGGCTGCGGGCCGGGTTGACAGAGGTTCCCGTAAGACCGATGCCCAGGATGTGAACGCCCGTGAGCGTCAGGCCGATGACCAGGCCGCCGAAGGACCCGTGCTTCGCCTTCGGGGACGTCACGCCGAGGATGCACATGAGGAAGATGAAGGTCAGAACGACCTCGACAAGCAGACCGGCAGCAGCGCTGCCGTTCACGCCGGCCAGGCCGTTGCTTCCAAAGCCTCCGGTCATGTCCTTGACGCCGCCGAGCTTGAAGATCAGCGCCAGGATCGCCGCGCCGACAAATGCTCCTGCGCACTGGGCGATCACATAGCCCAAAAAGTCCTTCTTTTCCATACGTCCCGCCAGCAGTACGCCGAGCGAGACCGCCGGGTTGATATGGCAGCCGGAGACATTGCCCACACAGTAGGCCATCGCGACGATGGACAGGCCGAAGGCCAGCGCCGTCAGGATGTAGCCGCCGCCGGCGGCGGCGTCACAGCCGACCAGCATCGCGGTGCCGCAGCCGAGAACGACCAGCGTGCAGGTTCCGATAAACTCAGCAAGGTATTTTTTCATGGGGACAGCCTCCCTTGAATCAAGATAAAAATATTGTAGCATGCGGCATTGCGCTTTTCAAGCTCTGTCCGCTGCGCTTACGGTATTCGGGAAGAAGAAAAGCTCCCTGACGATTATTGCGTGAAGTCCATAGACAAGACAGACGGGCGCCCTCCCGGGTGCCCGTCTGTCTTGTTATTATATATCACACGCACTCGAGCGCGTCCCTGTAGAAGGCGTCGAGCTCTTCCTGCGTGTCGAACACGGCCAGGAACAGCTGGTCGCCCATGGCCTCGGCCAGCGCCGGATCCAGACGCTTCATCATGCGCATCTGCGGGGCGTAGCGCGCGGCCAGCTCCTCGTGGCTGAGACGGAAGCGCTTGCCGTCGCGGCGGCCGACGCAGGCGCAGAAGCGGTGCTCGCCGACCGGCATCTCCGAGCGGTCGAAGGCCACCATGTCCGCCCAGATCTTGTAGACGTTGGTGCTGTGCGCAAAGTTGATCATGTCCGGCGTATAGCCGCCGCTGGGGCGCATGTTGACCTCCAGCGCGGCGAGCTGGCCCTTCTTGCCGATATGCTGGTCGCGGTTGAGGCGGAAGAACTCAAAGTGCACGAAGCGGCTCTTCACGCCGAAGCTCTTCGCCGCGGCGCGGCCGAAGGCGCGCGTGTCCTCCGGCAGCTCCTTGAGGATGTGATAGATGGAGTTGTCGTGGTTGTTGACGATGTCCATGATCGCGATGCCGGTGATGTTGCCCGTTTCGAACAGCGGCTCGCCGCGGGAATCGAGGATCGCGTCGTAGGAGTTGATCTGGCCGTCGATGAATTCCTCCATGATATAGGGGAAGCGGCCGTCGCGTTCGGCGAGGAAGGCGGCGAGCTGCTCGTCGTTTTCCAGCTTGTAGGTGGCCGCGGCGCCCACGCCGTTGTCCGGCTTGACGATGACCGGCCAGCCGACCTCCTTGATAAAGGCGCGGCAGCCCTCGGCGTCGCCGACCATGTGGAAGCGCGCGGTGGGGATCCCGGCGCGGCGGTAGTATTCCTTCATGCCCGATTTGAAGCGGATGCGCGGCACGTCCTCGACGCGGAAGCCGCCGGGGATGTTGAAGTCCGTGCGCAGATGCGCGTCCTGCTCGAGCCAGTATTCGTTGTTCGACTCGAGAAAGTCGATCCGGCCGTATTTGAAGGCGAAAAAGGCGACCGCGCGGTAGACCTGGTCGTAGTCCTCGAGCGTGGAGACCTTGTAATACTCCGTCAGGGCGCTCTTGAGCTCGAAGCTCAGCTCGTGATAGGGCTGATCGCCGATGCCGAGGACGTTGACGCCGTCGCAGCGCAGCTCGTGGCAGAACTGCCAGTAGTTCACCGGGAAGTTCGGAGAGATGAAGATGACGTTTTTCATGCTGATCGCTTCTTTCTGTATCAAGCTAATTCAAGAGGTCCGGCACGAAGTGGCCCACCTGTTTGAACCACCACGGCCAGTCGTGCGAAACGTCCCAGCCCCAGTAGTCCACCCAGGCGGGGATGCCCTTTTCCACCAGGATGCGGTGCAGCGCGCGGGTGTGGTCCGTCAGCTCCCAGGGCCCCTGGCCGACGCAGATGATGGCGCGGTGCTCGCGGTAGAGCGCGAGATAGGGGTGGTCGACGGGCATGTTGGCAAGATAGTGCACCGGGGAGTTGAGATAGACGATATCGTCCATGTAGCCGCCGAAGCCGTAGTCCGAGCTGTACACGCCGCTGAGCGCGAGCAGCTCGTCGAAGAGCTGCGGGAAGCGGAAGTAGAGGTTGGCCGCGTGCATCGCGCCGAGCGAGCAGCCGAAGACCAGGACGCCCGGGTCGACCTGCCAGCCGTAGCCGCGGCAGAAGGAGCGGATGTAGGGCACGACCTCGTCCGTGAGGTAGCGTATCCACGCCTCGTGGCGGCGGATGCGCCAGTAGGGGTCTCCGCCCGTGTTCGACCAGGTCTCCGTGTCGATCGTGTCCACGGAAAACACCGTGGCCCGCCCCGACTCGAGATAGGGCGACCAGGCGTCGGCCATGCCGAAGTTTTCAAAATCGAAAAAGCGGCCGTCCTGACAGGGGATGAACAGCACGGGCTTGCCGCCGCGGCCGTAGACCTTTATTTCCATGTCCCGCCCCAGCGCGGGACTGTACCATTTTTCATAGTGCGTATGCATGTTTCGTTCCTCCGGCCCGGCGTCGTCCGCGGGCCCGGTCATTTGAAAGATGTTTCAGTTTAGCACGGCGGGGCGAAAAATGCAACGGCGGATCGGGGCGGGAACACGGTTTTTTCGCCGCCGCGCCTTTCTCCTCTCCTTTGGGGAGGGCTTGGGAGGGGGCGCAGCGCCCCCTCCCATTTAATTGAGCGAAGCGGATAAATCCGCGCCGAAGGCGCGGCTCCAGAAAGCTTCCTCCCGTTTCCTCCTTCCCGCCAACCTTTGGGGAGGGCTTGGGAGGGGGCGCAGCGCCCCCTCCCGTTAAATTGAGCGAAGCGGATAAATCCGCGCCGAAGGTGCGGCACCAGAAAGCGGGCACCCTGTTGGATGCCCGCTTTCTAATATCCAAATCGGAGCCCAGCGCAGCGGGTCCGATTTGGGAAGGAGGAGCCACGGAGCACAGATGAGGAAAAGGCAAGCGCTTTCGCGCCTGCCTTTTCCGAGCCGTGCGGAGTGAACTCCGACGTGGCAAAGGAACAGTACTTTGATACAATGAATCATTTTCTGTTTCGGTGATTCACTTTTGCTTCTCCCGTAGAGAATGAATCAGATGATTGATAAATCCATCCACCGTTTCAAACTACATAGCTGCCGAGGAAGCTGAGGCTCTCCTTCGGCGTGCGCGTCTGCGTGGCGCGGTCGACGGCGATGAGGCCGAAGGTCATCGAAAAGCCCTTCTGCCACTCGAAGTTGTCCATCAGGCTCCAGTACATGTATCCTTTGACCGGGAGGCCGTCGATCACGCAGTTCTCCACGCCTTGCAGCGCGCGGCGGATGAACTCGACGCGGCGCTTATCGTCCGAGACGGCCACGCCGTTTTCCGTGACGATCAGGTCGCCCTTGAAATCCTCGTGTACGCGGCGGAGCACATGCTCCAGCGCCTCGGGATAGAACTCGTAGTCCATCTGCGTCAGCTCCGCACCCTCCGGGCAGGGCAGCTGTCCCTGCGGGCCGTACTGCGTACGGGTGTAGTTCTGCACGCCGAGGAAATCATCGTCCTGAATAAACGGCAGGTAGTGCCGGAATTCCTCGTCCCAGGCCGCCTCAGCGAAGCTCTCCCCTCCGGCCAGCGCCTGCAGATCGTGCATCGAGAGCGTGATGCCGACCTTGATGTTGGGATAGAGCGCCTTGATGGCCGCCTTCGCCGTCCGGTGCGCGCGGAAGACCAGCGCGTCGCCCTCCGGCGTACGGGAGGAGACGAAGATCTGCGGCTGGGGCGTTCCGAAGGCCTGCGCGTTCTCCATGGCGGCGAACTTCATGTTCTCCATCATCTTCTCAAAATTCATGCCGACCTGTACGGTGCCCTCGGCCTTCTTCGCGCCCGAGGCCGCGGCCTTTGCGGCCTGCTCGGCCATGAGCCGGAAGCGCTTGGAAATGGCCGTCAGCTGCAGGCCCATGTTGGCCTCGTTGATCGTGCAGATAGTGTTCAACTCTGCGCCGAGCTTTTCGGTCACATAGGCGGCGTAGCGGCGGAAGTACTCGACGGTGCTCTCCGCTTCCCAGCCGCCCTTGCGGATCAGCCACGCGGGAGAGGTGAAGTGCAGCAGCGTCACGATGGGCTCGACGCCGTTTGCCTTGCAGCAGCGGATCACGGCGCGGTAGTGCTCGATCTCGCGCTCGTCGAACTGTCCTTCCTCCGGCTCGATGCGCGCCCACTCGATCGAGAAGCGGTAGGCGTTCAGCCCGGCGTCGGCCAGCAGCTTGATGTCTTCCTCATAGCGGTTATAGTGGTCGCAGGCCGCGCCGCTGGGCTCGGCAAAACTCGTGTGCGGAAGCTGCTCCTGAATCCAATAGTCGCTGTTGA
Organism: Candidatus Limivicinus sp.; assembly: GCA_045222695.1. GTDB lineage: Bacteria > Bacillota > Clostridia > Oscillospirales > Oscillospiraceae > Limivicinus. The sequence goes on from JBGUZD010000089.1 coordinate 28,090, forward strand.
CGTTGTTGCCCTCGACCTGATGGGCGGCGGTCGCCGCGCCGATCATAAATCCCTTTGGAAATGCCATGTTATATCCTCCTTACAGTTTCACGCACTTGCCCGCCGTGATGCCGTTCTCGTTGAAGGCGTCCACCCGGACGGTATACTCGCGGTCCTTGATCAGCGCGCCGACGCGCCGGGACCCGGCTTCGAAGACCATATAGCTGTGATAGAGCTTATCCGGTGACGAGCCAAAGAGAATGTTATAGCCCAGGGCGTCGGACTGCTCGGCGATCTGTACGATCATGTCGAGGTCGCCCATGCGCGCCGCGGTGAAAACCGGCTCGGCAGGCTTTTCTCCGTCGCCCAGGCCGAAAACGCGCAGCCCGGAAACGCAGGGGGCTTGTGCAAAGGGCACGGCCATATCGCTCAGACGGAGGTAGCGCGCGCCAAAGCTCTCCTCGCGCACGATGAGATCATGCGAAAGGTCGGTCTCTGCCTCGGACTTGTCCTCAATGACGAACCAGCTCTCGCCGTCGAGACTGCCCTCGAGCTTCCATTGGGTCGTATGCTCCGCCTCGTCGATGTAGCGGGCCTGCGAACTGGGGCGGATCTCGCCCGGACAGGGGCCGTCGATCCTGTCGTCGGCAAAGTTGATCTGCACGGCGTGCACGGTGAAGCGCTTTCCGAGGTCGACGCACAGCCACTCGTCCCGGCTGTTCGTGGCTGCTCGCCACCAGGTCTGCACGTTTTCCTCCGTCGCCTTGTCCGGCTCGTGGCCGGGGACAAAAGAAGAAGCGGCCGCCGTCTTGCCGACGCTCAGCAGCATCCAGGCCGGATCGCGCCAGGGCTCGCCCTCGAGCGCCATCGGCCAGTCGCCGTAGCGCTGGTTGCAGAAGAGCTCGCCGTCTTCATCGAAGCCCGCGGGCCAAATCCCAACGCGGCGCTCAAAGTCGTGATTTTTGGAGATGCGCATGGTCGCCGTGTGCCAGAAGCGTCCCTCCCTGTCCCGCATGGTCGAGCCGTGGCCCGCGCCGGGCAGGAAGCCGCCGGGCTTGTAGGAATAAGGATTGTTTTCCGCCAGCCGAAAGGGGCCGAGCGGGCTCTCGCCCACATAGACGCCGTCGGAATAGGTGTTGTACTGTGTGCCGGGCGCGGCGTATTGGAGATAATACTTCCCCTCATGCTTGTCCATCCACGCGCCCTCGATATAGGGCTTGTCCGAGAACATCCCGCGGATCAGGGGGCGCACGTCAGCGGGAAGATGTTCCTCCGGTATGCCCTGGGCTTTCACAAAAGCCTGATACTTCGCCTCGATCACGTCCGCGGAAGCCGGCAGCGTGCTGTTGTCCTCACCGATCCGTTCGTAGCCGATCTCGTAGGGATGGCCTTCGACGACCGCGACCTTCTCACCCTTGGGGAGCATTGTCTCGGGATCGAGCTCGACGCCCCAGATCGGCGTCTCGTTGGAGCAGCCCCAGTAAAAATACACGCGCCCGTCGTCATCGAGAAAGAGGTTCGGATCCCAGAACGGAAAGCTGCCCTCGAGCTTCTCATAGGGGCCGTTCAGGATGTCCTTCGTGCGCCAGCGATCGCAGTTGTGCTCCCGCGCAGAGGCGCAGAAGTACACATAGTCCCCGATCACGCGCACGTCGGGAGCGTAATCATAGAGCGGCAGCTCGTCCGGCAGACGGCGGTTTTCCCAGTTTGCCAGATCGTCCGAGACCCAGACGCCCAGCGTCATGGAGGCGAAGATGTAGTAGCGTCCCTTGAAGAGGATCATCGAGGGATCGGCCGCCTCGCGGCAGATCTGCAGCGCGCCGCCCTTGCGGGGGTCGGCGTTGAACTGGTAGCGGTAGTTGACGTTGATGGGATTACAATAATACTTCATAGCGATACTCTCCCGTGTCCACGGCATGTTTTTCTCCGTTCGGCAGCTCAATGCGCGCCGGAGCAGGAACGGAAATGTTGAAGATCAGCCTGTCGTTTTCATAGCGCCAGCCGCTTTTGACCGTGCCGAGAACGGTCTTTCTTTCTGCCCCGGCGAAGCCCAGCGAGGGATGCGGATGCGGCCGGATCGTGAGTGTTCCGGCGCGGAGCTGAATGCCGCAGATGCCGTCCAGCAGCCAGCCGGAGATCGCGCCGTAGGAATAGTGGTTGAGCGAGTCGTGCACCGTGCCGTCGGGCCGCACGCCGTCCCAGGTCTCCCAGATCGTGGTGGCGCCGTGCTTGACCGCGTAGAGCCAGGAGGGGCACTCGGTCTGCAGCAGAAGCTTGTAGGCCGTGTCCGTGTGGCCGTGGTCAGAGAGCACCCGGCAGAGCTCAGGGGTGGAGAGGAAGCCGGTGTTCAGCTGATAATTGTTCTTGATCACCAGCTCGTTCAGCGCGTCGGCCGCGGCCTGCGCTTCCTCGCCCTCCAGCAGACCGAAGGCGATGGGACGCACGTACTCGCACTGGCGCTCGGAGCGGATCGCGCCGTTTTTCGTGCAGCAATGGCGATAAGCCTTCTTCGCGCCGTCCGCGATCTCTTTATATTTTTCCGCATCCTCCGCCTTGCCGAGGATCGAAGCGATCTCTGCCAGCAGCGAGGCGGACTTGAAGTAATAGGCCGTGGCGACCTCCGGCGCGCCGAACAGCATGGTTTTCTTCATCACGTCCATGTTGTCCACGCCGGGCTGGCACCATTCGCCGAAGTGGAAGCCCTCGTCCACAAGGTATTTCTTATAAGGGTTCAAGAGATTGTGCGGCCGCGTTTTGGCGGCCCGCTTTTCGCAGAAAGCCAGCCATCGGCGCATCATCTCGTAGTTTTCTTCAAGGATCGTTTTATCGCCTGTGGCCTCATAAACGGCCCAGGGCACCAGCACGCAGGCGTCGCCCCAGCCCGCCGAGCCCTGCAGCATGTTGGAGATCATCGAGCCTGCGTTGTTCACCGGCGCGATGTTCTCCACCAGCCCGTCCTCGTGCTGAGCCAGGCGGCATTCGCCCAGCCACTTGCGCAGGATCGGCGCGCAGTCCATCAGCATCAGCCCGGTCGGCGCGAACACGCCCGCGTCGCCCGTCCAGCCCGCCCGCTCGCGGGTGGGGCAGTCGGTGGGGATATCGCAGAAGTTGGAGCGCATGCTCCACAGGCTGTTGAGAAAGAGCCGGTTCACATCCTCATTGCCGCAGGTGAAAAAGCCCGTCTGCGCCATCTGCGAGTAGACGGCCACAGCGGTGAACTGCGCGCCTGTGAGGTCGATATCCGTCTCCACCTTCGCGTAGCGGAAGCCGAAGATGGCAAAGCGGGGCTTGTAGACGTTCTCCCCCTCCTTGCAGATATAGGTGAGCTTCTGGGGGATGCCGTTTTTGTTCCGGTCGCCGGGATCGAAATTGGCCTGGGTGAAGTTGCCGTTCTCGTCCAGGGTCTCCCCGTGCCATAGGGTGACGGTCTGCCCGGCCTTCGCCCTCAGGCGCAGCTCGGTATAGCCCGCCAGGTTCTGGCCGAAGTCGATGACCGTCTCCCCGTTGGGGGTGGTGATGATCGTTCCTTCAAAACGCTCCTGCTCGACGACGGGCACGCTCTCAGTGGGGGCCAGGTTATCAAAGCCGAAGTCTCTGACGCTCACCCCGTGCCAGTCGGTGATCTCCTCCCGGCGGGCGTCATAGCTCTCCCCATGTTGTAAATCGTTTTCCCTCGTCGGTCCCTGCTGGCTGGCCTGCCAGCTTGCGTCGCTGCACAGGGCCGGCTCTCCGCCGATTTCCAGCTGGCACAGCAGGGCGAGATCCGCCCCGTAGTAATTGCGGAGGCCGTCGATGCCCACGCTGCCGCGGTACCAGCCGTCACCCAGGGTGACAGTGATCTCATTCTCCCCCTGCCGCAGCAGATCGGAGACCGCGTAGGCCTGCACCGTCAGCCGCTTGGCGTAGTCGCCGGTGCCAGGAGCCAGCACGAAATTTCCGACGCGCCGCCCGTTCAGCCGCGCCTCATACAAGCCGTGGCAGGTGATGTACAGCACGGCGTTTTCGGCTTTTCCCACCGTAAAACGGCGGCGCAGCACGGAGGCGGGCTGCCGTTCGTCTTTTTCGTGGGGCAGCTCCGGATCGATCCATTGGGCCCGCCAGCGGGCGGGCATTTGGTTTCGCAGCAAACTCATGTCACTTTCTCTCCCCAAGCCATTGGGCGCTGAGCTCCAGGCTCTTCACCGGGTCTTTGTCGATCCAGTTTTTGTGGCTCTCGAGGATGACGTCCTCCACACCGTTTTCCCGGGCGATGGCGAGCAGCCCGTCCAGATCCATGTTCCCGGAACCGAGCTCCATGCTGTCAGCCTTCAGGATCGGCGTTATGGCGGCGCCGGAATGTCGGCTGCCGCGGTCGGTGACGTGCCAGAGTTTCATGCGGCGGCCGAGTCGTTTCATCCAGCTCTTCGCATCCGCCCCGCCGTCGGTGAACCAATAGCTGTCGAACTCGAAGCCGACAAAGCTCGGATCGGTCTCATCAATCAGGAGGTCGTAAGCGCGTTTCCCGCTTTCGAGCGGCAGCAGTTCGACGTTGTGGTTGTGGTACAGAAGCTCGACGCCCTCTTTTTGCAGCGCCTCGCCCACCCTGTTCAGCTGCCCGGCCAACTCGCGCAAAGACTTTTCGTCGCCGTAGTCGAAACGGTACATGCCAGTGATTACGACCTTATCCGTGCCGAAGCTCTTTGCTTCCGCTGCGACAGCAGAAGCATTGCGCTCCAGACTGCCGAGGTCCGTATGGAGACTGGAAACACGGAGTCCGCTCTCCGCAAGCAGCGCGCGCCAGTCGAGCTTTCCGCCCTTGCCGGTGGGCATACCCGCTGCTTTCGTCAGCATGCGCACCAGCAGCCCGGTCGGATGGATCATAAAGGAATTGAGCTCAAGGCCGTCGTATCCGGCGGCCTTGATTTTTTGCAGCGTCTCGCGGGCCTGCGCCTCGTTCGAGGTCACGGAACCCAGCATGATCTGTTGTACGTAAGTCTTCATTTTTTGATTCCCTGCAATACCCTGTTGAGTTGCTTGATGGATTCCTCGTCCGCGCCGCCCTGCTTGAGGAGGCTCAGCATGGTCATGCGCCCCATCATGCGCTGCAGCGCGGGGTTGTCCTTCACGGCGTCGGCCACGTCGCCCCGCTCAGAGGCGCCCTTGGCCATCATCGCGTCCACAATCGCCCCGGCCTGCGGGTTGGCGCGGATCTCGCCCAGGGTGTCCTGCACGGAGAAGCACGCCGGGTCGATCTCATCGGCGTCAAACCAGTTGGTAACACTTGCCGCGGCCTTGTTGAAGATATAGCTCTCATCCGGCTCGCTGACGCGGCGGATCACCATCGTGTCGCCGCAGCCGTCCGCCTCGGCGCGGATCAGGTGCTCGCCCAGCAGCGGGACGCGGAAACGAAAGACCGTCTTTCCCTTCACGGTTCCAACCGGCGTGCCGTCCACGCAGAGCGTGACTTCGCCGCAGTTGGAATAGACCTTGATCTCGGTTTCGTCCTCGGCGCGGTTTTCATAGCGCTTGCCGCAGAGATGGACGAAGGGCTCCGTCCTGTTCCAGGCGGCCTTGTAGAGCCAGAAGGCGTCCTTGCGCAGGCTTCGGTCGAAGGTCACAAGGCCCTTCTGGTTCTCGCCGTGCTTGCCGCCCTCGTCCCGTCCGTCGGCCGCAAAGTCGAAGAGGTTCCACACGTGGGTCGCCCAGAGGTAGGGCCGCGCCTCAATCATTTGGAGCATGTGCTCATGGTAGAGCGCCTGGTATTCCTCGGTATAGTCGCCCTTCTCGGGGCGGCTGCTGTGGAAGGCGGGGTTGGCGTCAGCGCCGTACTCGCTAAAGCCGATGACGCGGTTCGGATATTTGGCGTGGTATTCGTCGAAAAACTCGTCGGTCTGCTCCAGCTCGCCGAGGTACCAGCCGAAGTAAAGGTTGTAGCTGTTGATATCGGGGATTTCGAGGATGGGGCTGTCGATCTCCAGCATAAAGACGTCCGCCATCGTGGTCGGGCGGGTTTTGTCCATGCGGTGGCAGAGCTCGTTGAGCGCCCGATGGTTTTCCAGAAGATCCTCGTTCACCGCACTGGCGGCCGTGATCTCGTTGGAGAGGCCCCATACGGCGATGCAGGGATGGTTGTAGCACTGGGTGATCAGCTCGCGCATCTGGTCGAGGGTGTTCTGCCGCCCGTTTGGCATGTGCATGGTGATGTACGGGATCTCTGCCCAGACGACGAGACCGTTCTCGTCGCAGAGATCGTAGAATTCCTGCGCGTGCTGGTAGTGGGCCAGGCGCAGCGTGTTCGCGCCGAGCTCGCGGATGATGGCCATGTCGGCGGCGTGATCCTCGTATGTCAGGGCGTTGCCCTTGCCCCTGCGGTCTTGATGACGGCTCACGCCTCGCAAGGGATAGCTGCGGCCATTGAGGAAGAAGCCCTTTTCCGGATCGCAGGCGAACACGCGGCAGCCAAAGCGGGTGGATACCTCGTCGCCGGAGGGCAGCTTCGCCGTCGCGGTATAGAGGTAGGGATCGTCGAGGCCGTCCCAGAGGTGAACGTTTTCGATCACGAACTCCGCAGTACGCTCCACGGTCTTCGTCTCGCCGTTGACCGTGATATCCACGGATGCGGCGTTGTGCCGGGTCTCGACTGTGACGGTCGCGGTCTTCGTTTCCAGATCGACAAGCGGCGTGACCTTGATGCCGGGCGTGCCGTCCTTGAGCAGCTCGAAGTGCTCGGCGGGTACGGCGATCAGATTCACGTCGCGGTAGAGGCCGCCGTAAAAGGTGAAGTCCGCCTTCTGTGGGTAGACTTCGGTGTTGTCGGCGTTATCCATCGTGATCACGAGCTCGTTGTCGTCACGGAGCGACTCCGTCAGCTCCACACGGAAGGTGGAATAGCCGCCGTCGTGGCGGGCAACCTCTTCCCCGTTCATCATGACGACGCAGCGCATGGCCGCGCCGTTCAACTCCAGAAAGATCTTTTCCCCAGCCGGGCGGTCAAAACGTTTGGTGTAAGTGCACTTTCCGCGGAAATAGTCGTTGCCCCCGTCCTGCCCGTCCAAATTGTTCCAGGTGTGGGGCAGGGTCACGGCCTCCGGCCCGCAGCCGGGCTTACAGAAGCTCCAGTTGTCGTTGAAGTTCAAAACAGTTCGCATGGAAACACCCCTTTTAGCAGGATAAGGCGGAATGATCCGCCTTATCCTTGATAAATGATTCTCGTTTCTTGTTCAAGCCTCGGTCAGATCGCTATTGTTCAGTTCTTCCTGCGCGGCGACCTTTTTCTCGGCGATGCGCTTTTGCACCTCGACCATCTCGGCCTTGTCCAGCTTGCAGGGCTTCATGGCAATGAGGGTGATGATCCAGCCGATGACCGGCAGGCCGTAGCTCAGCGCCATCGTCATCCAGAACACGCCGGAAGTCAGCTCGTCGGAGGGCTGGGGCACGGTGGTGGTGTAGCCGATCAGCGCGATGCAGCTCGTGGCGATCACGGTGCCGAGGGAGGAGATGATCTTGTCGATCAGGCTGTAGGTGCCGGTGACGACGGCGGGAACGTAGCGGCCGGAGCGGTCGAGCTCATAGTCGATAACATCGGCCATGAAGGAGGTGGCGCAGGTGGTCACACACATCTTGGTGCCGTTGAGCGCGAAGGTCAGCAGCACATAGAGGATCATAGGAAGAGAGAACATCGCGGCGATCTGGCGGGTGTTGTTTCGCAGCGCCACGAAGAAGAGGAACATGGCGACAGCGGCGCCGATGCAGGCCCAAGTCCAGTTGACGATGCCCTTCTTGCTGCCGTGCTTGCCGGCATAGCGGGCGCCAAAGATCGCAAAAATGATGGAGGGAAACATGCCGATGGCGGAGAGGATCGTGGCAAGACCGACGTTTCCGATCAGGATGCCGTAGAGCATCGTCGTGATGATGGCCTGGGAACCGGCGACCTGAGCGATCTTGTCGCTAGCCTGGGCGGCGATGTAGCTCTGCAGAGGCTTGTTGTGCGCCAGCACGTCGACCATATCCTTGAGCTTGAGGCGCTCATGCTTGCCGATGCCCTCAAAGAATTCGGGCTTGTCGTAGGCAGACACGCCGATGCACTCCAGCAGGGTGCCGAGTCCGGAGATCGCGACGACCAGACGGGCGGCGCTGGTGAGGTAGATCTGATTGTATTCGCCGCCTGCCCTGGGCAGAAGAATAGTGGAAAGGATGATCGACATCGCCATGGGAACGATGTAGTTCATGGCTGTGACCCACACGCCGATCTGCGGGCGCTGTTTCGGGTCGTTGGACATCAGGGCGGGGATGGTTTGGCCGGTCATGTTGATTAGCGTGTAGCCGATCACGTAGAGCACATAGAGCAACGTGAATACGCCCCAGTGGAAGCCCTTGGAGGACATGAAGTCGAACATGGCAAGAATGGCGAAGCTCTCGATCACGTAACCGACGATGAGCAGGACACGGATCTTGCCGAATCTGGTGCTTACGCGGTCGTAAACGAAGGCGAGCAGCGAGTCGGTGACCGCGTCGAAAATGCGGGTGCCCATGAGGATGACGCCGATGATCGCCGTGGTGATGCCAAAGCCGATGGAGGCAGCGTAGGAGGCCTGGTTGATCAGAATGTAAACGGCCATGTTGCTCAGCGCGGAGCATGCGTAGAGGATGATCTGCCAGAGCTTGGCACGGCGGTACTGCACGCCGTCCAGCTCGCTTTGGGTGAGTTTTTCCTTCGCCATGATGATTTCTCCTGTTCTGTATTGATATGAGGTTTTCTGCTTACAACTGTATTGTACAAAAAGCCGGGATGTCCGTAAAGCCAATAATCCCGGCAAAGTTACAAAAATTCAGGAAGATTCTTGCATGGCTGAAAAATGTGTGATAGAGTAAACTGGCAGAGAGGGGGGATACCCATGGATCAGCGCATGACCCGGGGAGAACAAAATCTTTTGTTGCTGGAATCGATCATCTCCGGCAGTGAAAAGCTGTATGTCTGGTGTTACTACGCGGATGGAGAATTGGTCGCTTCCTCCTGTCCGAAGGAGGACGAAGCCCTGCTGGATCGCTCCTTTCGGATGCTGGGGGCATCGGATAAGATGCTGGAGTATACAGGGAATACCAAACAGAAAGGGCCTTTTCTGGTCGGCTCCCCGATTGGGATGCAGTGGGCCGTCACCTTTGAAACGGAGCGGAAGCGCAGTCTGATCTTTGTGGTTGGCCCGGTATTCTACGCGGCGCCCTCGGAGCGGCAGCTCCGTGCCTCGCTGCGCTCCTTCACCGACAGCATGGAGGAAGCGCGCTGGAGCAGCGAACTGATTGCCGCGCTGCCGCGGCTGCCGGTCATGCCCTACGCGGTATTTGCTCGATACGCAGTCATGGTGCACAACACGCTCACCGGCGAGCAGCTCGGCCCCGAGGCGCTGGGTTCGCCGTCCCCGGAATCGGAATTCCATGTGTCGACTGCCGGAGCGCGCGATCGTGAAAAGGTCTATATGGCCGAGCGCGCCATGCTGCAGATGGTGCGCAACGGCGACATCAATTACCACGCCGTCATTCAGCGCAGCGTCAATCTCAGCCCCGGCGTGCCCGTCCAGGGCGCTGACCCGCTGCGGCAGATGAAGACCAGCATTGTTGTCTTCACCACGCTGGTCAGCCGGGCCGCCATGGAGGGCGGGCTTTCCCCCGAGGTCGCCTACGCGCTGGGCGACTCCTACCTGCAGTCCGCAGAGGACTGCCGCGACTCTGGCGAGCTGGCGGCACTCGCAAACGCGATGTATCATGATTTCATTTACCGCGTGCATCATCTGCGCTCAAATCCCGGCTATTCCCACGCGATCCAGAAGTGCTGCGATTACATCGAGCTGAGCCTTGACCGAAAGATTCGTGTGGCCGACCTCGCCGCGCTGGTGGGCTATACGGAATACTACCTGACGGAGAAATTTAAAAAAGAGACCGGCGTCCCGGTCAGCACCTATATCCGCTTCGCCAAGGTCGAGCGCGCCAAGGTGCTGCTGGAAGCCACCAACCTGAGCGTGCGGGAGATCGCAGAGCGCCTCGCTTTCAACACGGTCAACTACTTCATCCAGAGCTTCCGCGAGACCGCGGGCTGTACGCCGGCACAATATCGGAAGAAAAAAAGAAAAGCATTGGATACATAAAGAAACTGCGCAGATCGGTTCTGCGCAGTTTCTTTATATCTTCTTTCCAGTTATAAAGATCCCGGCTCGCATAGAGCTTGATGCCCCAGGTCCAGATCTTGCCTTTCTTCCCGGTGCGGCTCTTGTCCTCGCCGAGCCAGTAATAGACGCCGGCTTCATAGAACATCGTGCCGCCGTGAGCCTCGATGCGCTTTCCCTCGGTGTCCAGCCATTCCCGGCCGGGACGAATGCGATCGTTCATCTCACTTTTCTCCTTTCCCATAGGTCGAGCTCAGCATGGCGCGCAGAATACCGGCGATCTCCTCCGGGCTCTCCCGGCAGCCGCTGTCCAGCCACAGCTTCAGAACGGTCGTCACGCCCGCCTTGACAAACTGATAGTAGTACAGCATCCTCCGCTCGTCCATCACGCCGGCCCGCAGGAACACGGGCTTGAGATGGCTCTCCCAATAGCTCTGGAAGCCCGTCTCCATCGAGCCGTTCAGGTGCTTTTGCAGATAGATCCGATAGAAGCTGCCGTAGCCGCCGACATAGCGCGCCAGGCGCTCGAGCGGATCGCCCTCGGCGCCGGTGACAAGCGTCTGCGCCAGCCCCTTCTGGATCTCCGTCTCGGTCTTTTCCATCAGATCGAATACGTCCAGATAGTGCCGGTAAAAGGTGGAGCGGTTGATCCCCGCGCCCGCGCAGATCTCGCCGACCGTGGGCTCCTTCCCCTGCTCGAGGGAAGCGAGGAGCACCGCCCGGATGCGGCGGTCGGTGTCCTGACGAAGAGAATTGTTGGCGGTATTCATGCAAGCTCCCTCCTCATGCGGCGGTAATGGATGACAAAAATCAGCATGGCCAGCGCCGCCGCGCCGATATCCGTCGCCAGATGCGCGGCCGCGATGCCCGTCAGGCCGAGCAGCCAGTGGAACAGGTACAGCAGCGGGATCAGCAGCAGGCCCTGCCGCAGCAGCGACACGAGGATCGCCGCGCTCGCCTTCTGCGTGGCCTGCAGATAGTTGGTGCTCAAGTACACAAAGCCGAGGAAGGGCGCGCCGGCAATCAGCCAGAGGATCAGGTTCTCGCCCATCTGCGCCACCTGCGCCTCCTTCAAAAACAGGCCGATGACCCAGCGGCGGAAGCCAAAGCACAGCACGGCGGAGGCCAGGCCTACCAGCACCGTCAGCAGCGCGGTCTTGCGCAGCGTCTCCTTCAGGCGTTCCATGTTTTTCGCGCCGTAAGTATAGGCAAGCAGCGGCTGCACGCCCATGCAGATCCCCATCTGCACCATGGAGATCAGCATGCTGGACTTTCCCGCCGCGGCCATGGCGGCGATGGCGTCGGTGCCGTGGGTGGACAAGAGCTGATTGGAAAAGGTGGAGGCAAAGCCGCTGAGCAGGGTGCTGACCGCGTTCGGCACACCCAGCGCGAGAATACTGCCCAGCACGGCCGCGTCCGCGAGCGCGCGATTCGGATCCAGCGAGACCACCGTGGCATGGCGGCGGATGTAGACGAGATAGATCAGAATGGAGACGAGGTTGCCCAGCACCGTGGCGACGGCGGCTCCGGCCACGCCCCAGCGGAACACGAGAATAAACAGCGGATCGAGCACGATGTTCGTGACCGTCCCCGCGAGATAGCCGCGCAGGCCTTCTCTTACGCCGCCCTCGGCGCGGATCAGGGCGGAGACCGTGGTGGAGCTGATCATGAAGACCGTGCCCGGGGCGAGGACGCGCAGATAGGTCGCCGCGTCGTCCCACATCTCCGGCTGCGTACCGAGAAAGCGCAGCAGCGGCGAGGAAAAAGCCAGCAGCAAAACGCTGATGATCGCGCTGAGCACGATGCCGGCATAGAAGCAGAGGCTGGCCGTGTTTCTGGCCTTTTCCGTATCTCCCGCGCCGAAGGACACGGAGATCACCGTGCCGGCGCCGACGCCGAGCATAGTCCCCAGGGCCATGATGATGGAAAAGACAGGACTCACGATGGAAATGGCGGCCACCTTCGCCGTGTCGCCGAGCTGGGCGATGAAAAAAGTGTCGGCCAGATTGTAGAAGATCATGACCAGGATCGAGAGCAGCGAGGGGATCGCAAGCGAAGCGATCGATTCCCACACAGGAAGATCCCGGAACAGATGTTCGTTTTTCGCGCCTTTGCCGTCCATGCTTCGCCTCTCCTTTCCTGATCTTGTCTTTATTCTATTTGCCGCAAAGAAGAAAAGCAAGCATCAATATTGCAATTTTTGTTGCAATATTGATTTCCGGGCATAAAAAAAACGAAACAGGAGATCGACACATTGTATCAATCTCCTGTTTCAGCTTTGGTGCCGGTGACCGGACTCGAACCGGTACGCGGTCGCCCGCAAGGGATTTTAAGTCCCTGGTGTCTACCATTCCACCACACCGGCCTGTGGCCGGCTTTAACTGTACCACCCGGAGCGGCGCGATGTCAAGGAAAAGCGGGCGGCGCGCAGGCCCGCCGCGCGGCGGCCGGACACACACCGCTTTAAATCGCTGAAACTTTTTTCGTCCATGCTCTTGACAAGGCTCACTTTCCGGTGGTATCCTTTTGCCAAACCGATGAGGAAGAGTGAGTAAGCCTCCCCAACTTTCCCGCAGAGAGCCGCGTATTGGTGCGAGCGCGGCGGAAAGCGTCAGGCCGAATGGACTTCCGAGGGCGAGCAGAAACGGCCTCTTTCCGGCCGGAGTATGGGAGACGGAGCGGACTTCTCCGTTAACAACGATCCGCGTATGTCGGTACGCGAAAAGAGGGCGCGCTCTTTCTGTACAAGGCGCGTCAAGCCGGGTGGCACCGCAGGAAGTATCCTGTCCCAGCAGTTGAGCTGGGGCGGGTTTTTTGTTTTTATGTGGCCGCGCAAGGAGGGCAAGCCGTATGAAAAAACTCCCCGGAAGACGATGGTGACGGCCGTTCCGCACACGAAGGAAGAAGCAGACCGTCAAGACGCCATCGAAAGGAGAAAAAACCATGAGTATGAAATCCACCGCCGTCCCCTATAAGATCTATCTGTCCGAGGATGAGATCCCGCAGAGCTGGTACAACGTCCGCGCGGACATGAAGACGAAGCCCGCCCCCCTGCTCAACCCCGGCACGGGCAGGCCGATGAGCGCCGAGGAGCTCGGCGTCGTGTTCTGCGAAGAGCTCGTCGAGCAGGAGCTCGACGATACGACCGCTTTCATCCCCATCCCGCAGGAGATCCGCGATTTTTACAAGATGTACCGCCCCGCGCCGCTGGTGCGCGCCTACTGTCTTGAGCAGAAGCTCGGCACGCCCGCGCACATCTACTACAAGTTCGAGGGCAACAACACCTCCGGCAGCCACAAGCTCAACTCCGCGATCGCCCAGGCCTACTACGCCAAAAAGCAGGGCCTCCGCGGCGTGACGACCGAGACCGGCGCCGGCCAGTGGGGCACGGCCCTGTCGATGGCCTGCGCATACCTCGGGCTCGACTGCAAGGTGTTCATGGTCAAGGTCAGCTACGAGCAGAAGCCCTTCCGCCGCGAGGTCATGCGCACCTACGGCGCGGAGGTGACCCCCTCCCCGTCCATGACCACCGCCGTGGGCCGGAAGATCCTTGAGCAATTCCCCGGCACGACCGGCTCGCTCGGCTGCGCGATCTCCGAGGCCGTGGAGGTGGCGACCTCCCAGCCCGGCTACCGCTACGTGCTCGGCAGCGTGCTCAACCAGGTGCTGCTGCACCAGAGCGTCATCGGTCTCGAGGCCAAGACCGCGCTGGACAAATACGGCGTGCGGCCAGACGTCATCATCGGCTGCGCCGGCGGCGGCTCGAACCTCGGCGGCCTGATCGCCCCCTTCATGGGCGAGAAGCTGCGCGGCGAGGCCGACTACCGCATCATCGCCGTCGAGCCTGCCTCCTGCCCGAGCTTCACGCGCGGGAAATTCGCCTACGACTTCTGCGACACGGGCATGATCTGCCCGCTGGCGAAGATGTACACGCTCGGCAGCGGCTTCATCCCCTCGCCCAACCACGCCGGCGGCCTGCGCTTCCACGGCATGTCCCCGACGCTGTCGCAGCTCTACGCCGACGGGCTGATGGAGGCCCGCGCCGTCGAGCAGACGGCGGTGTTCGAGGCGGCGGAGCTCTTCGCCCGCTGCGAGGGCATCCTCCCCGCGCCGGAGAGCTCGCACGCGATCCGCGTGGCGATCGACGAGGCGCTCGCCTGCAAGGAGAGCGGCGAGGCCAAGGACATCCTCTTCGGTCTCACGGGCACGGGCTATTTCGATCTCACGGCCTATCAGAAGTTCAACGACGGGCAGATGAGCGACTATATCCCCACGGACGAGGACCTCGCGCGCGGCTTCGCCGGACTGCCGCAGGTCCCGGGGCTGGACTGATTCCCCGGCATCAATAGAAAGCGGACGCTGTGAAACACAGCGTCCGTTTTTTGCGGGATCATGCTTGTTCGGAAGTCTTCTCCCGCCCCGGGGGCGTGCCGAGGAAGCGTTCCATCACACGGTACAGCGGCCGATAGAGCGCCAGCGTGAAGACGAAGTTGCTCGCACAGTGCGCCAGATCGAAGGGGATGCCGGCGACCCACATCGCGAAAAAGCCCTTCCAGGCCCCGTTGACCGCAAAATAGGTCAGATACATCAGCGGCCCGAAAACGAGCCCGAACACCGCGGCGATCACCGCCCAGATCACGGCCGAGTCGTTTTTGCGGAGGAGCATGCAGACCGCGACGAGCATCGGCCAGATGTACAGGTAGCTGAACCACCACAGAAAGATGCTGTTGCCGCCGTACACCAGCCCCTCGAGCATGATGTAGATCAGCACGCTGCAGAGCGCCCGCCAGCCGAAGAAGACCGTCGTGAGGATGATCAGCACCGCGTTGAGGTTGACGTTCGGGATCGCGGAAAAGGCTACCTTTTCCGCAAAGATGAGCGCGCCCATCAGCGCCAGGATGCAGATCTCCTTTGCGCTGAGCTTACCAGCCGGTCGTGAGGGTGATCTCATAGTGCTCGCCGTCCGCGATGGGAGTCGTGTCGACGCCGGTCATGAGCATCTCGCCGCCCTTGGTGAAGCACCACCACTGCTGCAGCGCGTCGTCCGCCGTCTCGCCGTCCACGGCGGTGACGAACAGACCGTATTCGCTCTCGCTGCCCTCGATGAGCTGCTGCTCCTCGAGCGCGCCGCGCAGGAATTCCGCGTCGGTGGCGATCGCGAAGTCCTTGCTCGATCCGTCGCCGTGCACGACGGTGACGACGAGCTTCTTGCCGCCCTCCTGTGCAGCGGGCTTGTTCAGCTGCCATACGAGCAGCGCGCCGATGACGAGTACAAGCAAAAGCGCCACGGCGATGATGATCTTTTTGTTTTTCTTCGTGTTGATCTCTCCTTTCTTGTGTTGTATCGAAGATCACACAAGGAAAAAAGAGAGAAGACGGGACATCTGACCACAGTCCCGTATTCGTCCGGAAGTCCGCGGATCCTTGTGCGACGCCGCATCCCTTTGAGATGCGGCACGGGCAGGTCTTCTGACTTCGGTGCGCAAAATGCAGTCTGCACACGCTTCACAGTGACGGCCTCGCGCGGGAATCTCACCCGCATTCCCCTGTTGACCGCGGCCCGATCTCCGCCTGCGCGGATACGGCGCGGATCCCGTTTCGATCGCTTGCAGGGAAAGTATAGCATGACGCCCCCGGCCGCGCAAGGCCGGGGGCGTTTTTCTTTTTCCTTGTTTTTACAGGTCGACCTTCTCGAAGATCTTCTCCGCACGGCGCGTGCCGAGCGCCGTCAGGGCCGCGAAGAGCGCCGCGCCGACGAAGAGCACGGACAGCTTCGCGCCGAGGTGCTGCGGATCAGGCGTGTCGAGCACGTCCCGGAAGAAGGGCACGACAAAGCAGCAGACCTCGGCCGCGACGATGTACGCGAAGACCAGGAGCGTGACGATGAGGAAGGGCTTTCCGACCGCCGAGGGGCTTTTGTACAGCCGCGGCAGGAACAGAAGGTTGAACAGGCCCATCAGGATCAGCCCCAGGCCGAAGAAGGCGAGGTTCGCGTCCATGCCCGCGGAGTTCGGCCCGATCTTCAGCGCCGTGCGCAGGACCGCGAAGACGGCGCAGACGAGGAGCTGCAGCAGCTCCATCAGCGCGAAATACAGCCCCCGCGCGCGCACCGCGTCGCGCTTGCGCACGGGCAGCAGCAGCGTGTAGTACAGGTCGTTGTTCTCGCGCGCGGAGAGGCAGGCGTAGAACAGGCCCAGCGTCACCCAGAACAGCGGGACGTACATCGGATAGCCCGGGATGAGTACCATCGCCCCGAAGGCGAGGAACATCCAGCTGGTCGGATGCGTGAAGAGCCGGAATTCCTTTTTCAGCAGCTTAGCCATCGTCTCTCGCCTCCTTGTCCAGATGCACCATGATCTCCTCGAGCCCCGCGGCCCGGCCGGGCAGCTCCTCTTCGAGCTCGCCGCGCTCGACGAGCGCGGTGAAGCCCTCCTTGGCGCGCTTGCAGCCGATGAGCCTGTCCGCGTACTTCTCCGCCTGTTCGGCCGTGACCGCGACCGCGCGGTATTTCTCCCGCAGCTCGCCGATCGGCAGGGAAAAGACGATCTCGCCGTTCCGGATGTAGGTCACGTCGTCGGCGCACTTGTCGAGGTCGTCGGTGATGTGCGTGGAGAAGAGGATGCTCACGCCCTCGTCCGCGAGAGAGAGGAACACGTCCACCAGCTCGTCGCGCGAGACGGGATCGAGCCCGCTCGTCGGCTCGTCGAGGATCAGCAGCTCCGCCCCGTGGCTGAGCGCCAGGGCCAGCGCGTACTTGACCTGCATGCCCGCCGAGAGGGCCTTGGGCGTCTTGCTCTCGTCGAGGTTGAAGAGCTTGAGATAGCGGCGGTAGGCCTCCTCGTCCCAGTGCTCGTAAAAGCTGCGCGTCACGGCCGTGATCGCCGCGAGCTTTTTGTTCGGATAGTAGTTCGCCCCGCCGGAGACGAAGGCGATGCGGCGCTTGATCTCCAGCTCGTTTTCGGCGAAGTCCAGGCCGAAATACTTCAGCTCTCCCGCCGCGGGGTGGACGATGTTCAGCGCGCTTTTGAGCGTGGTGGTCTTGCCCGCGCCGTTGCGGCCGATAAAGCCCATGATGCGCCCGCGCTCGAGCGAAAAGCTCACGTCCTTCAGATGAAAGGCGGGATAGTCCTTGCACAGGCCGCGGATCTCCAGCACCTTTTCAGCCATCGTCCTCACCGCCTCCCATCAGCCCGCTCACCTTGTCGATAAAAGAGTGGAGCGTGTCCTGCGGCGGGATCGCGATGCCGCGCTTTTTGTCCGCCAGCAGGATGATCGTGTCTCCCGGGCGGATGCCGAACATCTCGCGCATCTCCTTGGGGATGACGATCTGGCCCTTCTCGCCCACCTTGGCGGACGCGGCCAGCTTGTCCTTCAATGCCTTCATCCTTGCCTCCTTGCGTATAAAAAGTATGATTTGTTATACCGGTCATACTATAACGCGGGAATTAAGAATTGTCAAGAATTTCCCGGGAGCTTTTTCTCTTGCGCCGGAGGCCGTCGAATGGTATGATATGGTGATGTATTATACCGCACAAGGACGTCCTATGAAGTATAAATGTCTCGTTTTCGATCACGACGACACCGTCGTGAACAGCACGGCGACGATCCACCACCCCTGCTTCCAGCTGTTTCTGGAAAAGCATTTCCCGGGGCGGAGCTGCTCGCTGGAGCACTATTTTCTGAAAAACTTCTCTCCCGGCTTTCTGGAGATGTGCCGGGAGGAGTACGGGATGGATGAATCGACGATCGCCGAGGAGGGCCGCTTCTGGCTCGACTACGTCAAAAGCCACGTCCCCGCCGCCTACCCCGGCATCCGGGAGATCATGGAGCGGCAGAAGGCCGCGGGCGGGCTCGTCGCGGCGGTGTCGCACTCGCACATCACGAACATCCTGCGCGACTGGGCGGCGAACGCGCTGCCCGTCCCCGACGCCGTCTACGGCTGGGAGCGGCCGGAGAACGAGCGCAAGCCCGCGCCCTTCCCGCTCGAGGACATCATGCGCCGCTTTTCTCTCGAGCCGAAGGACCTGCTGGTGATCGACGATCTCAAGCCCGGCTACGACATGGCCCGCGCCGTCGGAGCGGACTTCGCCGCCGTCGGCTGGGCCAACGACATCCCCGAGATCGAGCGCTTCATGCGCGCCAACTGCGAGAACTATTTCAAGACCGTGGAAGAACTCGACGCCTTTTTACGATAAAGCTCACTTTTTTTCGGGTGGAAACATGAAAGTATTGAAAACAAGCCTCATCCTGCTCATCGTACTGGCTCTGCTGCTGCCGCTCGCGCCGCGCGCGGCGGCCGAGGAGGCGGAGCTTGACGACGAGCGCTTTGCGGGCAGGACCTGGCAGGAGATCGTGGACGAATTCCTCGACGAGCACGGCGCCAATCCCGCCAAGGTCGCCTGCGGCTGGTGCAACACCGTCACGGGCGAGGAGCAGTATCACAACGGCGATCAGTACATGGTCTCCGGCAGCATGTACAAGGTGCCGATGAACATGATCTTCGCCGAAAAGGTATATAACGGCGAGATCGGCTGGGACACCTTCGTCGGCGGCTACCGCTACGAGTACGCGCTGCACGCGACGATCGTGGATTCGAACAACGACGTCGCCCGCGGCATGTGGGAATATCTCGGCGGCTATCAGCCCTACCGGCACATCCTGGCCCCCTACATGGGCGAGGATCCCGACACCGTGGACGAGAAGTTCTATGAAAACAACTTCTCCACGCCGCGGCAGATGATCTACGCCCTGAAGCTGCTGCAGACCGAGTCCGAGCGCTTCCCGCGCGTGATCGACGAGATGCTCAAGGCCGAGCCGAACAAGTATTTCAAGGTCCGCGACCACGAATACGACATCGCGCACAAGTACGGCTACTACACCGAGGGGGCGCATCTGTACCTCAACGACTGCGCCATCATCTACACCGAGGAACCGATGGCCGTCGTCATCTTCACCGACACGGTGGTCGAGCCCTACAAGCTGCTGGCCGACTACTGCGATCTGATGATCGACTACACCGAATACTCCACCGCCGCGCGCCGCGAGGCCGAGCGCATCGCCGCCGAGGAGGCGGCCATCGCCGCGCTCAACAGTCCTTCGCCCGCGCCGGAGGAGACGGCGGCCCCCGCGCCCTCCGGCGAGCCGGGGACGAGCGTCGTCACGGCCGCGCCGCTGCCGAGCGCCGAGCCCGCCGAGGAGACGGGCGGAGCGTCCGTCTTCGGCCGCGTCGTGCTGCTGGTCCTGATCGCGGCCGCCGCCGCGTACTTTGCCTTCGCCGCCCTGGGGCGCGCGCGCAAAGGAAAGCTGCGGCTCGTCCCGGCGCTCTGCACGATCCTGCTCGCCGCCGCGGCGCTGATCGTCTGCGTGCTGCCCTCGTCGCAGAGCGTCAAGCCCGCCGAGGAAAAGCCCGTCGAGCTCGAGGGCGATCCGCAGCTGTGCGTGACGGAATTCTTCGACGCGCTGTGCGCGCGCGACTACGCCTCCGCCTATGAAAAGCTCTCCGGCGTGTCGACGCTGGGCTTAGAGAACGCCCCGCAGTCGGAGGACGCCGCCGCGATCTGGCGCGCGATGGAGGAAAACCGCGAATACCGGCTCTACGGCGACTGCGTCGCCGCTCCGGGCGGCGCGGTGCAGCAGCTCGTGTTTACGACGCTCGATCTGAAGGCTCTCGGCGAGGCCGTGAAGGCCGCCACCGAGGCGAAGGTCGAGCAGCTCGCGGCCGAGCTGGACCCCGACGAGATCTACAACGACGAGGGCGGCTACCTCGATAGCTTCACCGCGCGCGCCTATTCCGAGGCGCTTGCCGAGACGCTCGAGCACGCCGCCGACTACCGCGGCACGGTGGGGCTGAACGTCCGCCTCGTCCGCAGCGACGGCGACTGGCTGATCGAGCCCGACGGCGCGCTTTACGGCGCGCTGACGGGCGGCGCGGTCAAGTGAAGGGAGGGAAGGTCTATGCGCTCCGATAAGAACGCACGGCCCGAACGGGCCGCGCACGCCTCCGCCTCTCCCGCCCCGGCGCGTGAGACGGACGGGCTCTCCCCCGTCTGGCGCCTGATCGGCGCCGCGCTGGCGCTGCTGTGCCTGCTGCTGCTCGTCTGGGCGGCGGGGCACGTCCATCCCGAGATCGCCTCGGTCTCCGCCGCGCCGCTCCCATCGGCCGCGCCCGGCTCTCCCGCCTCCGCGCCCGCCGCGGCGCTCGCGCTCAACGAGCGCTTCTCGCAGGCCGTGGAGAACGAGGTGCACATCTCCGCGCTGGAGGACATCACCTTCATCCGCCGCAGCTACTCCATCCCGGAGAGCGCGCTCGTCGCGCCGCGGCCCGACCCCGCCCTCTTCGGCGAGACGGACGATCCGAACGTCGTCCAGGCCGTGGTCGACTCCGCCGCCGAGCTGCTCGAGGGGCAGAGCCTGGCCTGGAACAAGGACATCGCCTTCATGCCCGGCAGCACGATCCGCTACTACTGCGACGAGACGATCCTCGCGATCGCGTGGAAGGAGGCGCTGGGCAACTCCGCGGTCTCCTTCGGCGAGATCAAAACGGCCGACGGCTCGCAGATCCGGCGCTACATCGCCAACAACAGCTACGGCTCGGACGTGCAGCTCTACGCCTCCGACATGGCGCGCGACGTCAACGCCGTCATCGCCCTCAACGGCGACTTCTACGCCTTCCGCAAGATCGGCGTGACGGTCTACGCCCGCCAGCTCTACCGCAACGAGGGCAAGAGTCTCGACACCTGCTTCATCACCGCGGACGGCGATCTGGTCTTCGCGCACCGCGGCGAGCTGCAGTCCGACGAGGACACGCGCCGCTTCATGGCCGAGCACAACGTGGTCTTTTCGCTGTCCTTCGGCCCGATCCTGGTCGAGAACGGCGAGCTCAAGAGCGCCGAGAGCTACGGCAGCTATCCCATCGGCGAGATCAACAACATCTATTCGCGCTCCGGCATCGGCCAGCTCGGCCAGAGGCACTATCTGATCGCCACGCTCGGCGAGCAGGGGCCCTACAACACCCGCGCGCAGCTCTACACCTTCGCGGGCTACCTCGCGGCCAAGGGCTGCGAGAAGGCCTACGCGCTCGACGGCGGGCAGACCGCCGTGATGATCTTTGACGGCAAGCCCTTCAACCGCGTGGACTGGGACAGCGAGCGCACGATGAGCGACATCGTCTATTTCGCCACGGCAAAGGACGCCGGAGAGGGGGCGGGAACATGAACGACGCCATGCTGATGCTCGGCGGGATCGAGCTGTACAAGAGCGCGCTCGTCATCGCGCTCGGCGCCGCCGCCTGCTTCATGCTGACGGCCGCGCTCTATCCGCGCGGGAACCTCGGCGCGGCGCCGTGGCTCTTCGCCTGCGCCGACATCGTCCTGACCGTGCTGATCTGCCGCTTTCTGCATTACTACTGCCACAGCGAGCAGTACGCCTCCTTCTGGCGCGCGATGACGCGGTATTCCGTCGGCGGCTATGTGCTCGTCGGCGCGGTGCCCGCGGCGCTCGCGGCGGCGTGGCTGACAAAGGCGGCGGGCCTGACGCAGAATCCCGCCCGCCTGCTCGACTGCTTTGCGCCCGGCGCGGTGCTCGCCGCGGCCTTCATCCGCCTCTCGGCGCTGTTCAACAGCACCTGCCGCGGCAAGATCGCCGTGAAGACGGCGTGGCTGCGGCATCTGCCCCTCGCCTCGCCGGTGCTCTCCTCCTCCGGGGCGGAGGACTGGCGCTTTGCGACCTTCTTCGTGGAATTCCTGCTCCTCGCGGCCGTGTTCGTGATCGTGCTGCGCTTCTTCTTCCGCCGCCGCCGTCAGGCGATGAAGGCGGGGCAGAAGAAGGACGGCAACGTCGCTCTCTTCGCGCTGCTGCTCGCCTCCGCGGTCGAGCTCCTGTGCGACAGCACGCGCTACGATTCGAGCTTCATGCACTTCAACGGCTTCGTCTCCATCTCGCAGATGGCCTGCGCGGTGTGCATCCTCGCTGTGCTCGTCGTGTGGTCCGTCCGCTCGGTCCGCGCGAACGGCCGCGGCGCCTTCCACTGGGCGGTCTGGGTCGGCTGGTTCTTCGCGCTCGCCGGCACGGGCGTGTGCGAATACCTCGTCCAGCGCCACGGCGACTGGTACCTGAGCTGCTATCTCGCGATGGCCGTGACCTGCTACTTCATGGCGCGGCTGCCCTATGCGATGTACCGCAGCGTCTGCGCGAAGAAAAAGCGCGCGAAGAAAAGCGCATAAAAAAAGCAAAATGCAGCCCCGGGCCAAAAGCCCGGGGCTGCGTTTTTCGTATGATTCACCAAAAAAGAGAGAATCCGGATCGGATTCTCTCTTTTTTGGTGCCGCGCCTCCGGCGCGGATGGATCCGCTTCGCTCAAACGCGAAAGGGGATTCCCGCCCCCTCTCGCGCTCACCCCATGCTGACTTGGCAGCTGGTTCGGATTTCAAATTCACTTCTTCAGGAATCAAAGCTGCGCCTCGCGCACGTCCAGCGTCAGGCGGCTGCGCTCGACCACGGCGTGCTCGACGTCGAGCACATAGTCGACGACCATGCTGCCGCCGCGCTCGTTGAAATCGTGGCGGATGCGCTTGGTGGCCATGCCCATCGTCGCCGTGCCGAAGGGCGTCTCGTACTGGAAGCGGTTCTTCTCGCCGCGGCGGAAGACCATGCGGCCGGTGACGCCGCCCCGGCGGTCGACCACGACCTCGTCGGGCCGGATCTCCACGCAGGTCTCCGTGCCGGGCAGGCCGGTGACCTCGCTTTCAAGATAGCTCAGGTACCCCGTGCCGTCCTCGTAATGGTAGAGCCCGTCGGTCGTGAACTCGATGCGGTCCTCGCTCTCCTCGCCGAGACCGTGGATGCTGCGGATACTGATAACGACGTCCTTCATCCCGCTCAGGCCTCCATTTCCGGCACGTGCTCCACCGCGCCGCGCGGGGCGCGGCCGAGGAAGACGGCCGAGAGACGGCTGAAATCCTCCGCGCCGCCGGAGGTGCAGAAGCGCTCCTCCCCGCGGCCGCCGCACAGATCCTCGCTCTTGAGCCAGTCCGCCAGCTCGTGCGCGGCGCAGGCCGAGGCCTCGATCATGTGCGCCCCCTCGCCGAGGAAGCGGCGGATCGCCGACTCGATCAGGCCGTAGTGCGTGCAGCCCAGGATCAGCGCCTCCACGCCCCTGTCGCGCAGCGGCGTGAGATATTCCGCCACGGCGGCGCGCAGCGCCGCGTCGTCCGGGTCGTAACGGCCGCTTTCGATCAGCGGGACGAAATCCGGGCAGGCGATCGCGGTGACCTCGGTATCCGGGCAGGCCGCCGCGAGAGCGCGCTGGAACGCGCCGCTCCGGATGCAGGCGGCCGTGGCGATCACGCCGATCGAACGCTCGGGGTGCTTCGCCGCCTCGCGCACGGTGGACGTGAGCACGTCGAAGGTCTTTACGGGGTAGCCCGCGAGCACGTCGGGCGCGGTGCTCGATACCGTGCCGCAGGCCGCGAGGATGCACTTGACGCCTTTCGCGGCGACGAAATCGAGGTCCTGCCGCGCCATGACGCGCAGCTGCCGCTCCGGGCGCGGGCCGTAGGGCATGCGCGCCGTGTCGCCGAAGTATATGATGTTTTCATCCGGCAGGATCCTTCGCAGTGCGCGCACGGCGGTCAGCCCGCCGAGGCCGGAGTCGAAGAAGCCGATCGGTCTGTTGTCCATAGATCGCTCCGAGAAAAAAAGTACTGCCGTAATAATATAGCGCAAAAGAGAAACTATGACAAGGGGAAATCTTCCCGTGTGGAAAAAGAGCTTGTGCTTTGCTATAATAGGTATATAATAGGCAATACGCAAACTCCAAAGGAGGGATCTCTTTGAACATCGATCTGACCGAAAAGGAATACCGCCGGCTGCTGGACCTGGTCTATATCGGCAACTGGATCCTGAATTCCGGCCGCGGCACGGACCGCTTCGAGGATTACGACCTGCTGCAGGAAAAGCTCTTCGCGCTCTCCCCGCGCGCGGGCATGCGCTCTCTGGCCGAGAGCTGGCAGGGCCACGTCTTCCCCTCGAAGGCCTACGAGGAGGGCGGCATCCACGAGGCGATCGCCGATTACGAGGACGCCGTGTTCTTCGACATCCTGGCCGAGGAGCTGGCCCGGCGCGATCTCGGGCTCGAGGACAGCGAGCCGGAGGACTACACCGAGCTGCAGAACCGCATGGACGACTATCTCGACGAGTTCGACAAGAACGGCCTCGCCGCGGTCAGCGTCGATCTGTGAGGGCCGGGCCATGCACGACGAACTGACGCGCGAGGACATCCGCAAGATGCAGGAGGAGCTGGACTACCGGCGCCTCGAGCTGCACCCCGGCATCCTCGAGGAGGTCAAGCGCACCCGCGCCTTCGGGGACCTCAGCGAGAATTACGAATACAAGGCCGCCAAGCAGGCCCAGCGCGAGAACGTCAGCCGCATGCGCTATCTCGAGGGCATGATCAAGTCCGCCCGCGTGATCTCCGACCGCTCCGGCGAGGACGAGGTCGGCCTGTTCGACCGCGTGGAGATCTACATGCCGGAGGACGACGAGACCGAGGTGATCCGCGTCGTGACCACCGTGCGCTGCGACCCGCGCAAGGGTCTGATCAGCAAGGAATCCCCCTTCGGGCAGGCCGTGCTGGGCCGCCGGGTGGGCGACCGTATCACCGTGCAGGTCAGCGATACCTACAGCTATGAGGCCGTGATCCGATCCATCACCAAGGATTCCGACGACGGCTCCGTCCCGCTGATGGGATATTGAAAACAGGAAAAGAGCGAGGCGCCGCCTCGCTCTTTTTTTCTCCCGATATCCCTTCGCGGCGGGAGAGAAAAACAGGCGCGGCGGGAGCGATCCCGCCGCGCTTTGCCTGTTTTTTTACTTGTCCTCGCCGGAGAGGTCGAACTCCAGCGT
Source organism: Candidatus Limivicinus sp. (assembly GCA_045222695.1). Taxonomy (GTDB): domain Bacteria; phylum Bacillota; class Clostridia; order Oscillospirales; family Oscillospiraceae; genus Limivicinus. The sequence goes on from JBGUZD010000089.1 coordinate 53,106, forward strand.
CTCGCCGCACTTGGGGCATTCGATCGAGCCCTCTTCGAGCGTTTCCTCGTCGAAGGTGATCTCCTCGCCGCAGACGGGGCACTTGACGTCGTAGAGCACGCCGTCATAGCCGGGCTCTCCGTCGTCCTCGTCCTCGTCTTCGTCCTCTTCGTCCTCGTCCTCCTCGTCGGAGAAGCAGTCATACTCGCAGCTCTCGCAGTCGCCGGAGCAGAACTCGTCGTCCATGTCCTCCGGACGGTCGAGATCGCAGGTGAGCTCTTCGAGATAGCTCAGCTCGTCGCCGAACTCGTCGAGCGTGTCGGCAAAGTCGAGCGAGCCGGACTGGAGATCCTCGATCTCGTGCGCCATGTCGGAAAGCAGCTCGTTGAGCGCGCCCCACAGCTTCCCGTCGCGGGAATCGGGATCGACGCCCAGGCCCTCGCACAGGCCCTTGAGGTAGGCGGCCTTTTCAACGATCGTCATAGCTTTTCTCCTCCTTTTTGAAGTGACAGAGAAGGGGCGGACAATGCTTACTTCGCGCGCTCGAGATACTCGCCGGTGCGGGTGTCGACGCGGATCTTCTCGCCGCGCTCGATGAAGAGCGGGACCTTGATCTCGGCGCCGGTCTCAAGCGTAGCGGGCTTGGTGGCGTTGGTGGCGGTGTTGCCGGCGAAGCCGGGGTCGGTCTCGGTGACCTCGAGCACGACGAAGAAGGGAGGCTCGACGTTGAAGACCTTGCCCTTGTAGGAGTAGATCGTGCACTCCATGTTCTCCTTGACGAACTTGAAGTTGTCGCCGAGGACGGAGGCGTTCACGGGCTCCTGGTCATAGGTCTCGGGGTTCATGAAGTAGTACAGATCGCCGTCGTTGTAGAGATACTCCAT
>JBGUZD010000090.1:0-14261 GCA_045222695.1 Candidatus Limivicinus sp.
GGCGTAAAAACCTGCCCGCATATGGCGTGGCGGCACAAATTGAACCCTGCCTCCTTCTGCCCCCGGCAGCGGCAGGGTTCAATTCCCCTGGCGTGCTTTCTCTTTTTGTCCACTTTCTCTTTCACTGACCAGGCTTTCCCAGATAAGGAAACCGGACGGGAGAGACAAACAGTCCCTCCCGTCCTCGATAAGGCCGATGACCGGCAATCAAAACCTACTTCACCACGACGTTGTCCGAGCCGAAGGTCTCGCGCAGCTCGTCGAGCAGGACCTCGTGGATCTGGCAGCGCGCGCCGACGCGTTTCTGCTCGCGCTCGCACCAGATGACCATCTGATCGCTGCCGGGGAACATCTTCAGGACCAGCTCGAGATGCCGCATCCGCGGATCCTCGCGCGAGGGCAGCTTGACGTAGAGCTTCCGCGCGCCCTGCTCCTTCGCCGGCGAGCCCTCCGGCGCCGCGTCCGCGATCGGGCGGATCGAGTCGCACATCAGCTGAGGCTCTTTCTCGTCGCGCGCCGAGATGCGGCCCTTCGCGATGACGATCTCGTTCTCGCGGATGAAGGCGCCGCAGGCGTCGAGCGTCTTCTGGAAGACGATCAGCTCCATCGAGCCGGTGTCGTCCTCGAGCACGACGTAGCTCATCAGGCTGTTGTTCTTGGTCGTGCGCGTGCGGGCCGAGGAGATCACGCCCGCGAGCGTGACGAGCTGTCCGTCGGAGAAGCGGTGGCCGCCGCCCGGAGCGAAGTCGCTCAGCAGCGCGCCGATCGGCGCCGCGCCGATGCGCCGCACGATCTCGCGGTATTCGTCCATCGGGTGGCCGGAGAGATAAAGGCCCGTGGCCTCCTTCTCCATGGCCATCTTTTCGCGCGCGGTGTATTCCTCCACGTCCGGCATCGGGATCGAGGCGATCTCCTCGCGCTCGGCTCCGTCGCCGAAGAGGTCGAACTGGCCGTCGATGTTCTCCTTCTGCGCGCGGTTGACGCTGTCGATGACCGGCCCGGCGATCTGCATGAGCGCGCGGCGCTTGCAGCCCATGCTGTCGAAGGCGCCGGAGCGGATCAGGCTGTCGATCGCGCGGCGGTTGAGGTCCTTGCCCGCCATGCGGCGGCAGAACTCCTCGAAGCTGCGGAATTCGCCGCCGAGCTCGCGCTCGGCCACGAGGCCGTTGATCACGCCCCAGCCGATGCCCTTGATGGCCACGAGGCCGAAGCGGATGTTCTCGCCCGCGACCGTGAAGTTGGCCTCGGACTCGTTGACGTCCGGCGGCAGCAGGCGGATGCCCATTTCGCGGCACTCGGCGATATACTCGGCCACCTTCGCACTGTTTTCAAGCACGCTCGTGAGGAGCGCGGCCATGTACTCGCGCGGGTGGTGGCGCTTCATGTAGGCCGTGCGGTAGGCCACGATCGCATAGCTGACGGCGTGCGCCTTGTTGAAGGCGTAGCTGGCGAAGTCGAGGATCTCGTCGTAGATCGAGTTCGCGACGGCCTCGGACACGCCGTTTGAGAGCGCGCCGGGGATGTTCCGCGCGGGATCGCCGCGGACGAAGGCCACGCGCTCGGCGTCGATGACGGCGTGCTTTTTCTTGCTCATCGCGCGGCGGATCATATCGGCCTGCCCCAGCGAGAAGCCCGCGAGGCGGCGGAAGATCTCGATGACCTGCTCCTGATAGACGATGCAGCCGTAGGTCACGTCGAGGATCGGGCGCAGCAGCTCGTGCTTGTAGCGGATCTTCTCGGGGTGGGCCGAGCACTCGATGAAGCGCGGGATCGAATCCATCGGGCCGGGGCGGTAGAGCGCGATGACGGCGGTGATGTCCTCGATGCTCTGCGGCTTGAGACCGGTGCACACGCCCGTCATGCCCGCGCTTTCAAGCTGGAACACGCCGGAGGTCTTCCCCTCCGAGAGCATGCGGAAGGTCTCCTTGTCGTCGTCGGGCACCCTGTCGATGCGGAAATCGGGGATGCGGCGGCGCACCATGTCCTCCGCGTCCTTCAGGACCGTGAGGTTGCGCAGCCCGAGGAAGTCCATCTTCAGAAGGCCCAGCTCCTCGAGCGTGGTCATCTGGTACTGGCAGACGACGGACTCGTCGTTCGTCGCCAGCGGGACGTATTCATAGACCGGCTTTTCGGTGATGACCACGCCCGCGGCGTGCGTGGAGGCGTGGCGGGGCATGCCCTCGAGCGCGCGGGCCGTGTCGATGAGCCGGTGCATCTTCTCGTCGCCGTCGTAGAGCTCCTTCAGGGGCTTTGACAGCCGCAGCGCCTCGTCGATCGTGACGGGCGGCACGGAGGCGGGGACCTGCTTGGCGGCGGCGTCCGCGTCGGCGTAGGAGATGTCCAGCGCGCGCGCCACGTCGCGGATCGCCATGCGCGCCGCCATCGTGCCGAAGGTGACGATCTGCGCGACGTGGTCCGCGCCGTAGAGGCGCGTGACGTAGTCGATGACCTCGCCGCGGCGGTTGACGCAGAAGTCCACGTCGATATCCGGCATGGACACGCGCTCGGGGTTCAGGAAGCGCTCGAAGAAGAGGCTGTATTTGATCGGGTCGACGTCCGTGATGTGCAGGCAGTAGGACACGACGCTGCCCGCGGCGCTGCCGCGCCCGGGGCCGACCGGAATGTCCCGGCTCTTGGCGTAGTTGATGAAGTCCTGTACGATCAGGAAGTAGTCGACGAAGCCCATCTTTTCGATGACGCCCAGCTCGTATTCCATCTGCTCGTGCACGTCCGGCCTGTCGCCGTAGCGCTCACGAAAGCCCTTTTCGCACAGCTTCCGCAGATAGGCGCCGCTGTCCTTTTCACCCTCGGGCAGCTTGAAGCGCGGCAGGTGGTAGTGGCCGAACTCAAAGTCGAAATCGCACTTTTCGGCGATCTTCACCGTGTTGTCCGCGGCCTCCTGCCAGTCGGGGTAGAGCGCGCGCATCTCCTGCTCGTCCTTGAGGAAGAACTCCTGCGTCTCGAACTTCATGCGCACGGGGTCGTCGACGGTGCGGCCCATCTGGATGCACATGAGCACGTCCTGGTAATAGGCGTCGCCGCGCTCGACGTAGTGCGCGTCGTTGGTCAGCACGAGCGGGATGCCCGTCTCGCGGCGGATGCGGTCGCAACCGCGGGCGGCCACGCGCTCCTCGCGGATGCCGTGGTCCTGGATCTCGAGATAGAAGTCCTCGCCGAAGACCTCGCGCAGCCACAGCGCGCGCTCCTTCGCGCCGGCGTAGTCGTCGTGGATGAGCTTCTGCTGGATCTCGCCCGCGAGACAGCCCGAGAGGCAGACGAGGCCCTCGGCATGCTCTTTGAGCATGGCCCAGTCGATGCGCGGCTTGATGTAAAAGCCCTCGGTGAAGGCCATCGACACGAGATAGCAGAGGTTGCGGTAGCCCGTCTCGTTCTTGCACAGCAGAATCAGGTGGGAGTAGTCGTTGTCGCGGCCGTGCTCCTTGTCCGTCATGCCGCGCGGGGCGACGTAGACCTCGCAGCCGACGATGGGCTTCACGCCCGCCTTGCGGCAGGCCTTGTAGAAGGCCACGGCGCCGAACATCACGCCGTGATCGGTCAGCGCGACGGCCTCCTGGCCCAGCTCCTTGACGCGCTTTGCGAGCGCGTCGATGCGGCAGGCGCCGTCGAGCAGGGAGTATTCGCTGTGGACGTGCAAATGAACAAAGGCCATCTTCTCACTCCTCTCCCAGGGCCTGCGCCATCTCCGTCAGCTTGCGCAGCCGGTGGCTCAGACAGCTTTTCGTGACCTTCGGATAGGACAGCTGCGCGAGATCGGCGAGGCTGGCGGCGGGGTTCGTGATGCGCAGCAGCGCCGCGTCGCGCAGGGGCTCGGACAGCTCGTCGAGGCCGATCTGCTTCGCGATGCGGCGGATCGCGTCGAGCTGCTCCTGCGCGGCGGAGACGACCTTGTCGGCGTTCGCGCTGTCGCAGTTGATCTGACGCGTGATCGTGTTGCGCATCTCCTTTTCGACCTTGGCCGTCATCACGCCCATGGCCGTGGTCGGCGCGCCGAGCGCCGTGAAGAAGTCCGCGATCACGTCGGCCTGCTTGAAGTACAGCAGGTGGTTGCCGCCGCGCTGCGTCTCGCGCGCGGTGAAGCCCAGCTCGAGCAGCACGGAATAGCTCTCGCGGCTGACGGCGTGGTGCGGCGTGGCGAGCTCGAGGTGGTAGCGCTTTTCCGGGTCGGTGACGCTCCCGCCCGCGAGGAAGGCCCCGCGCAGGAAGGACACGCGGTCGCAGTCCTCCTCGATCACGCCGAAGTTGACGTGGTGGGTGAGCGTCGCGCCCGCCTCCGCGCCGAAGGTCTCGAAGATCTTTTCGATCTTGTCCCGGTCGCGGATGATAAAGCTGCGCTTGCCCTTGGCGCTCTCGTCCGGCAGCAGATCGAAGGCGACGGAAAAGGCGCGGCGGAACAGCCGCGGCAGGCGCGCGGCGAAGGCGTCGGAGGCCGTGATGATGCGGATCTCCCTGGGCGTGAAGGTGTTGCAGTAGAGCAGCACGCCGTAGCTCTCGGCGATGGCGCAGCACTTTTTATCTACCTTCGCGCGGCAGAGCTCCGCTTTGGCGTCGGATGAAAAAGACATGATCTCCTCACTTGTCGATGTCGCGGTTGACGTTGACGGATGAAATGCCCTTGGCGAGGAAGTGGTCGTTGAGCGCGGCCGCGATGGCCACGCTGCGGTGCCGCCCGCCCGTGCAGCCGATGGCCACGGTCAGACTGAGCTTGCCTTCCTCGATATACAGCGGCAGCAGGAATTCGAGCATCGTCTCGAGCTGCTCCATGAAGGTGCGGGTCTGCTGGAAGGAAAAGACGTATTCCTTGACCGGCAGGTCGAGACCGCTCTTTTCGCGCAGCTCGTCCACATAAAAGGGATTGGGCAGGAAGCGCGCGTCGAACACGAGGTCCGCCTCCGCGGGCAGGCCGTGCTTGTAGCCGAAGGAGAGCACGGTCACGTCGATGCCGCGCTTTTCCTCCTCGCCGCAGAGCAGGCCGTAGAGCTTGCTCTGCAGCTGGCCGAGCGTGAGGCGGCTGGTGTTGACGACGAAATCCGCCTGCTCCTTCACCGGGGCGAGCAGCGCCATCTCCTTCCGCACGGCCTCCTCCACGCTCACGCCCCTCCCGGCGAGCGGGTGGGGGCGGCGCGATTCCTTGTAGCGGCGGATCAGCACCGGCACATCCGCGTCCATGTAGAGGATGCGGCAGGTGATCTCGCTGCAGCGCAGCGCCTCAATCGTGGAGAGAAGCTCGCCGAAGTTTTCCTTTTCGCGCACGTCGGTCACGAGCGCCACCTTTTCGTAGCGCCCGCGCGTCGCCGCGCAGAACTCCGCGAAGCGGGGGATCAGCGCGACGGGCATGTTGTCCACGCAGTAGTAATCCAGGTCCTCCAGCACGTCCGCGGCGCGGCTCTTGCCCGCGCCGGAGAGACCGGTGATGATCAGAAATTCCATATTTCCTTATCCCTCGCGATCGGGTCAGTTCTCTTTGTCGTCTTCCTCTTCCGGGGCGCCGTTGAAGCTCACGCGGTTGCCCTTCACGGGCGGGCCGAAGTCCTCCAGCCGGTAATCGGGCGGCAGGATGATGATCTCGGGCTCGAGCTCGACGCCCTTTTCCCGATAGACCGTATTGCGCACGTGCATCAGCAGCTCGTACACGTCGTGCGAAGTCGCCCCGCCGCGGTTCACGACGAAGCCCGCGTGCTTTTCGGACACCTGCGCGCCGCCGACCGTATAGCCCTTGAGACCGACCTCGTCGATGAGCGCGGCGGCGTAATACCCCTCCGGGCGCTTGAAGGCGCTGCCCGCCGAGGGCAGGTCCAGCGGCTGCTTGTCGCGGCGGCGCTCGTTGAGCTCGCGCATCTTCGCGGCGATGGCCTCGCCCTCGCCCTTTTCCAGGCGGAACACGACGCTGAGGATCAGACAGCCGCCCATGCGCTTGAACAGGCTCGTGCGGTAGGCGAAGGCGCACTGCTCGTTATTCAGCTCATAGAGCCGCTGCTCGGGCACATAGAGGCACACGACCGATTCGATCACGTCCTTGAGCTCGCCGCCGTAGGCGCCGGCGTTCATGATCGTGCCGCCGCCGACCGTGCCGGGGATGCCGGAGGCGAACTCCAGCCCCGCCAGGCCGTTCTGCTGCGCGAAGCTGGCGAGCCGCGCCAGCGGCACGCCCGCCTCGGCGTAGAGCGCGCCGTCCGGCAGCAGGAACATCTTCTGCAGCTCCTCGGTGCTCACGAGGAAGAGCTCCTCGAGTCCCTCGTCCGGGAAGAGGATGTTCGTCCCGTTGCCGAGCATCATCGGCGCGATGTGGTTGTCCTTGAGGATGCTGCACAGCTTCGCCAGGCTCATCACGTCCTGCGGGACGGCGAGCGCGCGCGCCGGACCGCCGATCCTGAACGAGCAGTGCGCGCTCATCGGCTCTCGTTCCAGCAGCTTCATGCCCGGGAGGGCCTCCTTGACGGCCGCGATCGCCTTTTCCAGGTTCTCGCGGCAGCGCCGGGACTTCTCCTCGGGAGAGAGGGTATTGACTTCCCTGTTTTCGTTATCGCTCATGGCCGCTCCTTAAAATGCCCCGTCGATCAGGGCGTCGTGCGAGGCCGCCAGGGCCTCGGCCGCGTTGTAGCCCAGCTTCTTCTGGCGGTTGTTCATCGCCGCGAGCTCCAGTATCACGGCCAGGTTGCGTCCGGGGCGCACGGGGATCGTCACGCGCGGGACCTCCACGCCGAGGATGACCTCGCTCTCGCTGGTGAGACCGAGCCGGTCGTAGGCCTTGCCCTCCTCCCAGGGCTCGAGATGCACGACGAGGTCGATGCCGCTCTCGGGCTTGACGGCGCCGATGCCGTAGATGCGGCGGACGTTGACCACGCCGATGCCGCGCAGCTCCATGTAATAGCGGATCATCTCCGGCGCGTCGCCCACAAGACGGTCGCGCCCGACCTTCTTGATCTCCACGGCGTCGTCGGCGATCAGACGGTGGCCGCGCTTGATGAGCTCGAGCGCGGTCTCGCTCTTGCCGATGCCGCTGTCGCCGGTGAGCAGCACGCCCTCGCCGTAGATCTCGACGAGCACGCCGTGCATGGTCGTGCGCGGGGCGAGGTGGCTGCGCAGCGAGGAGATCAGGCCCGCCTGGAACTCGCTGGTGTCCTCGGGTGTGATGAAGACGGTGCGGTCGTACTTCTCGGCCGCCTCCAGACACTCGGGGAAGGGCTGCACGCCGTGGCAGATCACGAGCGCGGCGATGTCGAACTGCATGAAGCGCTCGAAGGCGGCGAGCCGATCCGCGTCCGAAAGCGTGTCGAGATAGGTGCTCTCGACGCGGCCGATGATCTGGATGCGCTCGGGGTCGAAGTAGTTGTAAAAGCCGGCGAGCTGCATCGCCGGGCGGTTGACGTCGTAGGTCACGATCCTTTTCGTCTCATAGTCCTTCGCGGCGTGCAGGATCTGCAGGCCGTGCTCCTCCGCGATGGTCTTGAGCAGGACGGTATATTTGCTTCTCATGGTTATCCTCCCCGCAAGCTCCGGTATTTCCATATACTATTTTACTCATCTTCCGCGTTTTTGGCAACGATTATTTACACACATCCGGGTGTTTTTCTTACCAGTCCGCCCGAAAGAAAAAAGCCCCCGCGGAGAAGGCTCTCCGCGGGGAATCAGCTTGTCAAAAAAGCCCTTTAAGGGCTTTTTTGACAAGCTTCTGCCGCCGCGCGTTTTGCCTGGCATCAAAACGCGATTACCCGAAAAGCACTGAAGGTTCAGTGCTTTTCGGACGGCGTCTGATTGTACACGAGGCGGGCCCTTTCTCGCTGCGGCTCGGTCACGCCGCGGCTCTGATGTGCCGCCGGCACATCATTCACTCCCGCGGCGCCGCTTCGCTACCCCTCGAGCTCCCCCGCTGCTCTATTCTCAAAGCTTTGCAAAGGTTTTTACAGTCTCAAGCCCCCGCGGAGAATCTTCTCCGCGGGGGCTCCTTGGTTTTTGTGGTTTTTATTTCAGTTCGTACAGCTTCGTGAACTTGTCCTCGAGATAGTCGAGATAATACTTCACGTTCAGGCTCTCGCCGGTGATCGCGCGGATCCACTCGTCCGGCGTGGAGATCGAGGCGATCGAGAACACATGCCCGATCAGCCAGTCGCGGACCTTGCCCAGCTCGCCCGCGCGCACGGCCGCGTCCACGTCGAAGTCCCTTTTCATCGTGTTGAGGATCTGCGCGCCGTAGGCGTTGCCCAGCGCGTAGGACGGGAAATAGCCGTAGGCGATGCCCGACCAGTGCACGTCCTGCAGGCAGCCCCGCGTGTCGTCCGGCACCTCGATGCCGAGGTATTCCCTGTATTTGGCGTTCCACAGCGCCGGCACCTCGTCCACCGAGATCTCGCCGTTGATGAAGGCCTTTTCCAGCTCGTAGCGGACCATGATGTGCAGGCAGTAGCTCAGCTCGTCGGCCTCGGTGCGGATCAGGCTCGGCCGCGCGACGTTCACGGCCTCGTAGAGCTCGCGGTCGGACACGTCGTCGAAGATGCCGCCCGAGAGCTCGCGGATCCTGGGCGCGGCGAAGGCGATGAAGGCCTCGCTGCGGCCGATCAGGTTCTCGTAGAAGCGCGAGATCGTCTCGTGCATCGCGTTGGACATGTTGTCGGCGCAGTGCGCGTCGTGGATCTCCTGCGGCTCGTTCTGCATGAACAGGGCGTGTCCGCCCTCGTGCAGCGTCGTGAACACGTTGGAGATGAAGCTATCCTCGTGGTAGTGCGTCGTCACGCGCACGTCGTGCGGGCCGAAGTTGTCGGTGAAGGGGTGCTCGGTCGTCATCAGCACCAGCGCGCCCGAACGCAGGCCCTCAAGCTCGAGGAGCCAGCGCGACATGGCCTCCTGCCGCGGGATCGGCACCGGGCGGGACATGAAGTCCTCGCGGATCGGCTTGCCCTCCTCCACGACGCGGCGCAGCAGCGGCACGATGCGCGCCTTGAGCGCGGCGAAGAAGGCGTCGAGCTGCTCGATCGAGCCGCCCTTTTCGATGTCGTCGAGACAGGTGTCGTAGACCGTGGCCTTTTTCTCGTCGCGCAGCTCGACCGCGATGCGGGTATAGCGGATCAGGTCCGCAAAGGAATCGCGGAAGAGCGAAAAATCGTTCGCCTTCTTGGCCTTGAGCCACGCGCCGTAGGCCTTGTTGTTCGCCAGATCCATCTCGTAGTCGAGCGCGGCGGAGATGTTCTTGAACCTCGCGTAGTCGTCGTAGAGGTGCTCGACGGCCTTTTTCTGCACGGGCGTGAGACCCTCGCCGTCCGCGCGCAGCTCGCAGATGAGCTTTTCAAAGGTCTTCGCGTGCGTCATCTTATACAGGCGTTTGCCCAGGATCGCCATGTCCTCGCCGGCCTTTTCGATGCCCTCCTCGGGCGCGCAGCACTCCATGTCGAAGTTGACCTTGCCGAGACAGCGGCCGTAGGCCTCGATCTCGTCGAGCCGCCTGGACAGCTCTTTCCATTTCTGTTGATTGGTCATTTCAATCTCCTTTCCTTATAGGCTTCCCCCTCGGGGGAAGCTGTCAGCCGTATGGCTGACTGATGAGGGGCGCAGAGTCCTTTGAGCGGCTGTTGAGGGAATTGCGGCTTTGCGCCGCCGGGGGCGGAAAAAGCAAAGCCGCAATTTCCGCAGCCGCGCCGTTTGCGGGCAGGATTTGACGCCTGGCCGCAAACGGCAAACGCGGCAAGGTGGTGGCTGTGGGCTTTGCGCCGCCGGGGGCGGAAAAAGCAAAGCCGCAATTTCCGCTGTCAGCCGTACGGCTGACTGAAGGGGTGTTTCGCTGTTTTCAAAGCCCCTATCGGCGCTGCGCGCCACTTCCCCCGGCGGGGGAAGCAGGTCCGCGGCAGCCGCTCATCCCGAAAAATGCTGGCACAGATGCCGCACGCAGCACTTTTCGCACTGCGGCTTTCTCGCGTCGCAGACCGCGCGGCCGTGCAGCACGATGCAGTGGCAGAAATCGCTCGAGCGCTCCGGCGGCAGGAGCTTTCTGAGCTCCCGCTCGATCTTTTCGGGCTCTTTGAGCCCGTCCACCAGCCCCAGCCGGTTCGACAGGCGGATGCAGTGCGTGTCCACGACCACCGAGCCGGGCACGCGAAACACGTCGCCGAGGATGAGGTTCGCCGTCTTGCGGCCCACGCCGGGCAGCGCGGTGAGCTCCTCCATCGTCGCGGGCACCTTTCCGCCGTACTTGCTTACCAGGACCTGCGCGCAGGCGACGATGTCCCGCGCCTTGGAGCGGAAAAAGCCGCAGGAGCGGACGTAATCCTCCACTTCCTCCACGTCGGCCTCCGCGAAGGACTCGAGCGTCGGAAAACGCTCAAAGAGCGCGGGCGTGATCCGGTTGACGCGCTCGTCGGTGCACTGCGCGGCCAGCCGCACGGAAAAAAGCAGCTCGTAATCCTTGCCGTAGTCGAGCGTGCAGCTCGCCTCCGGGTATTCCTCCAGCAGCAGCCGGACGATCTCGCTGACCTGTTCGGGCGTACGCATGTTTCTCTCTCCTCGCAATAAGATCGGCAGGCCCATGATACCATCGAGCCTGCCGCCGCGTCAATCGTCATTCAGCTTTCGGGCCGATACAGCCGCAGGAAACGCCGCGCGCCGTCAACGAGGAAGGCAAAGTTCCGCTCGTCGCAGACGGTGTCCTTCGCCGTGTGGATGCGCGCCATGTAGAGCCCGAGGACCGGGGCTTTGTTCATCGCCGCCACGCCCGCGGCGCAGGGGAAGTTGACCTGGTCCGAGGGGTAAAAAGCCCCGAGCGGGCCTTCAAGATGAAGCTGCTTGTCCCCCGCGGAGGCAAAGGCCTCCGCGAACGCCGCTCCCGCGCGCTTTTTCGCCCTGCCGTTCTGAACGATCAGGATGTGGTCGCCGTCCGAAACGCAGTCAAAGTTGACGACAAGGCGGTCCTTCATGGCCTTTTTGTGCTTCGAGCGGAAGCTTGCCGAGCCGAAAAGCCCGCTCTCCTCGTGGTCGAAGAAGACGAAGGCGCAGCGCGCGCGTTCGCTCTCGTCCAGCGCGGCGATCAGCTCGCAGAGCGTCACGACGCCGGAGGTATTGTCGTTGACGGTGTGCGGATTGGCCGGGCCGAAGAGAAAGACCCAGAGGATCAGGGCGAAGGCGGCGAACCAGCCGAGCATAATCGCCAGCGGCGCAAAAACGCCGAGCCGGATCAGCCCCCAGCACAGCAGCCCCGCCGCCGCAAAGAAGGGCAGCAGGATCAGCAGCTGATACAGCAGATAGATCAGGATGTTTTTCGGCGTGATGAAATTCGGGAAGGGCAGCCGGGCGCAGGTGTCGTAATGCGCGGTGAAAACGACGTCGGCGCTTTCCGGATCGCCCAGCACGAGGTTGCGGCAGAGGGGCCAGCCCCCCTCCTCGACCCGCAGGCCGGGCAGCCGGCTCTGCAGGAATTCGATGAAGCGCAGCTTCTGCGCCTTCGTCTTGCGCACCTGCCAGTCGCGCAGGATCTCGCGGGACAGCTCGGTCATAGAAAGAACCTCCTGAAAAAGGGGCCGGAGAAGCTCTCCGGCCCGCGATGTTTTACTGTCGCGTCACGTTGATGTAGCCGCCGCTTTCCAGCACGGGCACCTCGTTGCCGCCGTATGTGCCGCCGAAGTTCCAGCTGGCCTGGACGGGGATCGAGGTCGTCTGCCCGGCGGGGCAGCTGACGGTGAAGGTCTGCGTGCCGAGCGTGCTGTAAGCCAGCGCGGCGCCGTCGTAGTTCACGGCGTTGGCGGTGAGCGTCTCATACTGGCCGCCCACGTTGATGCCCAGGGGCATCGGCCCGGAGTGCAGCGCGCCGGAGAGCACGGAGACGCGGATCGAAACGCTGACCTCGTTGGCGTTGAGCGTGACGACGCTCCAGTCGACGCACAGATCGAGCCCCGTGCCGTAGGACGACTCAAAGCTGCCGGTGCCCAGGGTCTCGCCGTACACGGGCACGGGCGTGGGCTTGGGCGTCGGCGTGGGCGCGGGAGTCGGCGCGGGGGTGGGCTTCGGCGTCGGGACGGGCGTGGGCGCGGGCGTGATGAGCACGGCGGTCGGCTCCGGCGTCGGGACGGGCGTGGGCGCGGGCGTATGCGCGGCGGCGGCCGCCGCGGCCGCCGCGGCCGCTTCGGCTGCTTCGGCCTCGGCCTGCGCGGCCTCGTCCCGGCTGACGAACCAGGAGGCCGCGACCGCGACGATCAGCAGAAAAACGATGATGAACAGCACCGCTTTGATCTTTCCGGTAGTCATACGAAAACTCCTTTCTGGGGAGGTTTAATTTACATAACACCATTATAGCGCGTCGAAAAGAAAATGTCCACGGGCTAAAAGAAAATTTTAGAAAGCTTCATAAATGAAAAAAGCTCCCCGCCTTGCCATCCTGAGCGCGGCGAAGGATCTTTCAAAAGATTCTTCGTCGCTTTCACTCCTGAAGAATGACAGAAAAAAACACGGCGCGGGGAGATTAGCTCCTCGCGCCGTGACTGTGTGATTCAATTGTCGTTTTCTTCGTGGGACGGGGAACCGTCCCCTGTGTTCCCGCACGTCTCATTCTGATTTATCCCATACCCCCAATAAACTTGCTGTAATATTTAATCCAACCGCGAGGACAAGCAAAAGCAGTCCGTGCGCTCTGGCTAATCTATACACTTCAAAAGGATATCCTGTTTTTCGTACCGGAGCGGCCGACGCATGAAACAAAATAAAAAAGGTTGCATTCAACAGCATTATCATCAAGTTGGTTCTATTTTTTTTATTAAACGGAAGACCTTTCAAAGGCTTTTTTTTCCACAATTTGTAGTAAAGAGATAATAACAGCAACCCTGCGACCGGCGGAACAAGCATAATTTGCACCGTTTTCAAAACCTGCCAAGAGAGCGTGTAATCCAAATCTCTCCAGATGCAGACCTGATAAACCCCCTCATTTAGTAAACATGATACATAGACAAAGAGTAATACGACAACAAAGGCCCAATACAAAATACGTTCTCTTTCTTTCATCCGAAAACGCCCTCCAATTCATCATGCACCTGTAGCACAGGGGACGGTTCTCTGTGTTTTATGGCGGCAGGCGCGGGGAGTGATTAGCTCCTCGCGCCGTGACTGTGTGATTCAGTTGTCGTTTTAGTCGTGGGACAAGGAACCGTCCCCTGTCCCACAGTGGGGTTTAATTGGGGTTTTCATCTTGGGACAGCGAACCGTCCCCTGTCCCACAATCCTGATGTTTCTTTCCTGCTGAGTGATGCAACAGCAAAGAAACAATTGAGATAAGAGGAACCGGGAGCGCAAGTCCCCAAGGAACAGCAATGCTGGATGCAATTATTTTTACCCATAATCCGATGGGATTCGTTGATGTGGTATTAGTCGATAGGCTAAAAATGGAATACACGACAGGGGGCAATACTAGAAACACAATTAATGCGATAATTTCAAATTTATTTAGATAATATCGTTTGTTTTTGGAGAATCTACGAAAAGAAACGATTAAAATGATTATTTGTGCAACTACCGCTGTAACAGTTGACATAAAAACCAACTTTACAACATTCATTTTTTCTCCTTCCCACTTTATTACCTTGGCAGGTAGAATAATTTCGTTTTTCCCTTCATAATTAAATTACTTGAAGGCTGTTCTTCAAATGTGTATTGGAGATGTAGCACAGGGGACGGTTCTCTGTGTTTTGTGCGCGGCTTTGTAGCACAGGGGACGGTTCTCTGTGTTTTGTGCGCGGCTTTGCGGCATGGGCGTTCCTTGTCCCTCGCGCATGTATCCCATTTTGGGCGGCACCAATGACCGCGCCGTCTCCATACAGAATATCCCATGCCGGCGTGGTTGTCAAATCTTCGCTTGTGCGGATCTCGCTTTGCGGTCTGCCTGCGCTGCGGCGCACGGCGGCCCGGGCGCGAAAAAAGCTCCCTGTCCGTGCGGACAGAGAGCTTTTTGATCTCGTTTGAGCAGAGCTTACAGCTGCTTCTGGGCGTTGATCTTGACGCCGGGTCCCATCGTGGAGGCTGTGACGCAGGAGCGGATATACTGGCCCTTGGCGGTGGCGGGCTTGGCCTTGATGATGGCGGTGATGAGCGCGATGTAGTTCTCGTACAGCTTCTCCGCGCCGAAGCTCACCTTGCCGATGGGGCAGTGGATGATGTTGGTCTTGTCCAGACGGTACTCGACCTTACCGGCTTTCGCCTCGCCGATGGCCTGGGCGATGTTCGGGGTGACCGTGCCGGCCTTCGGGGACGGCATCAGGCCCTTCGGGCCGAGGATC
>JBGUZD010000091.1:0-29472 GCA_045222695.1 Candidatus Limivicinus sp.
AACAACCTAAATTGCTCGGCCAATGTGAACTCATGGACAAACTTCCCGCCTTACTCCGGCTCCATCGGCACGATAACCGTTACTCACAACGCAAACGGCGTTGCGACGGCGACGGTGAGGTTTCTCGGGACGGTAGTCCCGCTGAACTACGAATCCTACCGCAAGGGGATCGACACCGGCAACCAGACCATCACAATCACGGAGAACGCCGCGTCTACGGTCGCGTCGTGTTCGTCCAGCGTTGAGACGCAGGGGACGTTTTCCCTTACGATGACCCGGAAGGCATCGACCAACTATCACATCGCCACGTTCAAATACAACAACCAGACGACCCTGTATACGAGCGGCCGTTTCGACACGTCGTTGAACCTTAGCGTCCCGCGCTCGTGGTTTGCGGACTATCCGTCCGCCGCGTCTCTCCCGATCACCGTCTCCATTCAGACGTACAACAGCGGAGGCACGGCAGTCGGCAGCGCCGTCACGAGGTCTTTGACCGTAACCGCGGACGCTGGTATGAAACCGTCCGTATCCACTGGCTGGGCTTTCCTTGCGCCGTACAACACGGGCGCGGTATCCGGCATAACTGGATATGTCAAAGGATACTCGCAGGCGGAAGCTACGTTTGACTCCACGAAGATAGACATGACGGATGCCGTCGGCGCGAGCATCGCTTCCTATTCCGTTACGTGCCAGGGAGAGACAGACAGCGCGGCCCCGTATCTTACGCCTATTCTGGCATCGACTTCCGTATCCGTAGTCTGCACCGTGACAGACAGCAGGGGAAGAACGGCAAGCGAGAGTTTTACTCTCACGGTGATGGATTACGCAGATCCGTCAACGACAGGGCAGGAAGTATTTCGCTGCAATGCTCTCGGCGTAGCAGATGAAGATGGCACGTATCTGTCTGTCAAGGCGACGGCCATTTTCTCATCGCTCAACAGCCAAAACGTCTGCACGCTGACAGCCGCATACAAGGCGTCCGGCGGATCATATGGGACGGCGACAAATCTTACAAGCGGTACTGCGTCGCTGCTTTCCCCGGTATCTGCTGATACGAGCTATACGGTGAAAATCACGGCGACGGATACGCTCGGCAATTCTGCCGTATACTATGCCACCGTTCCTACGCGCAAGTGGGCCATGAAGTTCCGCTCAAATGGTCGAGGAGTGGCTTTCGGCAAAGCGGCTGAAACAAACGACCTGTTTGAAGTCGCTCCAGATTGGGATGTTAAAATCGGCGGCGATCTCACCGTGCTCGGCAGCATCATCGGCGGAGGCGGGGGGATCAGCTTTGACGACGTCTATCCCGTAGGCTCGATCTATATGTCCGTCAACAGCACAGACCCCGGTACGCTGTTCGGCGGGACATGGGAGCGGATAGAAGATACTTTCCTGCTGGCCGCTGGTCAGACATACTCCGCAGGAGATACTGGTGGTGAAGCCGAACATACTCTGACGGGCGATGAGCTCCCAACAACTAAGGGTTCATTCAGGGTGAGAAGAATGTCGTGGGGAACTGGCGCAAGTTCATCTGCGTCTATGGTCTCTGGCCCCAGCGGCATAGTGACTGGCGTTCAGACCACTGGTTCCGGCGCCGACTCGGTGTCATATTACAATGGCGTGACAAGAGGAATGGATCAGGTAACGCTCAGTTTTGGCTCTGATACTGCCCACAACAACATGCCGCCTTATCTGGCGGTCTATATCTGGAAAAGGGTGGCGTAATTATGACGAAACAAGAAGCTATAAACAAACTTGTATCCTGGGCGCTGGCACAGGTTGGCTACACCGAGGGCGCTAACAACTGGAATAAATATGCTCCGAAGTGGACGGCGGCGGGCGGATGGAACGTTCAAAACCAACCGTGGTGTGATGTTTTCGTAGATAGCGCCTTTCTTGAGTGCTTTGGCATAGACCTTGCCTCCAGGCTGACCTATCAGCCTGCCGGATCGTTCTCGGCAAAGTGCCTGTTCTCTGCCGACTTCTACAAGAACAACGGCGCGTGGTACACACGCCCGGAAGTTGGAGACCAGATCTTCTTCTTTGTTGGCGGCGCGATTAACCACACGGGCATTGTTGTGGAGGTCAACGGCGCGCGCGTCAGGACCGTCGAGGGCAATTCGTCCGACCGTGTTATGTCTCACGCCTATACCATCGGCGACGGATATATCGCCGGTTACGGACGGCCGAACTGGGAAACTGTGACTACCCCATCTGAAAATACCCAAACAGGCACAGAAACACCGAGCGCACCCCCTGCCGCGCAAGAGCCGCAGCCTCCCGCTTTCAGTTATTATCCGTATACATATGCCGTCAAGGTTAATCTGCTCAAAAAAGGCTCGTATGGCCCGCAGGTGGTACATATGCAGCAGTTGCTTAAAGCAAACGGCTTCGACTGCGGAGAGATCGACGGCAAGTTCGGCGATCAAACCGAGAAAGCCCTGCGGGATTTCCAGGCGGCCGTGGGGATCGAGGTCGACGGCGAGTGGGGCGGACAGTCCTTTAAGGCTATGTGGGACTATCAGAAGGAGAACTGAATACAACGCGCGGAGCGCGTGAATGAAAGGAGAAAAGAAAATGAACACACCTGACAAAGCAACGCAGATCAAGGCAGCGCTGACCGCGGCGCTGGTATTCCTCACAGCCCTGTGGGGCTGGGTCGGCTGGGCGATCATCATCTGGATCACATGTGTCGTTCTGGACTACATTTCCGGGACGGCCGCAGCCAGACGCAGCGGGGAGTGGTCCAGCGACATCGCGCGCGACGGCCTATGGCACAAGCTCGGCGAGATCTTCGCCGTGCTCGTCGCGGCTCTTTGCGATATCGCGCTCGGCGTAATACTGAAATCGGCGCCGGTGCAGTTGCCGTTCGACTTTACAACGCTGATCACGCCGATCGTCCTCTTGTGGTACATCATTACTGAACTCGGGTCGATCCTGGAGAACGCCGGCAAGCTTGGCGCGCCTCTTCCGAAGTGGCTGAAACGCATGCTGAAAATGTATAAAGACACCATCGACGCCGCCCAGGGAGAGGTTGAGAAGCCGCCCGACGAGGCGGAATAGAATATAATAGTAAAAGGCCCCGGAAAAACCGGGGCCTTGTTATAGGTTTTTACAATCAGGCGGCCCGGACGGCGAGCTCGGCGCGTCGATGCGGTATCTCTCCCAGCGCTTCTCCATGCCTTACGCGGAACTCAAGGGCCTGCTGACCGATATCGGAACGGAGGAACTCGGCCATCTGGAGATGGTCGGGACAATCATCCATCAGCTGACGCGCGAGATGTCGGACGAGGAGATCAGAAAGAGCGGCCTGGACGTCTATTTCGTCGATCACACGGCGGGCGTTTATCCGACGGCCGCCTCCGGCTTTCCCTGGAGCGCAGCGTCGATCGGCGTAAAAGGCGATCCGATCTGCGATCTCAACGAGGACATGGCGGCGGAGCAGAAAGCGCGCGTGACCTATGACAACATCCTGCGCCTGAGCGACGACCCGGATGTGAACGATGTGATCAAATACCTGCGCGAACGCGAGATCGTACACTACCAGCGCTTCGGCGAAGGGCTGCGCCTGACGCTCGAAAAGCTGGATGAGAAAAACGTCTATGCGATGAATCCGTCCTTCCCATAAAAAACAAGGCTGTGAAGCACGCTTCACAGCCTTGAATATTCATAGAGTTTTTTACTCGATGGCTTCGATAACGGCGCCCTCGTTCTTTTTGCTTTTGATCTCTTCACAGATCCGATCGTATTCGTCCTCGTCAAGCTTATAGTGCTTCTTGTAGAGAATGTAGGAGAGGAACATCAGCAGGCAGGGGAGAACGGTCATCACGATCATGAGCGCGTTCGCCTGCGAGGGCAGGACGTCCTTGAGCAGCTCGGTGATGGCAAGGCCTTTCTCCGTTTCGGTGATCAGACCCTGGTTGGCAAGCTGTTCCTGCGCGGCAATGCCGTTGGTGTATTTGAGCAGACCAAAAACGATATAGGTGCCGGTCGCGATGGCAATGGTCAGCGCCGAGGCCAGCTTGGTCAGGAAGGGACGCAGCGAAGAGACGATGCCCTCGTCGCGGGTGCCGTGCTTGAGCTCGTTGTACTCGACGGTGTTCATGATCGAGATCATCATGATCAGGTAGAAGCCGTACTGGCCGAAGTTGGCAAGCATGTAACCCAGCGTGACGATGACAAACTTCAGATCGTAGGGGCCGACGGCAGCCAGTCCCTTCGGCATGAGCAGACCGGGAAGGAGCATGATGACATATCCTGCGGCGGAGACGATCATGAGCACGTCCATCAGCTTTTTGCGGTGCATGTGACGGGAGATGACGGGATAAAAGAGCATCAGGAAGCCGGTGACCATCATGCCGAGCATCTGAAACATCGTGAAGAAGCCGCCCTGATAACCGAAATCAACGTAAATGTAAGTCGAGCCGATGCCGGAGAGCACAATGCCGTTGCCGATCTGCTGGATCAGGAAGATCAGCGCGATCCAGAGCAGCTGGTCGTTTCCGGTGATCGTTTTCCAAATCTTCTTGAAGCTGATCGGGGGCGCGGGCTCGTCGTTATAATCGCGCAGTTCGGTAACGCCGAAGACCGTGATCGCCAAAAAGGCGGGGCCGAGGATGGCGAGGGCCAGCGCAATGACGCCGTAAGCCGTAACGGCGTTGCCGCCGATGGCCTTATCGCCGGCGGTGAGCATCGGGATGAAGGCCGCGGCCATCATGCCGCCGATGCCGGCAAAGAGCGTGGCGCGGGAGGTGAGCTGGTTGCGGGTATTGGCGTCAGAGCTCAGAGCGGGCACCATGCCCCAATAGGAGATGTCATGCATGGTGTAGGTGATGGAATACATGAAGTAGGCCACGCCGAAGAACCATACGAAGTTCCAGCCCTGGAGCTTGGTATTGAAGGCGGCGTAAATGACCACGGAGGTCGTCAGGATGCCGATGACGAGCCAGGGCTTGAATTTGCCCCATTTGGAACGGGTACGCTCGATGATATTGCCCATGATCGGGTCGTTGAACGCGTCGAAGACACGCGCGGCGACCATGATGGCGGCGATGGCCGACAGCTGTGCGGGTGTGAGCTGTCTGGTAAAGAGAACAAAGGTGTACAGATAGCTGGTCACGAGATTGTAGATCATATCGCGGCCGACCGTGCCAAGGGGGAAGGTCCACAGGTTGCGCCTGGTGATTCTGTCCTGATTCATTTCTCTTCTCCGTTCTCCGCTTTGCGGATTAACTAAAGTTATTTTATCATCATATTCCAGTTCTTTCAAGTTCCGTTTTTCGTTTCACGGATCTTCACGATATTGCTGACGATGCTGCCGCTGCGGCGGCGGATGTAATCCATGTACTCCCCGCGATCGATCGTGTAAGCCCGCCCCCAGGAGGAGATATACAGGCGCTTTTCGTCGATCCCCGTGACCGTGACGTAATGGGCTTTGACGCTGCAGGCGCGGAAGATCGAGCCGTCCGGCCTTGATGCGTAAAAGTTAAGCTCATGCTTCTGCCAGAACAAGGGGAAATTCGGCCCGACGGAGAGGATGACGGGGACATCGCGGGAGAGCATATCTTCTATCTCGGAAAACAGCCTGCCGCTTCCGATCCCCCACGCCGCGCGGAAGGGGAGCCTGTAACGACGGAAAAAGCGGTTCAGTCCTCCCGCGAGCATGATCCCGTTGATGCCGAGCTTCGGGATCACGGGGAAAAAGCGCCGCGAGAGCTCCTGAGCAAGTTCATTGTATTCACGTTCGTCAATACAGCCGTCCTCGGCCGCCTCCGCAAAAAAGTCACAGCTGCAGCCCGGATGAAAGCGGCACAGATAAAGCAGCAGGTCGAGCGCGGCGATCACGCCGCAGCCCACCTCGCGCATGCTGTTCGAAGAAAGGGACATCTGGTTCCCGCCGAAGGAGCGCCTCAGGCCGTTGTCCACGGAAATGTAATTGTGTTGAATGTGAAGCATAGTCTTCGCCCTGATCCTTTATGTTTTTTATATTCTATCATAGCGCGAAGCGTCAGAAAAGAGAAAAAAGTTTTTTATAGCTTTTTCCGCGGGGCCCGGTGAAGGATCGCACGAAAAAAGAGTCTCATCCCTTGCGTTTCGAATTTGCCTTTGTTATAATGACTGCAACAGCAAGGCTGCGTTTTTCTTGGATCAGATTTTCATATCAACGGGAGACTGTAAAAGAATGAAAAAAAGAAATAAGGATTATGAAGAAAAAAGCGGAAGCGGCGGACTTGCCATCATACTGGCCATTCTGCTGATACTGCTTCTTATTATCGGGTTTCTGATCTTTCGGATCATGAACTTGAAGAGCTCTCCCTCGTCGTTCCTGCAGAATCTCAAGCCCGCCCCCGCCGCTACGGCCGCGCCCGTCGTTACGCCTGTGCCCCAGGCGACGCCCGCGCCCGAGGCCACGCCGGAGCCTACGCCCGAGCCTACGCCGGAACCCACTCCCGAGCCCACGCCGGAGCCTACGCCCGAGCCCACGCCCGATCCGGCGCGATATATCAAGATCGCTACATCCAAGCAGATCCAGATCACCAAGCAGCCCGGCGGGGAGAAGGTATATGACGGAAACAACGCCGTCTTTGTCGCCCACGCGAGCGGCGCCTCAACAAGAGAATGGCGCTTTGTAGCTCCCGATTATTCGCGCGAGATCGTTTGGAATGCGAAAGAGATCAAAAAGGAATTCCCGGGACTCAGATGTGAAGACGGCGACACGGACGTTCTCATTATCTACGATATCCCGCGGGAGATGAACGGCTGGTATGTCGTCTGCCTGTTCACCGACGGCAGCGGCGGCATGCTCGCCTCCGACGGAGCGCTTCTTACGGTCATGGACGCCGGCGGCTGGACTTATACTCCCGCGGCGCCTTCGGAAACTCCCAAGCCCACGCCCGAAGTCATTGAAGTAGAGATCCCCGGTTCCAGCCCTCAACCGACGACGGAGCCTACGACCGAGCCCGAAACGCCCTGACCCGAGCCATAAAACCGCAGACGTATTTTGCCGCATAAACTCCCTTCTGCAAGCCCGCTCATTGAGCGGGCTTGCTTTTTTGCTGAAATACAGCATCTTTTTAATGACAAGACCGTCGAATGGTGGTAAAATATTTTGTCGTAAATCAGCTCTAGTAAGGACGGATCGATTTGGTTTTCAGTTCAGCGATATTTTTATTCGTGTTTCTGCCGGCGGTGTTTATCCTCTACCGGCTTATTCCGTCGCTCAAAATCAAAAATCTGCTCCTGGCCGCCGCCAGCATCGTTTTTTATGCTTTCGGGCAGCTGCAGTATGTACCGCTGTTTCTCGTGACGGTCGTGATCAACTATATTGCCGGCCTCCTGCTGCAGGGAAGGACAAGCAGAAGAAAGCTCGTCGTCGGCGTCGCCGTCGTCCTCAACATCGGCATTCTCAGCGTCTTCAAGTACACAGATTTTCTGATCCGAAGCCTCAATGTCGGCTTTTCTCTGTCTCTGCCTTATGCGGGGCTCGTCCTGCCGATCGGCATCTCGTTCTTTATTTTCCAGGGTCTATCTTATACCATCGACGTCTATCGCAGCCCGGATTCCGGTACAAGGGATTTTTTGAAGCTGCTGCTGTACATTTCCTTTTTCCCGCAGCTGATCGCGGGACCGATCGTAAAATATCACGACGTCTCCGACCAGATCGACGAGAGGCGCTGCACGCCCGAGCAGACCGTTTACGGCATCAGCCGTTTCGTTACCGGCCTCGCGAAAAAGATCCTGATCGCCAACGCCGTCGGCTATATCGCGGACCAGGTCTTTGACCGCTATTTTCCGAGCGGCATCACAGACTGGCCGCTGCTTTGGCTCGGCGTCATCTGCTATACGCTGCAGATCTATTTTGATTTCAGCGGCTACAGCGACATGGCCATCGGTATGGGGCGCATGTTCGGCTTCCGTTTCCGCGAAAACTTCGATTACCCCTATACCGCCCATTCCGTCTCGGAATACTGGCGCAGATGGCACATGTCTCTCTCCTCCTGGTTCAAGGATTATCTCTACATCCCGCTCGGAGGAAACCGGAAAGGGAAGTACCGCACGGCGCTCAACAAGCTGATCGTCTTCTTCTGCACCGGCCTCTGGCACGGCGCCAACTGGACCTTCGTTCTGTGGGGCCTCGCGCACGGCCTGCTCGTCTCGCTCGAGGACGTGCTTTCCCGTCCTGACGGGAAAATGCGGAAAAGCCTGCTCGGACGCATCGCCGGGCGACTGTATGCGCTGCTCGCGGTGACGCTGCTGTTCGTTGTCTTCCGTTCGGAGAGCATCTCACAGGCCTTCCGTTATCTTGCATGCATGTTTACGGGAGGCGTCGACGGATACGGCCTCTATCTGATCCGCTCGCTGCTTGATCCCGCGGCCTGCGCCGTCATTCTGCTCGCCGTCGTTTTCTCCGGCCGGATCCCGAAGCTCGCGGCCTCCTCGCTCGAACGCTTCGCCGAGAGAAGGGGAACGCTCGTTCTTGTATGCAGGGCGCTCTTTTCCCTTGCAGTTTATGTTCTCTGCATCATGAGCCTCGCTCGCGGCGGCTTTAATCCCTTTATCTACTTCCAGTTCTGAAAGGAGGCGAGAGCATGCGCAAAACCGATTTTCGGGCAGACAGCGTCGTACGGATCCTCTGGATCATTCTCTTCCTCGCTCTCTGCCTCATCCCCAGCGTCGGGATGCTGTTTACCGGAGAGACAAAACCCTCCGCAAATGAGATCCTGTCCTCGCGCCCGGTCCTTGTGAAGCGCGACGGCAGCATCAATACGGCCGTTCTCGATGACGTGACCGACTATATCGCCGACCGCTTTGCGTTTCGGAAAAAGCTCGTTACCGCATGGGCGCAGCTGAACGCCTCCCTTTTCCACAGCTCCGCCGAGCGCCAGGTCATCCTCGGCAGCGACGGCTGGCTGTACTTTGAGCCGACGCTCAACGACTACATGGGCCGTTCCATGAGCGAGGATCAGCTGGACCGTGCCGCGGCTTATCTCGCGGCCCTCCAGCAGGAAGCCGAGAGCAGGGGAGCGCGCTTCCTCTTTACGGTCGCGCCGAACAAAAACAGCCTCTACGGCGAGCATATGCCCTCCTATATCCCGGAGGATCACGCCTCGTCCAACCTGGAAAGGCTCAAGCCTTATCTCATCCGCTACGGTGTGAATTATCTGGATCTTTTCGACGTCCTGTCCGCGCGGGACGAGGAGCTTTATTATCGCGGGGACACCCATTGGACGGACCGCGGCGCCGCGCTTGCCGCAGACGCGCTTCTCGCGGCGCTGGACAAGCCCTCCGCCTATTTTGCGGGGCCTTTTGCGGCAGGAGAGCCCCATATGGGCGATCTGTATGAGATGCTCTTCCCGACCGGCACGGAAAGGGAAGAGAGCGCATACTACGTCCCCGGTTTTTCCTATGAGCTCTCCGGGGATCCCAACGGCGGAAACGCGCTGCGGATCAGCTCCGCCTGCTCGGGAAGGGACGGATCTCTTCTTTGCTGGCGCGACTCCTTCGGCATCTCGCTCTATCCTTATCTGTCAGACAGCTTTGAAAGCGCGGTCTTTCTGCGCAGCTCCTCCTACGATCTCGCCGAGATCGAGAAGACAGGCGCTGACACGGTGCTCATCGAGATCGCCGAGCGCAACCTTCCGCAGCTCTCTGATGCGGGAAGAAAGTGAATCATGAATGTATAGCGATACGGAGGGAAATACCATGCTCGATTTTTTGAAACGTGAAGGCGTCAGAGAAGAGATCATTCGACAGATCGAGGCTTTTCGCGCCCAATATCCGCTGGAGGACGGGACGCACTACCGCGTTCCCTCGCCGACCTATCATTATTACGGCACGGAGATCTGGGAACGAGCGCTCACGGCGCTGCTTTCCGGGGAGAACCTCCTTCTCGTCGGCCCCAAGGCGACCGGCAAGAACGTCCTCGCGGAAAACCTTGCCGCCGTATTCGGAAGGCCGGAATGGGATATCTCTTTCTATCTCAATACCGACGCGGCCTCTCTGATCGGCACAGACACCTTCCGCGACGGGAAAGTGACATTGCGTCACGGTCCCATCTATCAGTGCGCGGAGAACGGCGGCTTCGGCGTTCTCGACGAGATCAACATGGCCAAAAACGAGTCGCTGGCCGTCCTTCACGCCACGCTCGACTTCCGGCGCATCATCGACGTGCCCGGCTACGACAGGATCACGCTCTCTCCGGCGACGCGCTTCATCGCCACGATGAACTACGGCTACGCCGGCACGAGAGAGCTCAACGAGGCGCTCATGAGCCGCTTCATGGTCATCAACATGCCGCTTATCTCCCAGGACAATCTCAAAAAGCTGCTCATCGCCCAGTATCCGGATCTGAAGGACGAATACGCCGAGCAGTTCTGCACGCTTTTCGGCGAGATCCGAGCCAAGTGCGAGAGCGGCGAGATTTCGACCAAGGCCCTCGATCTGCGCGGCCTTATCGCCGCCGTAAAGCTCATCCGCAGCGGACTCACGGCCGCACAGGCGCTGGAGATGGGTATCGTCAACAAGTCCACGGACGATTTCGAGCGGCAGATCGTATCGGATATCGTCGCGGTAAGGATCCCGGGCTCGCTCGATGCAAAGGAACTCTTTGAAGAAAAATGAATGAAGTAAGCGATCTTCAGAAAAGAAGAGCTGAAAACATCATTTGGAACGCTGCCCAAAGCCACGGCTTTACGCCCGACTTCAAGGCCTACGACGCCGACGCGCGCGCCGATCTGTACTGGAACACGATCATCGGCGCCGTGCGCAGGCACTACGATTATCCGAAGATCGAAGAGGTCTTCCGCGGCTTTGAGTCCGAAGAGGACGCCGACGTCTACGAGGGGCTGCTTTGGCTCGGCCTGGAAAACGCGGTCTTTGAAAAAGAGCGCGGGGAGAGACCCGTTTTGGAGTCGCTGCGCCGAAACTACGCCGAGCGCTATCTCTCCGGGCTGATCACGACGCACGATCTTCCTTTTTACGATACGCTGGCTCTCGCCCATTACCGGCGCGCGCTCGGCCTTGATGACCGGCTGGATCCCTATACGAAAAAGCTGCTCGACGAGCTGGAGTTTTCCCGGGAAATGAGCACGGATGAGATCACCGCCCGGGCAAAAGAGCTGTTCGAACGCTGGTTTCAGCTCCGTCTGAAAGAAAAAGAAGCGGAGAGAAAAAAACGCCGCATCCCCTTCGGGCTCCGAAAAGGGAAGACCGTCAAGGGCCGATATCGGAAATTCGGGCTGGGCTTTGCCGACCACCCGAGCTTTATCTACGGCGGCCAGCGCGTCGGTCCGCAGGGGAACGAGGAACAGCGTCTTACCGGCATGAGCGCGCAGGAGCTGCGCGCCTTCATGGAAGCGAAATACGGCAAAAGCGCCTTCAACGCACGGGAGACCGCCGAGCTTGAACGAAGCGTCTGTACCGGAAACCATGCCGCCTGTCATATTCTCATTACCAAAGGAGAAAAAGGCAGCGCCAAGATCCAGAACGGCTTCGAGGCGCTCAAGCGAGAGCGGGAGGCAAAGCAGGTCGAAGCCAACCGCCGCTTTTACACGGATCATATCGCCGAAAGGCGCACTTCGATCGACCGGCTCAGCGGCAAGATCCAGAACTCCGTCCTGCTGCATCTGCAGCCCTCGCCCGTGCGCTCCAACTCCGGCGCGCTGGAGGGCGGGCGCGCCTGGCGCGCGCTGCATCTCAACGACGAGAGGGTCTTCATCCGGGAGGAGCAGAACGATGTCGGCGATCTGAGCGTGGATATCCTGCTCGACGCCTCCACCTCGCAAAAATACCGGCAGGAGATCGTCTCCAACCAGGGCTATATCATCGCGGAAAGCCTTGACCGCTGCAATATCCCGTGCCGCGTGATGTCCTTCTGCTCGATGACGGGCTATACGATCCTGCGCATCTTCCGCGATTATCACGAACGCGGCGTCAACGACAGGATCTTCGAGTATGTATCCAACGGCTGCAACCGGGACGGACTGGCCGTTCGGATGGCGCATCATCTGATGGAAAAGCAAAGCTGCGATCATAAGATCCTGATCGTGCTCTCCGACGCCAAGCCGAACGACGTCGTCAGGATGCGGCAGAAGGATAGCGGAGAGTTCGTCAACTATGAACTTCGGCAGGGGATCCGCGATACGGCCTTCGAGGTCCGCAGCGCGCGGGCGGACGGCATCGCCGTGATCTGCGTCTTTACGGGCGACGACGAGGACGTTCCCTCGGCAAGACTGATTTACGGAAGGGATTTCGCCAGGATCCAGTCGCTCGACAAGCTGGCCGATACGGTCGGTATGCTGCTGCAGAATCAGATCAAGAACATGTAAAAAAATCCGGCAGGCTTAAAACCTGCCGGATTTTACGTCATCGGTTTATTTTGCGAGGACCTTTTTCAGTCTGGCATAGCGGGGGAGGGAACACTCAAGCGGGAGAACGGGCTCGCCCTGGATCAGAGGAAGGACGTAATCGATGAACTCCTGCTTCATGCCGTTGTGTTCGTCGTTGATCCATTCCATCGGGACTTTCTTTTCGTAGTTCGCCACGCTCTCGAGCGGAATGAGCTCGAATCTGCAGACGTACTTTCCGTCGACGCTGTCGCGGCGGAAGGCGACCATCTTGCCGGTCACGCCGTTCACAGCCTGCTCGACCGCTTCCCTACCCGCGCCGAAGGCCTCGTCGATATCCGTCTGGGAAGCCAGATGCGCTCCGCAGCGCTGCAGGAGGCTCAGCTCGATGCCGCGGACCTTCGCGCCCGTGCGGCCCTGGAGCAGGGAGGCGAGCAGCGCGGCAAGGCCGCCGAGCTGCGCGTGGCCGAAGCCGTCGGTCGCGGAAGTCTTCGCCTCGGAGACAAAGCGTCCGTCGGCGTAGTGGATGCCCTCGGAGACGGCGATGAGGACCTTGCCCTTTTCGGCATAGATCTTTTCCACGTCGGCATAGAACTTTTCGATGTCAAAGTCGTACTCGGGCAGATAGACCAGATCGGGTCCGGAGCCGAACGCGGTGGCAAGAGCCGCGCTTCCGGCCAGCCAGCCGGCGTGACGGCCCATGATCTCCACGACGGTGATCATGCCGTTGTCGTAGACGCGGGCGTCCTTGTTGATCTCCATGCAGGAGGTCGCGATATACTTGGCCGCGCTGGCAAAACCGGGGCAGTGATCGGTGCCGAAGAGGTCGTTGTCGATGGTCTTCGGAACGCCCATCACGCGGCATTCGTAGCCGACGGATTCCATATAGCGGCTGATCTTGCTGCAGGTGTCCATCGAATCGTTGCCGCCATTGTAGAAGAAATATCTGACGTTATATTTCTTGAAGATCTCAAGGATGCGCTTATAATCGGTGTCGTCCTTTTCGGGATCGGCGATCTTATAGCGGCAGGAGCCAAGCTCGGAAGAGGGCGTGTGCAGCAGCAGACGCAGCTCTTCGGGGTCCTCTTCGTCCATCACGTACAGCTTGTCCTCCAGCACGCCCTTGATGCCGTGGGCCGCGCCGTAGACCTTTGTGATGCAGTCGGCGTCCAGAGCGGTGCGGATCACGCCGTAGGCGCTGGCGTTGATGACGGACGTCGGGCCGCCGGACTGGCCGAAAATACAGGCTCCTCGCAGTTGTTCACTCATGAAAAACTTCCTCCGTATATTGATTAAAATTTTTTGTTTTTTATTGAATGTGCTTCTTGATTATGGATATGTTTGAGGATATAATAAGAACGATAATTTGTAAAGATGCGTTTTCAACAAAAATGCATCTTGCAGAATGAAAGAGAAAGGGAGATTTTGTAAAATGCCACTGGTAACGACGAAAGAAATGTTCGCGAAAGCCTATAACGGTGGATACGCCATCGGCGCGTTCAACGTCAACAATATGGAAATCGTTCAGGGTATCACCGAGGCGGCAGGGGAGCTCAAGAGCCCCGTTATCCTGCAGGTCTCCAAGGGTGCGCGCGCCTATGCCAACCACACTTATCTTGTCAAGCTGGTTGAAGCCGCCATCATTGAAAACCCCGAGATCCCCATCGCGCTGCACCTTGACCACGGCGACACCTTCGAGCTCTGCAAATCCTGCATCGACGGCGGCTTCACCTCCGTCATGATCGACGCTTCCTCCAAGAGCTTCGAGGATAACATCGCCCTGACCCGTCAGGTCGTGGAGTATGCCCACGATCACGGCGTCGTCGTCGAGGCCGAGCTCGGCACGCTCGCGGGCGTCGAGGACGAAGTCAGCGTCGAACACGGGCATGAGAGCTATACCCGCCCCGAAGAGGTCGAGGAATTCGTCAGCCGCACCGGCTGCGACTCTCTGGCCATCGCGATCGGCACCTCTCACGGCGCCTACAAGTTCAAGGCGTCCCAGTGCACCCGCAACGCCGACGGCGTGCTCGTTCCGCCTCCGCTGCGATTCGACGTGCTCCATGAATGCATCAAGCGCCTGCCCGGCTTCCCGATCGTGCTCCACGGCTCGTCCTCCGTCCCGCAGGAATTCGTCAAGATGGTCAACGAATACGGCGGCAACATGCCCGACGCCATCGGCATCCCCGAGGATCAGCTCCGCGAGGCCGCCAAGCTCGCCGTCTGCAAGATCAACATCGACTCCGATATCCGTCTGGCCATGACCGGCAACATCCGCAAGTATTTTGCCGAGCATCCCGACCACTTCGACCCGCGCCAGTACCTCAAGCCCGCTCGCCAGGCTGTCAAGGATATGGTCGCGCATAAGATCGTCTACGTCCTCGGTTCCGACGGTAAAGCCTGATCTCCAGTCCCTGCAAAGAAAAACGGAGGTGGGAAAAGATGGGCCAGCACATAAACTTCAGAGAACGCCCTGAAAAAGCAGAAATAAAGACAAAAGAAATGCCCAAAAGTCTCCTCGTGGTCCGTCTGGTGATCGCTTCAGTCATTTTTGCGGTGTCTTCCGCCGTGAGCATGCCTTCGGCCGTCAAGGTCATTTTGCTTGCGCTCGCAGCGCTTGTAGCCGCGTATGACGTCATCCTTGAAGTGATCAACTGCGTGGAGAGCGGCGATTATTTTGCCGCGCCCGTCGTTATCCTGTTCGTCGCCGTTATCGCGTTCGTGATCGGCCTCGCCGTGGACGCTACCGCGATGCTCATCCTTTACAAGGTCGGACAGATCCTGATCGACTATGTTAAGGAACGGACGCTTCTCTCCGCCGAAGAGCTGCTGCGTTATCGCGATGCGGACGAGACCGCAAGGACCGTCGATACTGCCGGCAAACCGGGTGCGGGCGAGCTGGAATGCGGCAAAAAGATCGCCTCTTCGGCAAGCTTTGTCCTGAAGATCCTGATCGGCTTTGCCGTCCTTTTCGCGATCCTCGCTCCGCTGCTCACGCATCTGACCGTCAGAGAGGCGATCCGCCGCGCGCTGTCGATCATCGTGGTCGCCACGCCGGCCTCCGCCGTGCTTGCGATCCCGCTGGTCGGAGTTGTCGGCATTTTCTCCGCATCGCGTTTCGGCGCCCTGTTCGGCAAGGCAAGCACGCTTGAAAAGCTCGCCGGCGTCAGGACGCTGATCCTCGACAAGGCAGGCGTTCTCGCGGAGGAAAGCCCGAAGCTCCTTTCCGTACAGTCCGATGTATTGGACACCAATACTTTCCTCACCTTTGCAGCCCACGCCGTCTATTATTCCGAGCAGCCGATAGCAAAGGCTCTTGCAAACGCCACGGACGGGGAGTACAAGCTCGAAGTCATCAGCAACTTCAACGAGATTCCGGGCTACGGCGTCGAGGTAGATATCGGCAGCGCTCACGTCACGCTCGCCACAAAAGAGCTGTTTATCAGCAGGGGAGAGGCCGTTCCTTACGAGGAAGAGAGCCCCGATTCGCTGAACTATTACATGATGATCGCCGGCCGCTACGTCGGTCGCATCGCGGTTTCCAACTCCGCGCTGGAATCCGCCGAGCAGCTCGTTCCCGATCTCAAGAATGCAGGCGTGGCCAAGTGCATCCTCATTTCCGAGGACGGCAGGGAAGAGCTGGCTGCCTTTGCCAGGAGATTCGGCTTTGACGACGCTTTCGGCGAGCTTGACGTTGAAAAGAAGCTTTCTCTGATCGAAAATATCTGTGCAAGCAATCCGGGAGAGAGCGTGTACGTCTATTCCAACGGGATCGAATCGCACAGCAAGGCCGATATCGATATCCGCGTCAGCAAAGCCGGGAAATACGCCGATGCGCTCGTCAATCCCAAGAGCGTGCCCGTGCTTCCTTCGGTTTTCCCGATCGCCGAAAGACTCCGTGCAGTCGTATCGGAAAACGCGATCTTTGCCTTCGCCGTAAAAGCGATCCTGGTATTTTTGAGCATCAACGGCTGGTGCAATATCTGGTTCGCCATGTTTGTCGACTGTGTTGCCGCCATGTTTACCGAGCTCAACGCGATCCGCGTTTCAAGCGAGCCTTTCTTCAAGGGCATAATCAAGCGCCGCGAAGCGGAAGAAGAGCTCGAAGAGGACTGATTTTAAAAAGCATAGCGCCGGGGAAGTAAAGCTCTCTCCGGCATTATGCTTTTTCATAAAATCTCGCATAATATCAATTTAACGAGATTTTATACTGGATTTTTCGGGAAAAGCGTGATATGATCTGATCGTGGATCCTTTTTCGGCTGCAGATCCTGTTCCGGCTTTTATGCTTGCTTCTTCTGCCTGCATCCTTATTCTTTATTCTTTCGGCACTCTTTTCTTTTTTCTTTTATAGATCATTCTGTCCGTGCAAATCATTCGTCTGATCGATTTTTATTTTGCACGCGGATCATCTCTTCATATCAGCGCCCGTTTGCAGCGATTCTGAGCGTCGTGAATGATATCTGCATCCATTCCGTTCATTTTTTTCGTTCCGTCCGACCGGTCATTCCGCCGTATTCCGTTAAACGATCTTTTCACTTCATCCCGCGTACTATTGAATATGCTCAGCAAAAGAAATCATGTCTTTTCGTATCGCGTCTCCGACACGACCCGTTCCTTCCATAAAACGTGATTCGAATACACATATATAATTGTTAAGTTTTTAACTAACAAAGGAGCCCTCTATGAACCTCGACCAGATCAATGATATCCCCGATATCCTCATGGAGTTCCTGGAATACCATTCCACCGTGCGCGGCCATTCCGACCGCACGGTCATGGCCTATTATACGGATCTGAAGATCCTTTTCCGCTATCTCAAGCAGCGGCGGCGTCTCGTCCCCCGCGACGTTCCCTTTGAGGAGATCGATATCACGGACGTGGACCTCGACTTCATCAAGGCGATCCGCATCGAAGAGCTCTACAAATATCAGTCCTTTTCGCCGGAATATGTCGGCGAAAACCGTTCACTGTCGGCCGCAAGCCGTTGCCGCAGAACGAGTTCCGTGAAATCCTTCTTCAATTATCTCACTTCGAAACGGCATCTGCTGGACTATAATGTCTGCCAGGAGCTGGATATGCCCAAGCGCCAGGCCTCGCTTCCGAAATACCTCGAGGAGGAAGAATGCGAGCGTCTGCTCGCCGCCTGCGACGGGCCTTACGTCTATCGGGATTACGCGATCCTGATGCTCTTTATCTCCTGCGGCCTGCGTGTGTCCGAGCTTGTCTCCCTCAACGTTCACGATATTTATGAGGATCATCTGCGCGTTCTCGGCAAGGGCAACAAGGAACGCGTCGTTTTCTTCGCCGACGGCTGCCGCGAGGCGCTCGACGATTATCTGGCCGTACGGAACAACGAAAAAGTCCCGGACAAAGACAAGGACGCGCTGTTTATCAGCCAGAAAAACTGCCGCTTCGGCGTGCGCGGCGTACAGCAGATGGTCGAGAAAAAACTCAAGCTTGCCGGTCTGGACGCAACGCGCTACTCCCCTCACAAGCTTCGACATACCGCGGCGACGCTGATGCTGAAAAATGGCGTGGACACGCGTGCCCTGCAGGAGGTGCTCGGACACAGCAACCTCAATACGACGCAGATCTATACGCATCTGGACAACGCCTCGCTGCACGAGGCTGCCATGGCAAACCCGATCGGACGCAGAAAACGTTCGGAAAACGAAGAAAAGACCTGATAATTCAGGTCTTTTCTTTATAAAAAGTTTATTTTCCGGCCTTAAGCACGGTCAGGATCGCTTCCCGGATATTCTTTACGGGGATCAGCTCCAGTCCATCCGACTTTTTGATCTCGTCGCGCACATGCGCCGGGATGACGCAGCGCCGGAAGCCGAGCCGCGATATCTCCGTAAGGCGCTGATTGATCATGCTGACGCTTCGGATCTCGCCCGAAAGGCCGATCTCGCCGATCGCGGCAAGGTCCGTTCCGAGCGGCCGGTCGATATAGCTCGAGGCGATCGCGAGCGCGGTGGCCAGATCCGCCGCGGGCTCGTCGAGACTGAGTCCGCCTATGACGTTGATATACGCGTCGCAGGAGCTCACGGGCAGCCCTCCGCGTTTTTCGATGACGGCCAGCAGCATGGCAGCGCGGTTGTAATCCACGCCGTTGCTGCGGCGCGAGGCGTTGTAATTCGAAGGCGTGACAAGGGCCTGGACCTCGGCCAGAAGCGGGCGGCTTCCTTCGATCACGCAGGCCACGCAGGTGCCCGGCGCGTTGTCCGGTCTACCGGACAGCAGCATTTCCGAGGGATTGTCAACGCATTTGAGACCCGTATCGTCCATCTCGAACACGCCGATCTCATTGGTCGAGCCGAAACGGTTTTTCGCCGCACGCAGGATGCGGAAGCTGGTATTGCGTTCGCCCTCGAAATACAGCACGCAGTCCACCATGTGCTCGAGCACCTTCGGACCGGCGATGCTCCCCTCTTTGGTGACGTGCCCGACGATGAAGACCGTCAGGCCCTTCTCCTTGGTCAGACGCATGATACGCATCGTGCACTCGCGCACCTGGCTGATGCTGCCGGGCGCCGAGCTGATATCGTCGCCCGAGATCGTCTGGATCGAGTCTATGATCACAAGCTCCGGCTCCTGGACCTTGATGCTCTCAACGATCGCGTCCAGATCCGTCTCCGGCAGAACGAGAATGTTCTCCCCTTCCACGCCGAGTCTGACGGCGCGCAGCTTGAGCTGACGCTCGCTCTCCTCGCCGGTGACGTAGAGGATCTTCCGTTTCGGCAGATTCCCGCACATCTGCAGCAGGAGCGTCGATTTGCCGATCCCCGGTGCGCCGCCGACCAGAACGAGCGAGCCGATCACGGCTCCTCCGCCCAGCACGCGGTCAAGCTCGGAGATCCCGGTCGAAAGGCGGATCTCTTCGGACATGTCGAGTTCGGTGATCCTTCTGGGCTTCGCTCTTTCAAGGCGATCCCGTCCGCTTTTCGGCGCGGATGCGCTGTCGAGCCTGATCTCCGCAAGCGAATTCCATGCGCCGCAGGAGGGGCACTTCCCCGCCCAGTTGGCCGTCTCGAAGCCGCATTCGCGGCAGCAGTATACGCTTTTTTCTCTCTTTGCCATGTTTCTTCTCCGTTCTACAAAGAACTCCCGTCGGATATGTATTCCAGGTATGCGGCGGCGATCACGAGCGCGAGCGCGTTCTGATAGCCGTTTTCCTTCAGCTTCAAAACCTCAAAATTATTGGACATGAAGCCGCACTCGACCAGAACGGACGGGCAGCGCGCGTTGGCCGTGAGATACAGATCGGAAGGCGCGGGCGCCGCCAGACGTCGGTTTTCCGGATCGAGCCGCGAGACAAGCAGCTCCTGCATGCTCTTCCCGAGCTTTTCGCTGTTTCCGAAGGCGGAATACAGGACCTGCGCGCCTTTGGGCTGGGCAGTCGGGAAGTTGTTCTGGTGGATGCTGATGAGTACGGCGTTTTCCGTGCTGTTGGCCAGCTCCGCGCGCTGCCTGAGATCCTCTCTCTCGCTATAGGAAAGTATATCCGTTTTCCGGCTGTCATCCAAGCGCGTCAGGACGGTTTTCTGTCCGCAAAAACGTACAATGCTGTCGAGCTTGAGCGCGATCGCGAGATTGATATCGCTCTCCTTCGTCCCGTCCGCCGAGACAGCTCCGCCGTCAAAACCGCCGTGTCCGGCGTCGATGACGAGCGTGGGCGGCCCGGGCTGCGCCGAAGCGTCAACCATGCGCTCGGAGCAATACACGATCGCCCAAACCGCGGCGGCGCACAGCAGCAGGATCGCCGCGGTCGAAAGAAGAATCGTCATCAGGGAAGGCTTTTCCCCGCCCTTCCTTTCGTTATTATAAAAGAAAGCCGACATAAGTGCAAGCAAAAGGACTTCAAAGCAGGATGCAGATCAATCCCGCGCTGCCCTCGTTGATGATACGCTCGAGCGTATGCTGCAGCTTGGAGCGGGCGTTGTCGCTCAGCGAGCAGATCTTGTTCGTCAGCGACTCGCAGGCGATATCATAGAGCGATTTCCCGAAGATATTGGACTGCCAGATCCGGTTGATATCTCCGTCGAAGCCCTGCAGCAGGAAATTGATGATGTCCTCCGAGGCCGTCTCTCCGCCGATCGCCGGCGTGACCTCCGTTTCGATATTGGTCATCATCAGATGGATGGCCGGCGCGTTCGCCTTCAGACGGACGCTGTATTTTCCGCCCTGCCGCACGATCTTCGGCTCTTCCAGCTGCATCTGCTCCATATCCGGCAGCACGACGCCGTAGCCCTTTTCCCGGACGCTCTGCAGTGCCTCGCGAATGCGGTCGTATTCGCCTTTCACGGCGCTCATTTCGCTCAGCGCGGAGAAAAGCTCCCCGTCGTTTCGGATCTCGACGCCCGTTTCTTCACTGATGGAACGGTAATACAGCTCGCGCGGGAGCAGAAGCGTGACGTAGGTTTTCCCTTCTCCCAATCCGCTGCCGCCTCTCTCCGCGCCGATGATTTCTTCTCTTTCCATGATGGCGGAAACGGCTTTGTCCATATCCCGATATCTGTCCACCGAGGAAAAGCAATCGATGATATCGGCATAGACCTTGGATTTGAGCGCGTTGCTCTCCGGGAGCGCCTGCAGCCAGTCCGGCAGGAAAAAGCCGACGGAGTCTATCGGGAAATCCTCCAGCACGACATGCATGACCCTTCGGATATCCGCCTCCTCCATGTTCATGCAGTCAAGGACAAGGCAGGGAACGCCGTGCTTCCTGCGGATCGACTCGGCTGTGTCTGCCGCCGCCCGGGATTGAGGCGAAGCGCTGTTGACGATCACGGCAAAAGGCTTTCCGATCGCTTTTAGCTCTCCGATCACGCGCTCTTCCGCGGGAATGTACTTCTCCCTTTCGATCCCGCAGATGCTTCCGTCCGTCGTAACGACGACGCCGATCGTGGAATGCTCCGTGATCACCTTGTGCGTGCCGAGCTCCGCGGCCTCGGACATGCGGATCTCGTCCTGCGCCCAGGGCGTCGCGACCAGCCGCTCCTCTCCGTTTTCAAACTGTCCGGCCGCGCCTTCCACCATATATCCGACGCAGTCGACAAGCCGGACGGAAAGCCGCACGTCGCCGTCTACGGTCAAACTGACTGCTTCCTCGGGCACGAATTTCGGCTCGGAGGTCATGATCGTTCTGCCCGAGCCGCTCTGCGGGAGTTCGTCCTTGGCGCGCTCCCGGGCGTATTCGTTATCGATGTTCGGGATGACCATCGTCTCCATGAAACGCTTGATAAAGGTCGATTTTCCCGTCCTCACGGGCCCTACGACGCCGATCATCACCGCGCCGCCGGTCCGCTGTGCGATATCCGCGTAAATACTGGCATCCGACATAATAAACAGCCTCCGCTTTCATAATCTCGTTTGTACGAGTCTATGAAAAGCGGAGGCTCGTTATGCGCCTGCCCGTCCCGTCAAAAGAAGCGCGCGGTCTGATCGTGGCGCTCGGAAACGATAAAGGCGGTCTCCGGGAAAGCATCGCCCAGCTTTTGCGCCAGAACGCCCATAATGGGGTTTTCCGTGCAGAAATGGTCGCCGTCGATCAGATTGATCCCCAGCTCCCGCGCCTGCAGAAAAACGCTGTATTTCACGTCTGCCGTGACGTAGGTATCGCAGCCGGCCCTCCACGCTTCAATCAGCGCGGAGCCGCCCGCCCCTCCGAGCACGGCGATATGCTCTGCCGGTCTCCCGGCGTCATAGTAGCGAAGGCCTCTCGTGTTCAGCTTCTCCTTGCAGAGCGCAAGAAAAGCGTCCAGCGGCAGGGCTTTTTGCAGCCTTCCTTTTCTGCCGCAGCCTTCTTCGTCGAAGGGACCTTCGTTTTCCGCTCCGAGAAGCGAGATCAGCACGTCGTTCACGCCGCCCTCGGCGATGTCGAGATTGGTGTGCATCGAGATCACGGCGATCCCGTTTTCCAAAAGCCGCAGCAGCTTTTCGTTTCCGCTCTTTTGATCCGTGAGGCTCTTCATCTCCTCCCAGATGACGGGATGATGCGAAACGATCAGCTGCGCGCCGCGCGCAGCGGCCTCGTCCACGACCTCCTCCGTCACGTCCAGGCTGAGGAGCGCCTTCTCCACGGGAGCATCCGCGCGGCCAATCAGAAAGCCCGCGTTATCGTAATCGAGCTGCAGCTCGAGCGGCGCGATCTCACAGAGCTTATCAAAAATGTCTTTTACCGTGTTCATCCGATCTTCCCTTTCATCTCAAGCAATCCATCTTTTACGCTTCGGCAGATCGAGAGTCTCCCCTCCTCCGGCTTGAGCGAACAAAGCAGTCCCCTCTCCTCTTTCTCAAAGCGCAGGATCAGCGAATCGAGCCATTCGCCGCAGAGCGGCTCCGTGCGGATGTTTTCAAAGGCTCCCGCGTAGAGCTCGGCGTCGCTGAGTTTCATATTCTGCGAATACTGCGCCCGTATGACCTGATAAAGGATCGTTCCGTCGCGCACGAGCTTCTCCTCCGCCAGGCAAAAGCCGTTGTTGACGAGCCAGTAGCGCAGGACTTCCGCCTTGGTCATGGGCTGAAGGATCAGCGTATAGGCTTCGTTCAGACACCATTCTGCGCGGTCGAGGATACGACAGATCAGATCGCCGCCCATCCCCGCGATGACGATCGTGTCAATCTTTCCCGGCGGGCAGCCGTCGAGCCCGTCGCAGAGAAGGAATTCGATCCGATCCTCCACAAGCGCCTCGCGGGCCGTTTTTCGGGCTGATGCGAGAGGAGAAGCGTTGATATCCGATGCGTAAAGAAAGCCCGTATAGCCCCGTCGGGCAAGCCAAACGGGCAGGTATCCGTGGTCCGTCCCCACATCGATCAATCCCCTGCCGTTTCGCACCATATCCGCGATCGTTTCCAGCCTTTTGTTCATCGTTCTCCTTATAACAAAAGCCGGAGCAAGAGCGATGATCGCCTTTTCTCCGGCTTGTTCGTCCTGAATGATCAGAGCGACTCGAGATAGGTCCTGAGCGCCTCAAGGAATTCGTCGGGGTCGACGCCGTGGGCGGCGCAGGCCTGCTCGACGTTCTCGCCGCTGGCAAGAGCGCAGCCCATGCAGTGCATGCCGATCGCCTGAAAAGCGGGCATGGCCTCCGGGCAGTTCTCAAGGATATCGGACAGCATGGTTTCTCTGGTGATCTCCATAAACTACAACCTTTCTTGTTTCATAAAAGAATGGGACGCTCAAGCGCCCCATTCTTTTAGCATAACGGGCAGAAGGCTCAGGCCTGCTGCTCCTTCATCTTGGCAAAGCACTCGCTGCAGTAGACGGGGCGATCGGTCTTGGGCTGGAAAGGAACTCTGGCCTCTCCGCCGCAGGCCGCGCAGACGGCAGTGAAATACTCGCGCGGGCCGTGGGCAGCGTTCTTGCGCGCGTCACGGCAGGCCTTGCAGCGCTGGGGCTCGTTCTGGAAGCCGCGCTCCGCGTAAAATTCCTGCTCGCCGGCGCTGAAAATGAACTCTTTGCCGCACTCTTTGCAAACTAGGGTCTTGTCTTCGTACATGGTGAATCCTCTCTTTGATCTGTGCCTTTTGGGGCTGTATTTGCGTTCAGCTCGCGCTGATATCGCCGAAATTGGGGTCCTGCGCCATCTTGCGCCTTATCCTTTGCACAGCGTTGTCCACCGCCTTGGCGTCTTTGCCGAGGCGCTGTGCGATATCCTGGTAGGAAAACCCGTCGAGATAGAGATCCAAAACCTTGATCTCAAGCCTGGACAGGCGGTTTCGAAAGGCGCTGTATAGTTCTTCCTTGCTCTCTCTGGCTAAAACAAGCTCTTCAGGCGATGGCTGGACCGCGGGGATCGCCGCAAAAGGCAGTGAGGTGTCTTCGGAGAGTTGCTCGAGCGACAGGCCGTCGTTTAGCGGGAAATGCTTCATACGGGATGCGGATCGAATGGCCGAGATGATGCGTTTTCTGATACAGTGTTCCGCAAAGGTGCGAAATGATGCGCCGTTTTCCGGATCAAACTGTCTGACCGCGGAGAGAAGGCCGAACATCCCCTCCTGGATCAGATCTTCACTGTCTCCGCCCGCGAGGAAAAAGGGTCTTGCGCTGGCGCGGACAAGCTGCATATAGCGCTCAACGAGCGCTTCTTCGGCTTCACGTTCGCCCGCGGCCGCTCTTTGCTGGAGCTGGAGATCGGTAAAGGATGAAAAATCAGTCATAATTATCTGTATTCTATTATAAGTGTACAAATTATATTATACCGCGGGTGACCTTTTTGTCAATGATTTTTTTGCCGTTTCAGGGCATTTCCATCTGCTGCTGACCGAGATATTCGATCCCCAGATGCTCGTATGCCCTGCGGGTCACGCAGCGTCCGCGCGGCGTGCGCGTAAGGAAACCGCATTGGAGAAGATACGGCTCATAGACGTCCTCGATCGTCACGGCCTCCTCGTTGATCGTCGCGGCGAGGGTGTCCAGCCCGACGGGGCCGCCGCCGTAATAATCAATGATGCTGCGCAGCATCCGTCGGTCGAGCGCGTCAAGGCCGAGCTTGTCGACCTCCAGGCTGGACAGGGCTTTGTCCGCGACGGCGCTGGTGATCACGCCGTCCGCGCAGACCTGCGCGTAATCGCGCACGCGGCGCAGCAGACGGTTGGCGATACGCGGCGTTCCGCGCGAGCGCGAGGCGATCTCCAGGGCGCCCGCCTCTTCGATGTCGACGCCCAGGATGCCTGCCGAGCGCTTGACGATGCGTTTGAGCTCGTCGGGCGAATACAGCTCAAGGCGCAGCGTCACGCCGAAGCGGTCGCGCAGCGGCGCCGTCAGCTGGCCGGAACGCGTGGTCGCGCCGATCAGCGTGAAATGCGGCAGATCGAGATGGATCGAGTTGGCCGAAGGGCCCTTGCCCAGGATGATGTCGATGGCATAGTCCTCCATCGCCGGGTAAAGGATCTCCTCGTAAGCGCGGTTAAGGCGGTGGATCTCATCGACGAAAAGGATGTCTCCCTCGTTGAGGTTGGTGAGCATGGCCACCAGATCGCCCGGTTTTTCGATCGCCGGGCCGGAGGTGATGCGCATGTTCACGCCCATCTCATTGGCGATGACGGCGGCGAGCGTCGTCTTGCCGAGCCCCGGAGGTCCGTGCAGCAGCACGTGATCGAGCGGCTCGTTGCGGAACTTGGCGGCGTTGATAAAGATACGAAGATTTTCCTTCGCTTTCTCCTGCCCGATATACTCCGCTATCGTACGGGGGCGCAGAGAACCCTCGCCGCTGTCCTCCGGCAGGCTGACGGCGGTGGTGATCTCCTCGTTGATCTCGTCAGAAAAACTGATTCCCATACACTTCCCCCTTACTTGACCATGCGGCGCAGGACCGTCTTGATGATCTGCTCGGTGCTCATGCCGCTCGTATCAACGGTCTTGAGTACCTGCGCGATCTCGTTGGAGCCGTATCCCAAAACCGTGAGCGCCGCAACCGCGTCGCCGACGGCGCTGTTGTCGCTCGCCGGAACGGCGGGAGCGGAAAAGCTCTCATTGGAAAAGCCGCTGTCCTTCGCGATCTTGTCCTTCAGCTCCAGGATCACGCGCTGGGCGATCTTCTTGCCGATGCCGGGCGCGACGGTCAGCGCCTTCTCGTTCCCGCTCGCGACCGCGAGCGCCAGGCCCTCCGGCGTGTTGGCGGAAAGGATCGAGAGCGCGGCCTTCGGACCGATGCCGGAAACGGAGGTGAGCATTTCAAAGAACATTTTTTCGTTTTTGGAATAGAAGCCGTAAAGATCGAAGGCGTCCTCACGGATCGACTCGGACACGTACAGCCTGCAGCGCTCCCCTCTCGAGAGAGAAGCAAGCGTGTTGGCCGTGGTGTTGAGCGCGTAGCCCACGCCCCCGCAGTCGAGCACGACGAGATTCGGCTCGAGCTCCGCGACGGAGCCTTCTAAATAGTAGAACAATCCTCTCTCTCCTCTCTGTAGAGCAGCGACGTTGAGCTGCGCGCATGACAAAGCGCCAGCGCCACCGCGTCCGCTGCGTCGTCCGGCTTGGGCGGAGCGTTCAGGCGGCAGATGCGCTTGACCATCTCCATCACCTGCTTCTTTTCGGCCCGGCCGTAACCGACGACGGCCTGCTTGACCTGCAGCGGCGTGTATTCGTAGATCCTGACGCCGGCTTTCTCGCAGGCCAGAAGGATCACGCCCCTGCCGTGCGCGACGGCGATGCCGGTCGTGATATTCGTGTTGAAGAACAGCTCCTCGACCGAAACGGCGTCCGGCTTGAAGAGCTCGATGAGCTGCGTCATATCGTCATAGATCTGCCCGAGGCGCGAGGACAGGCTCGTATGCGCGGGCGTCGTGATGACGCCGCACTGCACAAGGCTCTGCCTGCCTTCCGCGCTGTCGATGACGCCGAAGCCGATCGTGGCGATGCCCGGGTCGATGCCCAATATCCGCATGGTATCACTTCCCTGCTGATTTTATCATATATTTTCGGCGAGTTCAACACGAAAAAGCTCCCGTATCCTTCATCGGGATACGGGAGCGATACGGCTGTTCTTCAGGCTCTCGGATGGGCTTTGTTGTAGACGTCCTTGAGCTGCTTTTTCACGAGCTGGGAATAGATCTGCGTCGAGGAGATATCCGCGTGTCCGAGCATCTCCTGGATCGCGTGGATATCCGCGCCGTTCTCCAGCAGATGCGCCGCGAAGGAGTGGCGCAGCGTATGCGGCGTGATATCCTTGTCGATACGGGCTTTTTTCTGGTAGTATTTCATGATCTTCCAGAAGCCCTGGCGCGACATGCGCTCGCCCGATACGTTGACGAAAAGCGATTCCTCATCCGGCAGCGCGATCATCTGCGGGCGGACGAGATTGATGTAATCCTCCAGCGCTTTGACCGCCTTGGGATACATCGGGATGAAGCGCTCCTTGTCGCGGCTGCGGCAGCGCACAACGCCGGCCGTCAGATTGACGTCGCTGATATCGAGATCGATCAGCTCCGTCACGCGGATGCCCGTGGCATACAGCAGCTCCAGCATGGCCTTGTCGCGGTAGCCCTTTGCGTCCGTACACTGCGGCTGCTCAAGCAGCAGGTCCACTTCCCTGCTGCTGAGGATCTGCGGCAGCTTATGCTCGCCCTTATCCGGGACCAGCTTTGTCGCCGGGTTCTCTCCGATCAGCTGCTTGAGGCAAAGGTAGGAGAAAAGGCATTTGATCGATGCGATGCATCTTGAGACCGTCGCAACGGACTTGCCGTTGCTCTTGAGCCAGGCGATATACTCGCCGAGCTGCTCCTCCGTCGCCGCTGTGATCTCGGCATCATGGTGTATGTCCAGATACTCGCCGAGCTGTCTGACGTCACGCAGATAGGAACTGAGGGTGTTCGCCGATGCTTTTTTCTCGTCAGCCAGATATCTTTCAAAGATTTCGATGCATTCGCTGTTTTGCATCCGAGCGCCCTCCTTTCCTCTCTGTCTGTATTCTTGCCGCAAAAGGTCGGTAAGATAAAGAGTGCGCCGCTATGCCTTGATCGTGAACATAAAGACACGATTAACATAACTACGCCACGGGAACAATATATTACAAAATTGCAAAATAATCAAGCCCTATTTTCAAAAAATGCGAAAATTTATGTCAACTTTGAAACTTTTTGTTCGTTATCTGCAATATTTTGTGTTGTCAGCACTTATTCTGACTAGATATAGATCCCGGAACTTATCTTTTACGATTATGAAAACCGGCCCTTCCCTCCCCGATCATTTTCTTTTTCTGAAATGCGCACGCTTTCTTTTCCTCATCGGCAGCATCGAACCGAGCACACAGCCCGTCAGCGTGAAGCTGAGCACGCTCAGCACGGCGCTGCCGTCGAGCTTTCCTCCGATTAGAAAACCCGTCAGCAGCAGGATCGCCGACAGGCAAAGCGCGCAGAGCAGGCCTTTTATGATCCGCCCCTCCTTCTGCGCTGCGGCGGCCGCGGCCCCTGCGCCTACGGCCGAAAGAAAGCTGATGAGCGAGCTGGCGTATCCCAGCGAGGAAAGGGCCGCGCCGTCTGACGCATACAGGACCGTCCCGCACAGAAGAAGCGCCGCCGCGCAGACGGCCCATGCGGCGAAAGCGCGCGCCAGGAAAGAAAAATCCCTTGCCTTTTTTTCCGATTCGGACACAAAAACACCCCCGACCGATATGATGATACATCATACTGGCCGGGGGTCGTTTTCATTCGGAAAGCGCCGGATTATTTCTTGCCGCTTTTGGCCTCTTCCGCTTCCATCTTGGCGGTGGTGGAAATGGCCCACTTCTTGATCTGGATGCGGACGCGGTCCTCACCGGTCTCGAAGGTGATCGTATCCTCGGTGATCTGGACGATCTTGCCGATCATGCCGCCGATCGTGATGATCTCATCGCCGAGCGAGAGAGAATTCCTCATCTCTTCCGCCTTTTTCTTTTTCTTGTTCTCCGGACGGATCACGAAGAAATAGAAAACAGCGAACATGATGACGATCATGAGGATCATGGGCATACCGCCGCCTACTCCTGCAGTCGCGGCTGCTTCAAGGAACAAAGACATAAAGAGCGTACCTCCCTTTCAAACTGTAGCCTATTATACATACATTATCGTCTGATTTCAAGGACATTAAATGCGAATATCCAGTTTTTCCGAAAATTCGCGTCTGAAGGCGTCAAAACGGTCCTCCTCCAGGCTGCTGCGGATCTTCGCCGTCAGGTCGTTGTAGAAATACAGATTATGCGCCACGGCAAGCCGCATCGCGAGCATCTCCTCCGCCTTGAACAGGTGGCGGATATACGCCCGGGAATAACGCCGGCAGACGGGACAGGAGCAGCGCGGATCGATCGGGCTTTCGTCGCGCTCGTATTTCTGGTTTTTTATGTTGATGATGCCGTCCCAGGTGAAGAGATGGCCGTGCCGCCCGTTGCGGGCGGGCATCACGCAGTCGAAGAAGTCTACGCCGCGCGCCACGCCCTCGATGATGTTTCCCGGCGTGCCGACGCCCATGAGATAACGGGGCTTGTCCTTCGGCATATACTCCTCCACCGCTTCGATGGTGTCGTACATTTCGCGGTGCGTCTCGCCCACGGCCAGCCCGCCGATGGCATAGCCCGGCAGCTCGAGCTCGGCGATGCGTTTCATATGCGCAATGCGCAGGTCGTGAAACACGGCGCCCTGATTGATCCCA
>JBGUZD010000092.1:0-38811 GCA_045222695.1 Candidatus Limivicinus sp.
GCGGGCATAGCCCCCGAACTCGCTGAGCACGACCGCCCTGCCCTTTTTGTCCGCGCGGAAGCGGTAGGGGCGGAAGTAGACGTGTTCGCTCTTCACGTCGCCGGCGCCCTGATCGTGCCAGCCGGAGGCGTGGTCGATCGTGCGGGTGTTGTCGACGAAGCGCACCGCGTCGGTCATCATCTTCGCGTCGAACTGGCCCCAGCCCTCGTTGAAGATCACCCACATGGCGATGCAGGGACAGTTGTAGAGCTGCGCGACCATGTCGATGAGCTCGATCTGGAATTCCTGTCTGCCGCCCGCGTCGCTGCGGCCGAACAGGCCGTAGGCGTCGTCGCGCAGGTGGAACCCCGTCACGAGCGGCGCGGCGACAACGGCGGGGCTGTAGCGTCCGCCG
Source organism: Candidatus Limivicinus sp. (assembly GCA_045222695.1). Lineage (GTDB taxonomy): Bacteria > Bacillota > Clostridia > Oscillospirales > Oscillospiraceae > Limivicinus. Next base: position 395 of record JBGUZD010000092.1, read on the forward strand.
CCGCAGGGCATGTCCTGCCACACCAGCATGCCCAGCCGGTCGCAGTGGTAATACCAGCGCAGCGGCTCGACCTTGATGTGCTTGCGCAGCATGTTGAAGCCGCTCTCCTTCGCCGTGAGGATGTCGCGCTGCAGCGCCTCGTCCGTCGGGGCGGTGTAGAGCCCGTCCGGCCAGTAGCCCTGATCGAGCACGCCGTTGTGGAAGTAGGGCTCGTTGTTCAGGAACAGCCGCGGCACGCCGTCGGCGTCCCTGTCGACGGAGAACTTGCGCATGGCGAAATAGCTCTGCACCTCGTCCTCGCCGCAGCTGACGGTGAATTCATAGAGTCTGGGATGCTCGGGGCTCCAGGCCTCGAAGTCCGGGACGGGGATGCGGGCGGGCAGCTCATAGCTCTCGCCGCCGAAGTGGGCGAAGGCCCTCTCCGTCCCGACGATATCGGCCGTGACGTCGACCTCCGCGTCGTCGAAGAAGGGCGTGATGCGCAGCGCGCGGATATAGCTCTGCGGCACGGCCTCGAGCCACACGCTCTGCCAGATGCCGCTCTGCGGCGTGTACCAGATGCCGCCGCGCTTCGTCTTCTGCTTGCCGCGCGTGTGGAAGCCGCGGTCGGTGTCGTCCGTCACGCGGACGACGATCGAGAGCTTTCCGTCCGCGAGCGCGGAGCTCACGTCCGCCTCGAAGGACAGATAGCCGCCGACGTGCGTTGCCGCGTGCTGCTCGTTGACCCACACGTCCGCGACCTGATCCACCGCGCCGAAGTGCAGGATCAGCCTCTTTCCGGCGAAGTCCTCCGGGATCGCGACCTCGCGCCGATACCACAGATACTCTCCCGGCTCAAGCTGCCTGCCCACGCCGGAGAGCTCCGTCTCCGGCGAGAAGGGCACGAGGATCGTGCCGTCGAAGCGCTCGGGGATCACCTTGCTGTCGGAGATCGCGTATTCCCATTCGCCGTTGAGGTTCATCCAATGTCCGCGGACCATCTGCGGGCGCGGGTACTCCGGCAGCGGAGACTGTCTGTCAACGGTTTCGGTCCAGTGTGTGTTCATTGCCAAACCCCCCCTGCGTTTATCAGAACAGGCCGGGGAATCCTCCCAGACCGCCCTGCAGCTTCGCCATCGACTGGCTGGTCTTGTCGTCGGCCGCCTTGAGCGCGCCGTTGACCGCCGCGAGGATGAGATCCTGCAGCATCTCGACGTCGTCGGGATCGACGACCTCGGGATCGATGGTGATGCTCTCGAATTCCCGCGTGCCGGAGACCACGGCCTTGACCGCGCCGCCGCCTGCGGTGAACTCAAACTTGGAAGACTCCAGCTCCTGCTGCATCTTCAGGAAATCCTGCTGCATCTTCTGGGCCTGCTTCATCATGTTGGCCTGGCTGCCGCCGTAGCCGCCGCGAAATCCGCCTTTTGCCATTTCGTGTTCCTCCTGATTATTCCGTTCCGGATCGGCTCAGCCGATCACTCTTGTTTCGGGAAAGGCCTTGAGCTCGTCAAGGCTTCTGGTCTCGCGCGCCGTTTCGCTCAGTTCCCGCAGCACGGTGTTGATCGGTCTGCCCGTCAGCTCGGCGGCGCAGTCGGAGAATTTCTGCAGGATCTCCGCGCGGTTGAAGCGGTTGTAGACGAATCCGCCTTCCGCCTCGAGCGTCAGGACGCCGCCCTTGAGCCTGCCTCTGAACTTGCTCCCGTCGCCGGGATAGATGCGCATGTCGATCGGCAGGCGCGGTACGACGCGGCCGCAAAGCTCCTTCCAGAACTGCTCGCCGCCGTCGGCGGGCGCTTCGGGAGCGGGCTGCTCCGCGGGAGCCGCGCTCTTTTTCTCCTCCGGCTCCGGGCGCTTCCGCGTCAGGAAGGCGTCCTCTGGCTGCTCTTCGTGAAACAGCTCGAGCTCAAGCTCTTCCTCCTCCGCCTGCCTTTCCCGGGGCGGAGCCTGCGGCTCGTCCGGCTCATAAAAGCGCTCCTCCTCGCGGGGAGGCTCGTCAAAGCGCTCGTCCTCCTCCGGCTCGTCGATCGGAGCGCGCCGCACGGGAGCGGCGGCAAATTCGCCGCGGGCGAGCTGCTCCTCGATGCGGGACAGGCGCGCGTTGAAATCGGGCATGTCGAGCTTGAGAAGGCTGCTGCACAGCGTGACCAGGCACAGCTCGGCCGAACTGCGCGGGCTTCTCGACGCGCGCGCCGCGATCAGCGCGGACTGCAGCGTCTCCATCCCGGCGCAGAGCTCCTCGTTCGTCAGCATCTGGCCGAAGCGACGCAGCGCGGCAAGCTCGTGCCCGCCGGAGATCAGCTCCGTCCCGCCTTTGGGCGCCACGCGCAGCATCAGCACATCGCGCATGAGCGTGAAAAGCTCGCCGAGAATGGCGACGGGGTCTTTTCCCTCCATCCACATGGCGGAAAAGGCCTTGAGCGCGGAGGCTGTGTCGTGCTCGACGATATATCCCAGCAGCTCCTCGATCCGCCGCTTGCCGGCAAGTCCCATCGTGGCGTAGACTGCGTCGACGTCGATCTTCTCATGCGCCGAGCACTGGTCGAGCAGGCTCAGCGCGTCGCGGACGCCGCCCTCGGAGAGGCGGGCGATCAGCTCGGCCGCCTCGCGGGTGAGTTCGAAGCGTTCTTCCCCGGCGATGTGCGCGACGTAGTCGGCCAGCTCCGTCGTTTCGATGCGGCGGAAGTTGTGGCGCTGGCAGCGCGAGAGGATCGTCGCGGGGACCTTCTGCAGCTCGGTCGTGGCGAGGATAAAGATCAGATGCTCCGGCGGCTCCTCGATGATCTTCAGCAGCGCGTTGAAGGCCGAGAGCGAGAGCATGTGCACCTCGTCGATGATATAGACGCGCTTCTTCACCGCGGCGGGAGAAAAGACAGCCTCCTCGCGCAGGGCGCGGACGTTGTCCACGCCGTTGTTGGAGGCGGCGTCCAGCTCGACCACGTCGAGGATCGAGCCGTCGGCGATGCCGCGGCAGGCGGCGCATTTCCCGCAGGGATTGCCGTCCACCGGGTGCTCGCAGTTGACCGCGCGGGCCAGAATACGCGCGCAGGTCGTCTTGCCGGTGCCTCTCGTGCCGATGAAGAGATACGCGTGAGAGAGCCGCCCCGTGCGGACCTGGTTTTTCAGCGTCTCGGTGATATGCTTCTGTCCGATGACGTCATCGAAGGTCTGCGGCCGCCATTTGCGGTAAAGCGCCTGATACATGCTCTCTCCTCCTTTTGAAAAAAGTGACCCTTGACAAGACTGTACACCCGATTCCGAAACATTTTCTATGCCCGTTACGCCGGCAGCCGGCTCGGATCCGGCAACCCCGCGGCACACGAAAAGCACCGCTTAATGCTGCTCGGTTCCCCGCCTGACATGGTTCACGGGTTTCCGTTGCGCGAGACCGGACCGTCATCACTGCTTACCGGGGTCAGACGACACAGAAAACTTCCTCGACCGGGGATTCATCCCTGCTGTAGCGGATTGCAGGCGACAGGGCACCGCTGGCTCCCCGACTAGTACAGCCTTGTCAAAAGTCACGCAGATATTATACCGCAGGGCGAAAAGATAATCAATATTTTTCTTTACAAATAAAATTTCTGTGGTATAATACATAAGGCTCTCGAAAAGAGGGCGATAAAATATGGGCTTGTAGCTCAGCTGGGAGAGCGCCTGGGCCAGTTATATTGCTTGTCTCATGGGGGCATGTACCTCAGCCGCCAGCCGCGCGGTTCACATCCGTTTGTCGAAAGCATTGATAAATCAGCATTTTTAATCGAATATGGGCTCGTAGCTCAGCTGGGAGAGCGCACGGTTCGCATCCGTGAGGTTCGAGGGTTCGATCCCCTTCGAGTCCACCAAATGAAAGCACCCCTTTTGGGGTGCTTTCATTTGGCTTGAAGGGGATCGAATCAGAATCGTACAGCCCGGTGGGCTGTACATCGACCAGTGCGAACACTGGTCGATACCTATATTGTCTTTTTGCCCTGCAAAAAGACAATGCACGGATCATCCTTCGAGTCCACCATTTATGGAAGTCTGGTAACAGGCTTCCTTTTTTATGACTTCTTTAATTGACAAACATCTTATGTTCGGCATCTTATAAGCAAAGAAGAGCAAACTGCATGCGCAGTCAGCTCCTCAAGTGCAAATAGTAATATCCGTGGTTAAACCGTAAAACAACCGTCACTTGTCGGGAGTGGCGATTGTATTTATCTCTGTTGATGACCCGATTCGGTAATATGTCTCACCGTGAGACACGTTCATAGTTTTAAGAACGCCGCTTTTATAACTACGAAAAGACGGCTTTGGGTTCATTTTTTTGAAAGCACAAAATGAACCAGCGGATACTGCTCCTCCGCACGACGCATGATTTCTACCATCTTCTCCGCATAGCTGCGCAAGTCCTTTGAAAGACGATTAAGGCCATCCACATGAACGGTGGTTTCCGATGTTCTGTCTCCACAGAAATCATCAAGATAATCCCAAAAGGCACTCCAGTTTTTCCCATAATCCGCAGGGAAGCCGAAAGCATCTTTTAGAACTTCGTGGATTTCTTCTGCATATTTACAGTCGGACAACTCGACCTGAATGTTATTTGATGCAATAAAACGCCACGTGTTATTATTATTCACAATCATTTCCTCCCATGTTTTATGATTCGCTTCCAGCAGAAGGCATGGAAACTATTTCTGTAAAGGTGTGATAGTGGTCCCGGGTAACGAAAATCAACCCATCATTGGAATAAAGAATGCGCTCGGTTCCTCTTCGCCCAGCGATATAGTTAATATCTGCTTCAAACCAAATCCGCCCCGACGACTCTGGTAGGTGTCCATTATCATTTCGATAAATGCCTTTCGCAATCATTTTGTTTGGTGCAACGCTTGCAAGATTTCCTTTCCAGGCTTTCCATCCAAGCGCTCTTGCCTCAGCCTTGGAAATATAGTACGGCGGAAGTTGATGATAGGTTGCGATCCACCAATCAGCTCCGTTTTTCCCCTTGGTCGTTGCCGTTCCGGCAGTTAATGCTTCCATCCGGGCAATATAGCATCTGCATTTTTCGTGAAGTGGCGGTTCCGGAATCGGAACTTCCTCGATCTCATATATCTGCCCGTGCATTTCCTCACAGCGTTTACAGCGGCGGGCATCCTCGATCGACAGCCAGTTTTTGTAATGTTGACTCAGCATCTTGTTCTCCTTGTATTGTATCACGCTTTTTTGATAATACAAGGATAGCACAAAGCCCGTCCCGTTGTACGGACTGTGCGGGGCAAGAAATCTCTTGACACCGCTAAGTGGACAAGAAAGCTCTTTTGTACGAGAGTGATTTGAAGTTGCTTTTCCTCAATTAAAAACGCTGCAAGCTTAATTTATCCTGCATGTTGAACAGGGGAAACAAATTCATCCTTCTATCCTTTCTTTCGTTTTTATTTTTTTCTCCATTTTTCGACCGGATGCGACACGCGCGGGAGAGCGCACGGTTCGCATCCGTGAGGTTCGAGGGTTCGATCCCCTTCAAGTCCACCAAATAAGAGAGCCGCCCCGACGGGGTGGCTCTCTTATTTGGTATATTTCCCGGGGGGATCGAACGGGAGCGGGAGTGAATGAGGCGCCGGGGGCGCCTCAGAGCCGCGACATAGACCTCCGCCGCAGCGCAGGTCGATCCCCTTCAAGTCCATAAAAGCGAAGACCTGCTTTCGGACGGTCTTCTTTTTTGCGCTTTGGCCTTCCGTTCCGCCCAATTTTCAATTTGCCCTCCCGCTTCAACTGTGCTATGATGAAAAAAAGGCGGAAAGGACGTGCGGACGATGAACAACACAATACGAAAGCCGCGGCGTTCTTTTGCCCGCGGGGCCCGCGCCGCGCTGCTGCTGATCGCGCTGTGTGCAGCGATCTCGGGCTGCGGCGGCAGCACGCACGCGGACGAGCTGCTTGCGCAGACGCTTACGCAAAGCTCCGCCGTCTGCTGCGGAACCGTACGCGAAGCGCTCGACGCCGCTTATGAAGCCGGCAAAAATGTTTTTGTGCCTTACGTCACGGAAACAACGGAGCTTCTTGCCAAGGAAGACGCGGCCGGGACGACGGCATGCAGGAAGGCATACGACCCGCGGCAGACACCGTACGGGCCGGAGGGTACGGCCGGGCGGCTTGTCATCCCGTCGGCCGGGATCAACGTCGCGCTGAACCTCCCCGGAGAGGACGCGCAGGCGACGGCGGACGCGGAGGACAGCGCCTGCTGGATGGAGTCGCGCGGCGATCTCAACGGCGTCATCGGCGACCACGTGAACCAGGACTTCGCCACGCTGTTTTCCGTCAGGCCCGGCGACGCCTGCATCATATTCAAGAACGGAAGAGAACACCGATATATCTGCATTTCGACCGGCTACGGCAGCAATATCGAGACGGACGTGCTCGACGCGGAGGGAAACTCTCTGTTTGAGTGCGGGGACGACAGGCTGTGCATGTATACCTGTGCCAACGGGTGGCGATATGTGTTCGTCGCCAAATGGCGGACCGACGGGTCGCGGCCGCTCCATCAGTACGAGCGCGTCCTTTATACGCAAAGCATCTTTCTGGAAGAGGACGACGGATAAAGCACGAAAAGGCCGTCCTCGGCGGCGGCCGGAAACGGAGAAATCCTTATGAAACTCATCACCTTTACCCGGCGCGGCTCCACGGCGGAGGAGCTCGGCCTCATGCGCGGCGAGGGCGTGCTGCCCCTGCGCGAGGCGGGTTTTTCTTATGCCGACATGAACGATCTGATCTGCCGCTCGAGCAAAGAAGACCTCGCCGCCATGGCTGCGGCAGAGGGAGCGGAGCTGGCTTTGGACGAGATCACGCTGCTCTCCCCCATCCCCCGCCCGCTGCAGGACGTGCTTTGCCTGGGGCTCAACTACGCCGCGCACGCGCAGGAGGCATCCGGCTTTTCGCGGGACGCCTTCGGCGTCGAGCTGGCCGCGCCGATCTTCTTTTCCAAGCGCGTGAACTATTCGCAGGGCAGCGGCGCGCCGATCCCCGCGCACCGCGATCTCACGGCGCAGCTGGACTTTGAAAACGAGCTGGCCGTCATTATCGGCCGCGACGCCGACCACGTCGCCGAGGCGGAGGTGCGCGACCACATCTTCGGCTATACGATCCTCAACGACGTCTCCGCCCGCGAGGTGCAGACCCGGCACAAGCAGTGGCACTTCGGAAAAAGTCTCGAGGGCTTCTGCCCGATGGGGCCCTGCATCGTGACCGCCGATGAGTTTTCGTACCCGCCGGCACGGCGCATTTATACCACGCTCAACGGGAAGCTGATGCAGGACAGCCGGACGGACTGTCTGATCCACTCGATCGACGAGATCGTCAGCGTGCTGTCGCAGGGCTTTACGCTGCGCGCCGGCACGATCATCGCTACCGGCACGCCCAAGGGCGTGCTCATGGGCGCCGGAGAGGGACGCTTTCTGCAGCCGGGCGACGAGGTCGTCTGCGCGATCGAGGGCATCGGCGAGCTGCGGAACACGGTCGAATAAGCGGCACGCGGTCTGGGGCCCGGAGCGGTATCGCTCCGGGCCTTTTCCCCTGCGCGGGCGGGCTGTGAATTTGGACAGTTTCCTCCGTTTTATCGGTTGAATTTGGCAAAAAAGATGATATAGTATTGCATTGCCTGAGGCAATGCATTCCGGAGGAGGCGCGGCATGCGGGAAAAGAAAAAACGCAATATCCTCTTTCTGCTCATCTGCGCGCTCATCCGCCTGTTCTACCGCAGGCCCATCTTCATCGGCGCAGAGAAGCTGCCGGAAGAGCCCTGCGTCCTGGTGGGCAACCACACGCAGATGAACGGCCCGATCATCGGCGAGCTCTATTTCCCCGGCAGGCCCACGATCTGGTGCGCCGGCGAGATGATGCGCTTCAAAGAGGTGCCCGCCTACGCCTACGCCGATTTCTGGTCCTTCAAGCCGCGCTGGCAGCGCCCCTTTTTCAAGCTGCTTTCGTATCTGATCACACCGCTGTCGGTGCTGCTGTTCAACAACGCCCGCACGATCCCCGTCTACCACGACACGCGCCTGATCACGACCTACCGCGCCTCGATCGAGACGCTGCGCCAGGGCTCCAGCATCCTGATCTTCCCCGAAAAGAACGAGCGATGGAACAACATCCTCTACGAATTTCAGGACAAGTTCATCGATCTGGCGCGCTTCTATTACAAAAAGACGGGCAAGGCGCTCTCCTTCGTCCCGCTCTACAACGCCCCCGCGCTGCACGAGACGATCATCGGCGATCCGATCCCCTACGATCCGGCCCGGCCGGTCGACGAGGAGCGCTCAAGGCTGTGCGCCGCGCTCAAGGACGCGATCACCGCGATGGCCGTCTCACTGCCGGAGCACACCGTCGTTCCCTATCGGAACATCCCGAAGCGCCAGTATCCGAAAAACATTCCCTGCGAGGTATATACGCATGAAGAAACCGGTCGTTGATTACCGTCAATTCCGTTTTTCCAGGCTCAACACGCCGCAGTTTTCTCATATGAAGCTGCCGATTTTCGGCTGGATCTTTTACTTCAGCTTCTATTTTCTTACCGAAAACCTGATCCCGGCGGAGATCTGCCATCCGATCCACTGCGCGCTGGACGACATGATCCCTTTCTGTGAGTATTTCGCCGTCTTCTACGTCTTCTGGTACCTTCTCGTCTTCGGCTCGCTGATCTACGGGCTGCTGTACGACATCGAGGGGCTCACGCGGCTGTCCAAGTTCATCCTCATCACGCAGGTCGTCGCGATGACGGTCTACATCCTCTACCCTTCGCGGCAGGATCTGCGGCCGGAGGTCTTCGTGCGCGACAACTTCTTAAGCCGCCTGATGGCCTTCATCTACTCCTTCGACACCTCTACGGGCGTCTTCCCCTCGCTGCATGTGGCCTATTCGATGGGCATCCTCTCGGTGGCCCTGAAAAAGCAGGATCTGGGGATCGGCTGGAAATGGGCTCTCGGCGTCGTGGTCGTGCTGATCTGTCTGGCCACGGCCTTCGTCAAGCAGCATTCCGTGCTCGACATCTTCGCGGCCCTGCCTGTCAGCCTGCTGGCGGAGCTGCTGGTCTACTGGGACGACTACTGGAAGCCGCGGCTGCGGAAAAAAGCATAAAAAACACGCCCGATGCGGATCGCATCGGGCGTGTTTTTCATATAAGACTTACTTGATCTCAAGCTTGCGGCTGGCCGGGATCTCGGCCGCCTTCTTCGGCAAGGTCAGCGTGAGGATGCCGTTTTCGTACTTGGCCTCGATGCCGTCGACGTTGATGCCGGAGACGTCGAAGCTGCGGGTGAAGGAGCCGTAGAAGCGTTCGCGCTTGACGAAGTTCTTCTTCTCGTTCTCTTCCTTCTTCTCGCTCTTGTGCTCGGCGCTGATGGTCAGGCAGTCGTTCTCGACGTCGACCTGGATGTCGTCCTTGTCGAAGCCGGGCAGCTCCGCCTCCAGCTTGAAGGCGTCGCCGGTGTCGACCACGTCGGTGCGGAAGGCCGAGACCATGCTCCTCGTGTTGCCGAAGAAGCTGCGCTCGAGCTCGTCGAACTCACGGAAGGGATCCATGGCGGCGAGATGACGGATATGACGATCGAACGGAACGATTTCAAACATGATGATTACCTCCTAAATCCATATACATGGTTTTTCTGGCCGGGAGATTTATTTCTCTCGTCTGTTTCTGTATATAAAGTACCAAACATTTTTTAACAAATATACATTTATTTATGAACAAACTGTTAACGTTAGCACTTGTTGCCTGCGAGTGCTAATTCATCGCACAAGAAACCGCAGGTCCGAAAGACCTGCGGTTATTCTGTGCGGAAAGGAGGCTTTCCATTCACAGCGCGATGGGTACGGCTCCCTCCTCGATCGGGCAGACGTAGCCGGAAGCGGAGCGCAGCGCGAATTCCTTTTTCGCCTCGTCGAGCAGAGCCGCGTCCTCAAGGAGATCGATCGCCGCGCCGGCGAGCGATTTGGCCGCGTACAGCATGGCCTTGTGCGCCATGGGGCTTTTGCCGCAGGCCACGATCTGCCAGGAGTGCCCGGGAATGCCCGAGGGCCAGGCGGCCGTGTTGATCTGCGCCGTCGGCGTGAGCCAGCTCACGTCTCCCACGTCCGTGCTGCCGGGCGTGAAAAGCGTGCCGTGGAAGAGCGGCATCAAAAAGTCGTTGACCGCTCTTTGCCCGTTTTCCGTCAGCTCCCGCACCTGCGCCGCGATCGCGGCGTCGGCGCGCGCCCCGGTCCCGGGCAGGCCCCGCGCGGGCGGGAAGCTCTTTTTCAGCTCCGCGGCGAAGGCATAGTCCTCTTCGCTGTATTCCGGCGCGCCGAGCTCGGCCATGTTCCGCCACAGGAGCTCCTCGAGCGCGAAGTTCGGCAGCAGCTCGGCCGTGCCGTCGATGAACACGCGCTCAAAGCTCGTGCCGGTCATCAGCGCGGCGCCCTTGGCGATGTCGTCCACACGCGCCTGCAGCGCGACGGAGTCGGCGACCTTGTTCGCGCGCACCATATAGAGCACGGCGGCCTTCGCCTGCACGACGTTGGGTGAGACGCCGCCCGCGTCGGTGATCGCGTAGTGGATGCGGCAGTCCTCGGTCATATGCTCGCGCAGGAACTGTACGCCGACGTTCATCAGCTCCACCGCGTCGAGCGCGCTGCGGCCGTCGTAAGGGTCGCCCGCCGCGTGCGCGGCTTTGCCGGAAAACTTGTAGAGCACCTGGATGCAGGAGTTGTTCGTCCCGGTCTCGACCTGGTTGACGTCGCCCGGGTGCCAGCTCAGCGCCGCGTCGAGCGTCTTCCACAGTCCCTCGCGGGCCATGTAGGCCTTGCCGCTGCCCCCTTCCTCGCCGGGGCAGCCGAAGAAGATCACCGTGCCGCTCCCGCCGCTCTCTTCCAGATAGCGCTTGACGGCGGCCGCCGCGGCGAGCGAGCCCGCACCGAGCAGATTGTGTCCGCAGCCGTGTCCGGCCCCGCCGGGTACGAGCGGCGCGAACTCCGCCTCTCCCGCCTTTTGGCTCAAACCGGAGAGCGCGTCGAACTCCCCCAGGATGCCGATCACCGGCCTGCCGCTGCCGTAGGAGCCGCAGAAGGCCGTGTCGATCCCGCAGAGCCCTTCCGTCACCGCAAAGCCGAGCGCACGCAGCGCTTCGCAGTAGAGTGCCGCCGCCTTATGCTCCTTCAGGGAAAGCTCCGGGTTTTCCCAGATTTTGTCCGCGATGCTCTCGTACAGCGCCGCGTCTTCGTCGATCGACGCGACGGCTTTTTTCTTCTGCTCGTTCATTTCAATACCTCTTGTTTACGGCAGAGACGGAAACTATCGGGATAGTTTCCGTCTCTGCCTGTCTGTCTCAATACAGGACCTTGCTGAGGAAGTCCCTGCAGCGCGGGTTTTTCGGATGGTTGAACACCTCGTCGGGCGTTCCTTCTTCGGCGATCACGCCGTCGTGCATGAAGATGACCCTGTCGGCCACTTCCTTGGCGAAGCCCATCTCATGCGTGACGATCACGGAGGTCATCCCGTCCTTGACGAGATCGCGTATGAGGTCGAGCACCTCTCCCACCATTTCGGGGTCGAGCGCCGAGGTCGGCTCGTCGAAGAGCATGACGTCCGGCTCCATGGCCAGCGCGCGGATGATCGCGACACGCTGACGCTGTCCGCCCGAGAGCGTCGAGGGATACACGTCCGCCTTGTCCTGCAGCCCGATGCGCTCGAGCAGCTTCATGGCCTTTTCGTTCGCTTCCCTGACGACGTCGTCCGGCGTCTTTTCGACCGGCTCGCCGCGCTTCTTCGCGTCCTTGAGCCGCTGCTTGCCGATCTTGATCGGCGCGAGCGTGATGTTCTCCTTGACGGTCTTGTTGTTGAAGAGGTTGAAGGACTGGAAGACCATGCCCATCTTCTGGCGGCCGAGGTTGATATCGATCCCGTTCTCGTCGTAGATCTTCTTGAGCAGCGCGGCGTATTCCTTTCCCTCGACTCTCGGATGCCGTTCCTTGAGCAGATCCTCGTCCTTGATCTTCGTGATCGCGGCTTCGTCGTCGAGCCCCTCGCCCAGCAGCTTTTTATAGGTGTTGGAGGCGCGGATCACGTCCCGGTGCAGATAAGGGTCGGGCGGCGTCATCAGCCTGCCCTCCATCCATACCTCGCCGAAGGTGGGCTCCTCGAGCAGGTTCATGCAGCGCAGCAGCGTGGATTTTCCCGAGCCGGACACGCCGATGATGACGACGACCTCGCCCTTCTCGACATGGGTGGAGACGCCCTTGAGGACCTGAAGGTCTCCGAAATTTTTGTAGATGTTCTTGATATCAAGCACGCGCCTTCATCCTCCTTTCCATGCCCTTGAGCAGCTTTGAGAGAATGAAAGTCATGGCGAAATACAGCACGCCCACAATGGCAAGGCATTCCATCGTCAGGTAGGTATAGCCTTTGACCTTGAGATAAGCCGTCATCAATTCGCCTACAAAGAAGGTCGATGCCAGAGAGGTCTCCTTTACGACCATGATGAATTCGTTGCCCAGCGCCGGAAGGATGTTCTTGACCGCCTGCGGCAGGATGATGGAGAGCATCGCCGTGCGCTGCGTCAGACCCAGCGAGCGGGCCGCCTCCATCTGGCCGATGTCCACGGCCTCGATGCCGGAGCGGATGATCTCGGACACGTAGGCGCTGGAGTTGATGATCAGTACGATCGACACGGAATAGATGTACGGCAGAGAGGAGAGCCTGGGGATGAGCATGGGGAAAACGAACACGCCTATGTAGAGCTGAAGCAGCACGGGCGTCCCTCTGACGACCTCGACGAGGATGTTGACAACGGCCTTGAGGATCCTCAGCTTCGAGCGCTTGGCAAGAGCCATCAGCGAGCCGAAAAACGCGCCGCCGGCCACGGCTATGACAGACAGAAGCAGCGTATAGCCGATGCCCTGTATCAGAAATACTTTCCAGTATTTCGCCATGATATTGGCGATGTTCGTGAAAAATGTCATGGACGGAAACTCTCCTGTGTGTTGTTGCTTTCGGGCTTACTCCGTAATCTTGTTGCCCTCGTCGTCGAAGCCGAGCTCGTCGAGCGTGGAGACGCCGGCGTAGACCTTGCAGGCGTCATACCAGCCGGAGTAGTAGTCGTTTTCCAGCGCCTTGGCCAGCGCCACGTTGACCTTTTCAAGCAGCTCGGTGTTGCCCTTCTGGAGCAGGCAGACGTTGTTTTTATAGATGTCATCCACCTCGAAGTCGAAGCCGGTGAAGGCGATCGTGTCGTTCGCGCTGGCGATGATGGACTCGCCGTTGCCGTGCGCGACAGCCAGGAAGTCGACCTGCTTGGCCTTGAGCGCCTCGACTGCCGTGCCGAGATCGACGTACACGAGGCTGATGTCAACGTCCATGTCTCCGAAGGTCTCCTCGACCAGGACCTGCTGGAGCGAAGCGCCCTGATAGCCGATCTTGTAACCGACAAAGTCCTCGGGTGAGGTGAATTTCCCTTCGTTCTCCTTCAGGCAGATGATGGACTGCTGCGTCTCGTTCTCGCCGGCGACGTACCAGTCGGAGAGCTCGTAGTTCTGCGAGCGGTCATAGGTCCAGGAGAAGCCGGAGATCGCGAGATCAACGTTGCCGGTCTGTACCGCAGCCTGGCAGGCGTCGAAGGACATGGGCTTAATAACGAGCTGCATGTCGAGCTCCTGGGCCAGATAGGTCGCCAGAAGCACGTCGAAGCCGACGATCGCGGCGTCGCCGCTCTTGGCCACGTCATAGAACTCCATCGGCGCGAAGTCGGGAGACATGGCGACCGTCAGAGTGCCGTTCGCGCCGCCCGCTTTGAATCCGGCAAGGTACTTGTCATAGGCGGCGGAAAGGCTTGCTTCCTGCCCCTGCCCCTGTTCCTGCTTGCTTCCGCAGGCGCACAGCGCGAGGAGCATCGCAACGCACAGCAGCATGCACAAAATCTTAGAGATCTTTTTCATCTTTTTTACCCTCACTTTCGTCAGATGCGATAAGTTTTGTACTTGACGTTTGTGAGAATAGCACAAGCGCGAGGAGATGTCAAGGGAATTTTGAAAATTTATTCTGTAAAATTTTAGTTTTTCTTGTATTTATTCAATTTTAATCCGAATATTCTGCGAATTATGAATAAAAGCATAAAGCGCCGGGCCGGAGGCGCGCTCCGGTCCGGCGCTGTCGGCCGTTTTTTCAGCCCTTCCGTCCGAAGAGCGAGCAGAGGGCGAAGGCGATGAGATCCGCCGCGACGACGCTGGCGCCGCTGGGCGTTTCGAAGGCGTAGGAGGCGATCATCCCGACAAGGAAGCAGACGACCGAGATGAGCGCCGCGCAGAGGATCACGCTGCGGAAGCTCCGGCAGAGCTTCATGGCGGAGAGCGCGGGGAAGATGATCAGGCTCGAGATCAGCAGCGCGCCCATCATACGCATGCCGATCACGACCGTCACGGCCGTCAGCACGGCGAGCAGCGTGTTGTACAGGTCCGCGCGCGTACCGGTGGCGTGGGCGAAGGTCTCGTCAAAGGTCACGGCGAAAAGGCGCGGATAGAACAGCAGAAACAGCGCGAGCACCGCGAGCGACAGGATCACGCTCAATACCGCGTCGCCGCGGCTGAGCGAGAGGATGCTGCCGAAGAGGTAGCTCGACACCTCGGTATTCATTCCGCTCGTGACGGACACGACGATCACGCCGATGGCCAGCGCGCTCGAGGAGATGATCGCGATCGCGGCGTCGCCCTTGACGCGGGAGCTTCCGCGCAGACGCAGCAGCAGGATCGCCGAGAGCACGACCACCGGCACCGTCACGGCGAGCGGCGCGAGATGGAAGGCCGAGGCGACGGCCAGCGCGCCGAAGCCCACATGCGAGAGCCCGTCGCCGATCATCGAATAGCGCTTCAGGACCAGCGATACGCCCAGCAGCGCCGCGCACAGACTGACCAGCACGCCGACGATCAGCGCGCGCTGGATGAAATGGAAGGAGAACATCGTCAGGATACTCATATCGCACCGCCCCCCAGAAAGCGCCGCCCGATCGCGCTGCGCCGGTATTCCGCGGCCGTTCCGAAAAAGAGCTGGCGATGGCCGAGATGGAGGATATGCGTGGCGTAGCGCACGGCCTCGTGGATGTCGTGCGTGACCATGATGACGGAGATGTTGTCGCAGAGGTTGACGAGCTTGATGAGATTGTACATCTCCCCCGCCGCCACCGGGTCGAGCCCCGTCACCGGCTCGTCGAGCAGCAGCAGCTTTTTCGTCGCGCACAGGGCGCGGGCGAGCAGCACGCGCTGCTGCTGGCCGCCGGAGAGCTCCTGATAGCCGGCGTTTTTGATATCCTCGATGCCCATGCGCTCGAGATTCTCTTCCGCGCGGCGCTTGTCCTCGTCGCTGTAGAAAAGCTTCCCCCCGAGCGAATTGAGGCAGCCCGAGAGCACGACCTCCCACACGCTGGCCGGGAAATCGCGCTGGATCTCGGTCTGCTGCGGCAGATAGCCGATCTCGCTGCGCTTCAGGCCGTCGCCGAGCGTGATCTTTCCGGAGGCGGGCGCCTTGAGCGAGAGCAGGCCCCGGATCAGCGTGGATTTGCCCGAGCCGTTCTCGCCCACGACGCAGAGGTAGTCCCCCGCGTTGAGCGCAAAATCGACGCCCTCGAGCACCGTTCTGCCGTCGTAGGAGAACGAGGCGTTTTCACATGTCAGGATCGCCATCAGCCCAGCGCCTCCTTTACGCTTTCGGTATTGGCCCACATCAGGCCGAGATAGGTCGCGCCGTTTTTCAGGTCCTCGGCGCTGACGGTGTGGCAGGTGTGGAACAGGCGCTTTTCACAGCCCGTGTCCTCGCAGACCACATCCGCCATTTTCTGGTCGGAATACTCGATATAGAGCACCGCGGGAATGTCTTGCTCTCGTACGCGGTCGATGAGGAAGGCGACCGTGCGGGCGGAGGGCTCGGTGTCGTCGGCGCAGCCGGGAAAGGCCGCGAAGTAGTCCAGTCCGTACTCCTCGACGAAATAGCGTGCGGGGAAACGGTCGGCAAAGATCAGGCAGTTCCCGCGCGCCTCCGCGACGATGTCCCGAAAGGCCGCGTCTAGCTCATCGAGCTTCGCGCAGTAGCTCTCACAGTTGCCGCGGTATTCCTCCGCGCCGGCTTCGTCGAGCGCGCAGAGCTCTTCGCAGATCGCGCGGCAGATGACGGCGGCGTTGCGCGGCGAGGTCCAGACGTGTTCGTCGTATTCGATCTCGTCCTCCTCGTCCTCTTCCTCACGGATGCGCTGCATGCCTTCCTTGTGCTCCTCCTCGAGCGCGTCGACGCACTCGAGCATCTTCAGCACGGCAAAATCGCCCGCGGCGCCGTCGAGCAGCGTTTCGAGCCAGGCCTCGGACTCGCCGCCGTTGCAGATCAGCAGGTCGCAGCTTTGGATGCGCAGAAGGTCCTGCGGCGTGGGCTCATAGCTGTGCGTCTCCGCGCCGGGCGGGACAAGCAGCACGATCTCGCAGCGGCCGCCGCAGAGCTCCCGCGCGAAATCATAGGCCGGGAACAGCGTCGTGACGACCGTGAGACTTTTATTCGATTGTCCTTCCGCGGCCGCCGCGCCTCCGCCCGCGCCGCAGGCGGCGAGGGAAAGCAGCAGTCCCAGCGCAAGCAGCGCGGAGAGGATCCTTCGTTTCATATAACTCACCGAAATTTGATTTTACAGCATCTTGCCGCGCTTTGCAAGCCGAAAGGCGCCGTTGACAAGGACAGAGCGTCGTTTTACAATATCGGCAAGAGAAGATCGGAGGATGAACACATGAAGATCTGTGTTTTCGGCGCTTCGAGCGACACGCTGGCAGCGGAATATTACGATGCGGCCCGCCGTCTGGGCGAGCTGATGGCGAAGGGCGGCCACACGCTCGTATACGGCGGCGGCAGCGACGGGCTGATGCGCGCCTGCGCCGACGGCGTGAAGAGCGGCGGCGGCGCGGCGATCGGCGTCGCGCCGCGCATGTTCGACGAGGGCGATTTCCTGCGCCGGGACTTCGGCGAGCTCATCTTCACCGATACGATGGCCGCGCGCAAGGAGCTGATGCGCTCGCTTGCGGAGGCCTTCATCGTGCTGCCCGGCGGCACGGGCACGATGGACGAATTCTTCGAGACCCTGACGCTCAAGCAGCTGGGGATGCAGGGAAAGGCTATCGTTCTGCTCAACACGCTGGGCTATTTCGATCCCCTGTTCGCTCTGCTGGGAGATATGGTCGCGCGCGGCTTCGCGGGGCCGAGCATGCCGAACATGATCTCTCTGTGCGCGACGCCCGAGGAGGCCCTGGAGCATGCTCTGACGCCGGATCACACCGGCGCGCGCAGCCGCGCGGATTATAACAGGTAACGCCATCCCGGAACGGATCCGTGCCGTTCCGGGACTTTTTGCGCTCTTCCGCCCTGTCGCTATTGAAAAAACTGGAATACTTTGATATGATTAGTTATTAATAAAAATAAAGAATACCAGGTTAAATGCTTATGACACGAAAGGAATGGAAGATCCCCTTCGAGCAGCCGACCGTCCCGGCCGAGCTTCTCGAAGGCGGCTGCACGCCTCTTCTTGCCTCGGTGCTCGCCCTGCGCGGCGTGAAGACCCGGGCCGGGATGGAGACGATGCTCCGCGGCGGAGAAGAACTGCTGGAAGACCCGATGCTGCTCACGGACATGCCTCTCGCCGTCGAGCGCGTACACCGCGCCGTCGAAAAGGGCGAAAAGGTGGCTGTCTACGGCGACTACGACGTGGACGGCATCACCTCCACCTGTCTGCTGACGGATTATCTGCGCGGCAAGGGGCTGGAGTGCATCCCCTATATCCCGGACCGCAGCGAAGAGGGCTACGGTCTCAACGACGCCGCCGTCGCCGCGCTGCACGGGCAGGGCGTCGAGCTGATCATCACGGTGGACTGCGGCATCACCGCGCGCGAGGAAGCGCTCTACGCCGCCTCGCTCGGGATGGACATGATCATCACCGACCACCATGAATGCGGCGCCGGCCCGCTGCCGGAGGCGGTCGCCGTGGTGGACTGCAAGCGGCCGGACGAGCGCTATCCGAACCACTCTCTCGCGGGCGTGGGCGTCGCGCTCAAGCTGGTCTGCGCCTGTGAGGGCTGCAGCGGAGAGATGATCGAGCGCTACTGCGATCTCGCCGCGATCGGTACGATCGCAGACGTCATGCCGCTGGTGGGCGAGAATCGCTATCTCGTCCGGCGCGGTCTGGAGAAGATCCGCCGCGATCCCCGCCCGGGCATCGCGGCCATGCTGCGCGAATCCTCCGTAGACGGGAAAAAACTGACCTCCACGGTCGTCGGCTTTACGCTCGCGCCGCGGCTCAACGCCGCCGGGCGGCTGGACTGCCCTTCCGTGGCGGCAAGGCTGCTGATGACAGACGACCCCGTGGAGGCGACCGCGCTCGCCGTCGAGCTCTGCGATCTCAACCGCAAGCGCCAGAGCATCGAGACCTCGATCTGGGACGAGGCGAACGCCATGCTCGCCGCCGCCGCGCCCGACGCGCCGATCGTGCTGGCGAGCGACAAGTGGCACCAGGGCGTGATCGGCATCGCCGCCTCCCGCCTGGCCGAGCAGTATTCCCTGCCGGCGATCATGGTCTGTCTCAACGGCGAGGTCGGCAAAGGCTCCTGCCGCAGCTACGGCGGCTTCAACCTCTTTGACGCGCTCAGCGCCTGCTCGGAGCACCTCATCGGCTTCGGCGGGCACGCGCTGGCGGCCGGGCTGAACATCCGCAGCGACAAGCTGGATGATTTCCGCGCCGCGCTGGCACAATATTATCGCGAGAACAAGCCCGCTCCCACGGCGGAGGTGCAGCCGGATCTGCTCATCTGCGACCCGGCCCTGCTCGATATCGACAACGTCCGCTCGCTCGACCAGCTCGAGCCCTTCGGCAACGCCAATCCCCGGCCGGTGATGTGCTTTTGCGGCGTCCCGCTCGAGAGCGCGGGCGACGTCGGCGGCGGCAAGCATCTGCGCATCCGCGCCCGTCTCGGCCGCGAGAGCTTTGAGGGCATCTTCTTCTCCCACACGGAGAGAGAGCTGAATATCCACAGCGGCGATATCGTCGATATCGCCTTCACGCCGCAGATCAACGAATTTCGCGGCCACGTGTCCGTCCAGCTGCTCGTCAGCGCGATCCGCCCGCACGACGGGACGGAGCTCTGCGGGCGCATCCTGGACGGCGAAAGAGAGGTCCTGTGGGCCGCCGCGGCCCGCTGTCCCGAGCGGAACGATTTCGTGCGCGTCTGGCACATGGCGGAGCAGAACGGCTTCAGCGTGCCGAAGGAGACGGATGAGATCCTCGCGCTCACGCCGCCGGGCATGGCGGAGGAGACCTTCTGCCTGTGTCTGGCCGTGTTCTGTGAGGCGGGGCTCCTCGTCTCGCCCGACGGAGGCGTCCGCGGGGCGGTGAAGGCTTACTATGACGGCAAGGCGGACCTGGACGGGACGGCGCTCATGCGCCGACTGAGATCGAATCGAGGAAACAGGCATGGCTGAAGAGGATCAAAAACTGAACACGACGGCCGCGCCCCTCAATCCCGACAGAATGTTTGCCGAGCTCGAGGAGAAGATCCGCCGGAACTGCCCGAACGTGGACCTTGAACGCGTGCGCGCCGCCTATGAGATGGCGCGCGGCGCGCACGAGGGCCAGCTGCGCAAGGACGGGCGCTCCCCCTATGTGACGCACTGCGTCTCGGCGGCGGATATCACCGTCGACATGGGGCTGGACGAAGACTCTATCGTCGCGGCGCTGCTGCACGACGTGATCGAGGACACCTCGCTGACGCATGCAGACATCGCCCGCCAGTTCGGCCCTGCCGTGGCCGATATCGTCGAAGGCGTCACCAAGCTCACGCGCGTGCAGTACACCAGCATCGAAGACGAGCAGATGGAGAACATCCGCAAGATGCTCATGGCCATGGCCAAGGACATCCGCGTGATCCTCATCAAGATCGCCGACCGGCTGCACAACATGCGTACGATGGCCTATCAGTCCGCCGAGAAGCAGCGCTCGAAGTCCCTTGAGACGATGGAGATCTACGCCCCCATCGCGCACCGCCTCGGTATCCAGCGCGTGAAATGGGAGCTTGAGGACCTCTCCCTGCAGTATCTCGATCCCGCCGGCTACAAGGAGATCACCGACGTGCTGGAGCGCAAGATGCCCCAGCTGGAGGCCTTCATGTCGTCGGTGGAGGACAAGATCCTGCGCCGTCTCGAGGAGGAAGGCATCCGCGCGACGGTCTACAGCCGCATCAAGCACGTATACAGCATCTACCGCAAGATGTACGCGCAGAAGCTCGACATCAACGGTATCTTCGACCTCTGCGCCTTCCGCGTGATCGTGGATACGATCCCCGACTGCTACAACGTGCTCGGCGTGATCCACGATATGTTCAAGCCCGTTCCCGGCCGCTTCAAGGATTATATCTCCACCCC
Organism: Candidatus Limivicinus sp.; assembly: GCA_045222695.1. Lineage (GTDB taxonomy): Bacteria > Bacillota > Clostridia > Oscillospirales > Oscillospiraceae > Limivicinus. The sequence goes on from JBGUZD010000092.1 coordinate 20,805, forward strand.
CAAGCCCAACATGTACCAGAGCGTCCACACCACCGTCATCGGCAGCGAGGGCATCCCCTTCGAGGTGCAGATCCGTACCTGGGAAATGCACCACACTGCCGAGTACGGCATCGCGGCGCACTGGAAATATAAAATGGGCGACGGCGCGGCCTCGCTGCGCATCGGAGACGAGGACCGCTTCGCCTGGGTGCGCCGCCTGCTCGAGAGCCAGCAGGAATCCGACGCGCAGGACTTCTTCCACAACCTCAAGATCGACATGTTCGCCGACGAGGTCTTCGTCTTCTCCCCGAAGGGCGACGTCATCAACCTCCCTGCCGGCGCGACGCCGATCGACTTCGCGTATATGATCCACTCCGACGTCGGCAACCACATGGTCTCGGCCAGCGTCAACGGCAGGATCGTCACCTTCGACTATGTGCTGCAGAACGGCGATATCGTCGAGATCCGCACCTCCAAGTCCGCCCCCGGGCCGAGCCGCGACTGGCTGAATATTGCCAAAAGCGGCAGCGCCCGCACGAAGATCAAGCAGTGGTACAAGCGCGAGCGGCGCGAGGAAAACGTCATCCGCGGCCGCGAGATGCTCGAGGACGAGCTCAAGCAGAACGGACTGACGCTCGACGACGTGGTCGACGAGGCGGTCATGTCCCCGATCCTGCGAAGGCTGTCCTACTCGAACGTGGACGATCTCTACGCCGCCATCGGCTACGGCGGTCTCACCGCCGTCCGCGCGGCGAACCGTCTCAAGGACGAATATGCCCGCGTGCAGAAGCCGGACCGCAAGACCACCGTCGACAAGCTCACCGAAGCCGCCGAGCGGCGCGAGCAGCAGGCCGCCAAGCAGACCGGAAAGCCCATCCACGGCGTGCTCGTCGCGGGGCTGGACAACTGCCTTGTCAAATTCTCGCGCTGCTGCACGCCCGTCCCGGGCGACGACATCGTCGGCTTCATCACGCGCGGTCAGGGCGTGTCCATCCACCGGCGCGACTGTGAGAACTATCGCAGCAGCGTCGCCTCGCCCGAGAACGACGGCCGCTGGATCGACGTGAGCTGGTCGGATCAGATCACCGACAGCTACGTCACCGGCATCATGATCGTCGCCAAGGACCGCTCGGGTCTGGTCATGGACATCGCCACGGTCCTCAATTCGCTCAACGCCAAGGTGCGGACGCTCAATGCCCGCGACAACGCCGGCAAGGCGATCACCACCGTCTCGCTCGAGGTCAAAAACCTCACGGAGCTCAAATACGTCATGTCGCGCCTCGCTTCCATCCCGGGTGTGAGCGAGGTCGTGCGGAACGGCAGCTGAAGAAAGGAACGGTATTATGAGAGCAGTCGTCACACGCGTCCTCTCCGCCTCCGTCGAGATCGGCGGAAAAACGGCGGGCGCGATCGAAAAGGGATTCCTCGTCCTCCTCGGCGTGCACGAGGATGACACGGAGGCAGAAGCGAAAAAGATCGCCGATAAGATCTGCGGGCTGCGCGTCTTTGAGGACGCGGCGGGCAAGATGAACCTCGCCCCCGATCCCGCGGAAAAGAAGCTTCTGATCATCAGTCAGTTCACGCTCTTTGCCGACTGCCGCTCCCGCCGCCCCGGCTTTTCCCACGCGGCGCGGCCGGACAAGGCGATCCCCCTCTACGAGCTGGTCATCTCCGAGTGCCGCGCGCGCGGCTTCACGGTCGAGACCGGCGAGTTCGGCGCGGAGATGTTCGTCTCCTCCGTCAACGACGGTCCCGTCACCATCCTTCTCGACACAAAGGAGCTGTAAGCGATGCTGATCAAAACCATCCCCGTGGGCCAGCTGGAGGAGAACTGCTACGTCGTGACGAACGAGAAGACGCTCGAGTGCGTCGTGATCGATCCCGGCGACGAGAGCAATACGATCCTCGACTATCTTGAGAGCAATCGTCTGACCTGCCGCGCAATCATGCTCACGCACGGGCATTTCGACCACGTCGGCGCGGCAGACGCCGTCGCGGAGGAGACCGGAGCGACAATCTATATGAACAGCCGCGACGACACGGGCGGGAAGTCCTGGCACCTCCCCTACCGGATGCCGCAGGGCGCGATCAGCTACGACGACGGCGATCTCATCGACGAGGCGGGGCTGCGCTTCGAGATCATCGCCACCCCCGGCCACACGCCCGGCGGCGTGACGATCCGCTGCGAGCGGGCCCTCTTTACGGGCGACACGCTCTTCCGCGGCAGCTGCGGCCGCGTCGACCTTGACGGCGGCGATCCGCAGGCCGAAATGCTCTCGCTCAAGCGGCTTTGCAGCCTGGAGGGCGATTATGAGGTCTATCCCGGGCATATGGACTCGACCACGCTCGAGCGCGAGCGCATGTTCAACTTCTACTGCCGCGAGGCCATGAAACTATAACTGTATTCAAAGGATATCATTCATATGGAACCGACACTCGTCATCCTCTCCGCCGGCATCGGCAGCCGCTTCGGCGGACTCAAGCAGATCAAAGCCGTCGACGACCACGGCCACGCGATCATCGACTTCTCGCTCTACGACGCCTGGCGCGCCGGCTTTCGCCGGGTCGCCTTCGTCATCAAGCACGAGATAGAAGAAGACTTCAAGGCGGCCATCGGCAGGCGCATGGAAAAATACTATGACGTGAGCTACGTCTTCCAGCAGCTCGACCGTCTGCCGGAGGGCTGCGCCGTCCCCGAGGGGCGCGTCAAGCCCTGGGGAACGGGCCATGCCGTGGCCTGCTGCGCCGACGTGATCGACGGTCCCTTCGCCGTCATCAACGCCGATGATTTTTACGGCCCGAGCGCCTTCGAAGCTCTTTACAGCTTTCTCAAAGAGGAGCGGCCCGCAAATGAACACGCGATGGTCGCCTATCTCCTGCGCAACACCGTCACGGAGAACGGCTACGTCGCGCGCGGCGTCTGCCGGGTTGAGAACGGCTTTCTCACCGGCGTGACGGAGCGCACGCATATCGAAAAGCGCGGCGCGGACGCGGTCTATACCGAAGACGGCGAGCGCTATTTCGACCTGTCCGGAGACAGTCCCGTCAGCATGAACTGCTGGGCCTTCGGCCGAGAGATGATGGACGAGCTCGTCGCGCGCTTCCCCGCCTGGTTTGCCGAGAACGCGGAGAAAAACCCGGTCAAGGGCGAATATTTTCTGCCGAGCGTGGCCAACGCGCTCATCCAGGAAGGGCGGGCCACGGTGCGCGTGCTGCCCTGCACCGAGACCTGGTACGGCATCACCTATAAAGAAGACCTCCCCTTCGTGATCGACGCGATCGCCGCGCTGCGCGAAAAAGGCGTCTATCCCGAGACATTGCTGGATTAAAAAGGAGAAGAAGCATGAACGTACTCGTCACCGGCGGCGCCGGCTATATCGGCAGCCACACCTGCGTGGAGCTGCTCGAGCGCGGCCACAAGGTCATCGTCATCGATAATCTGGTCAACTCCAGCGCGAAGGCCATCGAACGCGTGGAGCAGATCACGGGCAAGGACGTCGCCTTCTATGAAAACGACGTGCGCGACCGCGCGGCGCTCGACCGCATCTTTGAAAAGCACGACATCGACTGCGCGATCCATTTCGCCGGGCTCAAGGCCGTCGGCGAATCCGTGGCGATGCCTCTGGAATACTATGACAACAACCTTTTCTCCACCGTGCGTCTCTGCGAGGCCATGCGCGACCACGGCGTGAAGAACATCGTCTTTTCCTCCTCCGCGACGGTCTACTCCGGCGACAACGAGATGCCGCTCAGGGAGAGCTCCCGCACCGGCATGTGCACCAACCCCTACGGCTGGACGAAGTACATGTCCGAGCAGATCCTGCGCGACACCTCCAAGGCGGTCGATGACTTTTCCGTGAGCCTGCTGCGCTATTTCAACCCCATCGGCGCGCACAGCAGCGGTCTTATCGGCGAGGACCCGCGCGGCATCCCCAACAACCTCATGCCCTTCATCGCGCAGGTGGCCGTCGGCCGCCGCGATCATCTCAACGTCTTCGGCGACGATTACAACACGCCCGACGGCACCGGCGTGCGCGACTATATCCACGTGGTCGACCTCGCGCGCGGCCATGTCGCCGCCATCGAGTACATGCAGACCCACCGCGGCGAGAGCGTGTTCAACCTCGGCACCGGCCAGGGTTACAGCGTGCTGGACATGGTAAAGGCCTTTGAGCGCGTGACCGGCGTGAAGATCCCCTATGAGATCGCGCCGCGCCGGCCCGGCGACCTGGCCACGGTCTACTCCAGCCCGGACAAGAGCGCGCAGCTCCTCGGCTGGAAGGCGCAGTACACCCTCGAGGATATGTGCCGCGACACCTGGGCCTGGCAGTCGAAGAACCCGATGGGCTACGAGGCCTGAGTTTTGCTTTCCAAAAGAATACTTTTCAAAAGATACGGGAAGAATCTTCCCGTATCGCGGGCAGTCGCGCTGCGGTTGCCCGCGATACAAAACGGCAGCCTCCTGAAGGCTGCCGTTTTGCTTGATCGAACGTGAAGAGAGGGCTCCCGCCCCCTCTTCACAATCTCCCCCTGCATGTTGAAAGCTGCGGCATCTGTTTCCGCGCGGCAGCGAATACTTTTCAAAAGATACGGGAAGAATCTTCCCGTATCTTTTTGTTGGGAAGTTATGCCATGAAGGTGTTAAGCGTCTTCGGAACCCGTCCGGAGGCTGTCAAGATGTGCCCGCTCGTCCGTGAGCTGGAGCGGCGCGGTGGGATCGAGAGCGCGGTCTGCCTGAGCTCGCAGCACCGCGAGCTGCTCTACGCCGTGACGGAGCTCTTCGGCGTACGGGCGGACTATGATCTGGCGCTGATGCGCGAGCGGCAGAGCCTGGGCGACATCTTCTGCGGCGTGCTGCGGGGAATGGAGCGCGTGCTTGCCGAGGCGCAGCCCTCCCTGGTGCTCGTCCACGGCGACACCTCCACCTCCTGCGCCGCCGCGCTCGCCGCCTTTTATCGACAGATCCCCGTGGGCCATGTCGAGGCGGGGCTGCGCAGCGGCGAACGCTACTCTCCTTTCCCCGAGGAGATGAACCGCCGTTTGACCGCCTCGCTCGCCACGCTGCATTTCGCCCCCACGGAGCGAAACGCCCGGAATCTGCGCGCCGAGGGGATCCGCGAGAATGTCTTCGTCACCGGCAACACCGTGATCGACGCGCTGCGTTATACCGTGCGCGGCGACTATGCGTTCCACGCCCCCGCGCTCCGTGACGATCGGCTTTCTGCAAAGCGCTGCGTACTGCTGACGGCGCATCGGCGCGAGAACATCCCGCGCGGCCTCGCCGCGATCTGCCGCGCCGTCGCCCGTCTCGCGGAAGCCTTTCCCGATACCTGCTTTATTTATCCCGTGCATCCCAATCCCGCGGTGCGCGAGATCGTTCTGCCGCTCCTGCGCGGCAAAAACAACATTATGTTAACCGAACCGCTCGATCTGACGGACATGCACAATCTCATGGCGCGCTGTGCGCTCGTGCTGACCGATTCGGGCGGGCTGCAGGAGGAGGCGCCGGCGCTGGGCGTGCCCGTGCTCGTCCTGCGGGAGGAGACCGAGCGGCCCGAGGCCGTCGAGGCGGGGACCGTCCGGCTGGCCGGCACGACGGAGGACGGCGTTTTCCGCGCGGCAGCCGCGCTGCTTGGCGACGAGGGCGCGAGGCTGCGGATGGCGCGCGCCGTTTCACCTTACGGCGACGGGCACGCCTGCGAGCGGATCGCGGATCACGTTGAGGCCTTTCTCCGTCCGCGGAGGGCGGCGGGATGATCGCTTCGCTGCTGCATGCCGCTTCGAAATACGGCTTTCTGCTGCGCGAGCTGATCGTGCGCGACTTCAAGGTCAAATACAAGCGCTCCGCGCTCGGCATGCTGTGGAGCCTGCTCTATCCCGTGCTGATGATGTGCGTGATGGCCGTGGTGTTCCGGAACGTCTTCCGCTTCTCCGTGCCCGGCGTGAGCTATCTGAGCTATCTGATGACCGGGCTGACGCTCTTCAATTACTTTTCCGAGGCCTCCAATCTGGCGATGAGCAGCGTCGTGGCCAACTTCGCTCTGCTCGGCAAGGTCTACATGCCGAAGTATATCTTCCCGCTGTCGAAGTGCCTCTTCGTCGGGATCAATTTCCTTCTGACGCTGCTGCCGCTCTACGCGGTCATCCTTCTGACGGGCACGGGCCTGTGCTGGCAGCATCTGCTGCTTCCCTATGTTTATCTCTGCCTTCTCATCTTCACGCTGGGGATGGGGCTTTTTCTTTCCGCGGCAGCGGTTTTTCTGAGAGATCTGTTCTATATCTACGGCATCGTGCTGACGGTGTGGACCTATCTCACGCCGATCATGTACGACATTTCCATGATCGGCAGCGCGCCGCTGATCGTGCTGATGAAGCTCAACCCCCTGTATCAGTATATCTCCTTTGCGCGCACGATCGTGCTCTTTCACGCCGCGCCCTCGCCGCGGCAATTCCTGCTCTGCGCGCTCTCCGCCGCGCTCGCGCTGCTCGGCGGCGCCGTCTTCTTCCGGAAAAAGCAGGACCGTTTCATCTATTATGCCTGAGGAGGCGCTTATGCAAAACGAAACGGACGCGTTCATGGTCATGGCCGAGGGGCTCTCCATGCGCTTCAATCTCGGTATCGAGCGCGGCTTTTCCCTCAAGCAGTGGTTTGTGGACGCATCCCGCGGGAAAACGCGCGAGCGGAACGAATTTTGGGCGCTGCGCGGCGTCTCTTTCCGCGTACGGCGCGGGGAGGTCGTCGGCCTCGTCGGTGCGAACGGCGCGGGGAAATCCACCCTTCTGAAGCTCGTCGCGGGCGTGATGAAGCCCACGGAGGGCCGCGTGCGCTGCGGCGGGACGGTCTGTCCGATGATCGAGCTCGGCGCGGGCTTCGATCCGCAGCTCACCGCGCGGGAGAACATCTATCTCAACGGGGCGATCATGGGCTACTCGCGCGCCTTTCTCGACAGCCGCTTTGACGCGATCGTCGATTTTTCCGAACTGCGCGGCTTTCTCGAGGTCCCGGTGCAGAACTTTTCCTCCGGCATGAGCGCGCGGCTGGCCTTTTCCATCGCCACACAGGTCGAGCCGGAGATCCTGATCGTCGACGAGATCCTTTCCGTGGGCGACGCCGCCTTTCAGGCCAAGAGCGAGGAAAAGATGATGCGCATGATCCGCGGCGGGACGACCGTGCTCTTCGTGTCGCACTCCGTCGAGCAGATCCGCAAGATGTGTACGCGCGTGCTCTGGCTCGACCACGGCGCGCTGCGCGAGGACGGAGAGGCAGACGCGGTCTGCGCGCACTATCTTTCATCGCTGTTTCAAGGGGGCTGAACCAAACGGAGTTTCTGCAAAAAACCGGACGCTTTATCCGGCGCTTTTTCTCTCACCTGCTGCGCGGCCGTCCCTCCGCCGCCGTCGGCGAGCTCCGCGTCCTGCTGCGGCGCTCGGCTCTTTTTCTGCGGTCCCGCGCCGGGGCGCGGCGGCTGCGCGCGGAGCTCGGCGGTCTCGTCGAGGGAAAACGCGTGATCGTCCTTCCGCCGACGCTCGACTGGCACCTGCCGCTTTATCAGCGGCCGCAGCAGCTCGCCCGCGCGTACGCCGAAAAGGAAAACACGCTTGTGCTGTACCTCACGGCCAACAGCGCGCAAGACCGCGTCGCGGTCGCGGAGAAGATCGCCCCGACGCTGTATCTCGTCAACGCCTCGCTCACGCACGAGCTCGCCAGACTGCTGCGGGGCGCGTCCGAGACGGTCCTCTCGCTGAGCTGGACGGCCAACCGCCGCTATGTCGAGCTCCTTCGGCCCGACAGACTGATCTATGAGTATATCGACGAGCTGGAGATCTTCGACGGCTACGGCGAGGCGATGCGCCGCGATCATCTGTATCTGCTGCGGCGCGCGGACCTTACGGTCTGCACGGCGCAGGCGCTGTATGAAAAGGCCCTCCCCTATGCCCGCCGGGCGATCCTCAGCCCCAACGCCGGGGATTACGCGCTGTTTTCCCGCTGTGCCGCCGCAGCTCCCGCGCCGGAGGCGGCGGAGCTCGCCGCGCGCTTTTCCCGCACGCTCGGCTACTATGGCGCGCTCGCGGGCTGGTTCGATTACGCGCTGATCGCTTCCGCCGCCGACGCGCGCCCGGACTGGCTTTTTCTGCTCGTCGGCATGGACTACGACGCAACGCTCCCGAAAAGCGGCCTGCTTGCGCGGCGGAACGTGCTGTGGATTCCGCCGCAGCCCTACGCGAAGCTGCCCTCGTTCCTGCGTCTGTTCGATATCGCGCTGATCCCCTTCGTGCTCAACGAGATCACGCGTTCGACCTCGCCGGTCAAGCTCTTCGAGTATATGGCCGCCGAAAAGCCGATCCTCTGCTCGCGGATGCCGGAGTGCCTGCGCTATAAGAGCGTCGAAACCTACTCCGACGTCGACGACTTTCTGCAAAAGGCCGAAGCCCTTCTGCTCCGGCGCGACGACCCCGCATTCAGGAGCCTCCTTCGACGCGAAGCGCTGGAAAACACCTGGGACACCCGCGCGGACGAGATCCTCGCGGCGCTTGAAACGACAAAACGGACGTGACCTCTGCCCGCGTCTCCGGCGCTGGTTTTCAGCATGGAAAAGCCAACACAAAAAATCAAGCACAGCAAGACATGTTTTCCGCCATCTTGCTGTGCTTGAAACGTCATATTTCCGTTTTTCGGTTGTCCATGGGTCCCTGCCTGTTTTTCTATCAGGCGGCATTCGGCTCAATATATTCTCTTATTGTCTCCGCCCAAACAGAATATGCCTCATCTGATAGATGTACGCCGTCAACTGTGTATTTGGGATCTATACAGCCATCATTCAGCAGCTTCGAGAATAAATCGATATAGATAATCCCCTTTTCCTCCGCAAGCAGTTGAATAGAGTGGTTAAAGAAACAGATCGTATCATTTCCGCACCGGATTTCTTCCGCTTTCTGAGCGGAAACCGGCAAAACGCTGACAACATATATTTCCACGCCGTTCAGACTCTTGATCATATCCGAAAGTAATTGTTCGTACTCCTTGCAAGACTCTTCAACATTATCATCTTTCAGTGAGTTTATACCACCAAGCAAAAATACTTTTCGTGGTGAAACCGTGCTGATCATACTCACTCGCGAATCCATCCCCTGCAAAGTATCCGAGCCTATTCCGAGATTGCAGATCACGGTGTCCGGGAAAAACGAAGAGAAATCGCTTCGATGAGTGATGCTGTCGCCGAAAAACACCACATCAGCCTGTATGATCAACTGCTGTAGGCATCGACACCAGCCTGCAAGCGCCCTGTCTCCGTATATAAACGAATAATCTTCGCTCTGCTTTATCCCTGCTTTGACGGCGATCTTGTTCAGATAGTCTCCACGGCAGAACAAAACCGCAAAACCGACAGCGAAAAGAAAGGTAAGGCATATCCAGATCCTGCTTTGAACGATTACTCTTTTCTTTCTCATTTTTGTTTCTCCTTATCAGAGACTGTCTCTTTTTCCCTTTCGTTTGACAACAAAAGGCACAAACATTATACGATATATCGTCCAAAAAGTCGATATATCGACCACGTAAAGAGAAAGAAAATGCTACCCTTTGGCTGATAATCACATGAAAGGGGTCCTTTTTAATGAACTGCAGACAAAAGGTAGCGAATCGCATTATTCAATTGTGCGGAGAGCGTCGGCTCGCGCTCAACGCTCTGGCAAATCTATCCGCCGTACCGCCGTCAACGATCAAAAGTATTATCAACGGTGACAGCAAGAATCCGGGTATCGTTACGATTAAACTGCTTTGCGACGGTTTAGGAATCTCTCTGTATGAATTCTTTGACGATGAAGAGTTCCGATCGTTAGTCCCCGAGGATTATTGATTCATACTTTTTTTCAGATTCAGCACAAGCGCCGCTGCGCCGAAGACGCCCACAAAGAGCACCGTGTAGATCATGCCTCTTCCGGCGAAAAAGCTGATGCCCTCCGCCGCGGCGGCGGATACGAAGGCAAGCGCCGCCGGAAGCAGCAGCTTCCGGCCCTGCCGGTCGCGGAAGGCCGCGATCACCGCCAGGATACCGAAGACGGCCGCGGCGAGCATGGCGATCGCGGCGGCGAGCCGCAGGGCGTATTCCCTCTGCGTTTCGACGCGGCGCTGCGCAAGCTCGATCTCCGCGCCGGCGATCAGATCGTCGAGCACACGAACACGCGCGGCGATCCCTTTATCGGCGAGAAGCGCGTAGCGCAGGGTCGAAAAACGGTCCTTTTTCTCCCGGTATTCCTCGACCTCGCGCAGCATCCCGTCGAGTCTGAGCGCCTCCTCTTCGAGCGCGGCTTTGCGGCTGTCAAGGTCTTCCTTCGTCGTCAGCTGCTCGGCCTGCTTTTCCTCCAGCTCCTTCTTGCCCGCAATCAGCTGCGCCTCCGCGTAAATGAGCATGTCCTTGGCCTTGTCCAGCTGTTTACGGCCCTCGTCGAAGGCCGCCTTGGCCTGCAGCAGCGCGGGCTCGCCCTCCTTCAGGGCGGCCTCCGCCTGGTCGAGCTGCGCCTTCATCGCCGGCAGGCTCTCGATCAGCGTCAGCGTCTGCTCGGAGCTTGCGATCGCGCTGTCGAACGCGCCGCTGAGGCTCTGTCCCGATGCGAGGATCCCCCGGGCGGCGGCAATCAGCTCCTCCTCGCTCATGCTCCCGCCGGCAGCGGCGCCCGCCTGCTCGCCCAGGGCCGCGACGGCGCTCATCGCCTGGCTGAGCTGCTCGGGGCTGTACTCTGCGGACAGCCTTGCCTGTACGGACGCAAGCTGACCGCTGAGGACGAAGAGCTCGGCAAGAAGCTGTGCGCGCTGCGCCTCGCCGTCGACCTCGCCGGTCTCCGGGTCTAGAGGCGGGTTTTCCAGCGTGTTCTGGATCGCGTCGAGCGACGCGGAGATCTCCGCCTTCGACGCCTTGAGCGCCTCCAGCGTGCTGCGCATGATGGCGCTGTCCGGCAGCTTCTCCTTCAAAGCGGCGGCCTGCTCGTACTGTCTGCGGCCCTCTTCGAGCTGGGCTTTCCCCGCGAGATACTGCTCATAGCCCGGGCGGAACTGCGCCTCTGCGTCGTTGAGCGCCTTTTCGCCGTTGTCGTGCTCGATCCAGCCCGTGCGCAGCGCGGCGTAGCCCTCGTCGAGTTTTTCCTGCGCCTGCTTGAGCGCGGCCTCCGTCGCCGTGTAGATCGACAGATCCTTGCGATAGCTCAGCTTTTCGCTGTCGTAGCGCTCTTTTGCCGTCTCATAAGCGGCGTTTTTCTGCGCAAAGCTCGTCGGCATCCCATCGAGCTCGGCAAGCAGTTCTTTTGCCTCGGCTGTCTTGTCGGAGAGGCGCGCGGTGTTCGTATTCTGTTTTTCCCGCTCGTCCGCGGCCTTCTTGATGCAGAGGGCCCCGGAGATCAGCGTGATCGCGCTCACGACCGCGAGAAACACGGCGAAAAAGCGCGTCAGGGCAGGATGCCGCAAAACGATCCCCTCCGTAAATGATCCGCTTTATGACAATTTATACTTCTCGGCGTAGCCCTCGTAATACTCGTCGAAGCGGTGGGCATGGAGCTCCTTGAGATTGATGACGTAGCCGTGCGTGTCGAAATCGTCGCGGTTGAGCTCGATCATCGCGATGGCGACGTTCGAGCAATGGTCCGCCACTCGCTCGAGGTTCGTGATCAGATCGTTGAAGGGGAAGCCCTGGTTGAGCGTGCAGACGCCGCTCTTGAGCCGGTCGACATGATGGAGCTTCATCTCGTCGCAGAGCTCGTCGATCCGTTCCTCCAGCGGCTCGACGGCATAGGCCTGCTCGAGGCTGTCCTTCTCAAAGGCGCCCAGAGAAAGATCAAGGATCTCTCCCACGGCGGCCATCAGGATCCGCATCTCCTTTTCGGCTTCGGGGGAGAAGCGGACTTTGTTTTCGTTCATTTTCTGCGCGACCTCGGCGACGTTCATCGCGTGGTCGCTGATACGCTCGAAGTCGCTGATCGTGTGCAGGAACTTCGAGATGTCCTCGTTCTGCTTGACGCTGAGTTCGCGTGCGTTGAGCTTGACGAGATAGGTGCCGATCTTGTCTTCAAACTCGTCTACCAGGTTTTCCCTGCGTTCGATCGCGTCAAAGCCCGCCGGAGTATACTGCCAGACGAGCTCCGAGGCGTCCCGGATCGCTCCTTTCGCCGCTTCCGCCATGTCGTTGACGGTCAAACGGCTCTGCTCCAGCGCGAGGCTCGGGTGCGTGAGGAAACGCTCGTCCAGGCGGTCGAAGGCGGCGTTCTGGCTGCGCTCTGTCTCGCTGACGCGGACCAGCTTTTCCGCCAGGGCGATAAAGCGGCGGTTGAAGGGCATGAGGAAGACGGCCGTCAGCACACGGAAGGCCGTGTTGACCGCGGCGATGGAGAAGGGGTCCATGACCCGGTTCTGCAGGCCCAGGCCGACGGCGGCGTCCAGTCCGTAATACAGCGCGGCGAACAGGATCGCCGCGACAAGCTCGACGAACAGGTACAGGAAGGCCGTGCGCCGCCCTTCCACCTTTGCGCCGAGCGCCGAGAGCAGCACCGGCACCGAGGCGCCGACCGCGATGCCGAGGATGATCGGATAGGCGACGGAAAACTCGATCGCGCCGGTCGCGGAGAGAGCCTGCAGGATACCGATGGCCGCGGACGCGCTCTGCAGGACGGCCGTGACGGCCGCGCCGAGCAGCATGCCGACGAGGGGGTGGGAGAAGGTCGTGAGCAGAGAGAGGAAGGCCGGGCTGTCCCTGAGCGGCGAGACCGCGCCGCTCATCGACTGCAGGCCGTACATCAAAACCGTAAAGCCCAGCAGGATATCGCCCGCGTGCTTCTGCGTCGGCCGCTTGGCGGTCATGCGCAGCAGGATGCCGACGACGGCGAAGACCGCGGCGATCGTGGAGGTGGACAGCAGAGACGCCCAGCCGCTCTCGCCGCCGAGATAGGACAGGCAGATGATCCAGCCGGTGATGCTCGTGCCGATCAGCGCGCCGTGGATCACGGAAAGCGCCTGCTTCGTCTTCATCATGCCGGAGTTCACGAAGCCGACCACCATGACCGAGGTCGCGGACGAGGACTGGATGACCGCCGTCACGCCCGCGCCGAGCAGCAGCCCCTTCAGCGGCGTGCCGGAGAGGCGGAAGAGGATCAGCTCCATCTGGCTGCCGGCGACCTTCTTCAGGCCGTCGCCCATCAGCCCCATGCCGAAGAGGAACAGCGCGATGCCGCCGAAGAGAGATAAGATGTTGGAGATGTTCAAGAGCAATTCCCTCCTGTGTATCGTCGAAAAAGCCGATAACTATTGATTATGTAAACTAAACTCCGTCCAGGGAAAGCGATCGGGCGGCGGAGCGGAAAAGCTCCTCTCCCGGCCGTCCTGCGGGTGCGGAAAGCGCAGGCTTTCAGACCAGAGCGCGATCGGGCAGCTTCGGATCGCGCTGCCGTAGCGCCCGTCGCCGACGAGCGGCATGCCGCGCGAGGCAAACTGCACGCGGATCTGGTGGCTGCGCCCGGTGTGCAGCGTGATGCGCAGCGCGGAGAGCGTCCGGTCTTCGATCTCGCGCGTTTCAAGCAGCTCGTAGTCGAGCCGGGCCTCCTTCACGCCGCGGCGCGGCCGCGCCACGACATAGCTTTTGTTGCGCGCGGCGTCGTGGTAGAGAAGGTCGCTCATGCTCCCCTTTTCTTCGTCCGGCGCGCCCTGCGCGACGGCGAGATATCCTTTTTTCATCTGCCCGGAGGCGATGAGCGCCGAAAGCGCGGCGGCCGCCTGCTTCGTGCGTGCAAAGACCATCACGCCGCCGACCTGTTTGTCCAGGCGGTGGACGCAGAAAAAGTCGCCGCCGAGCTGCTCGCGCAGCAGCGCGCACATACCCTGCTCGGAGTCGATCCCGACGGGCTTGAGGCAAACGACGATCTGCGGATCGGCGCAGAGGATCTCAGTTTCCATTGAACTTCACCGCGTCAAAACTTTTTTCGCCGAGCTGCTTTGCCGCCGCGGGATCGGCCCATACCGTCACATTCGGCGGCAGCTGCAGGAAAGCGGCGGGATAAACGCTGTCGTCGCGGCCGTAGAGCATGTGGAAAACGGCCGCGCTCTTTTCCGCGCCGAGCGCGATCACAAGGATCTCGCGCGCAAAGCAAAGCTGCTGAAAGCCCATCGTCACGCCGCGCGGCGGGACCTTGTCCTCGCCGCCGAAGAGCGGAGCGAGCTCTCGTTTCGTCTTGTCGGTCAGCTTCTGGACGTGGGTGTTCGAATCGAACTGCGTGGCCGGCTCGTTGAAGCCGACGCGCGCGTTGCAGCCCAGGCCCGGCAGCGCCAGATCAAGTCCGCCCGCCCGCGCGATCAGCGCGTCGTATGCCTCCGGCTCGTCCGCGTGCGGGATATACAGTTTTCCCGGATCCGCGTCGGTATCCGAAAAAAAGGCCCGCAAAAGACGCTGACGTGCGCTGTTGGGCTCGGTCGTGTCGAGGCCGTCGAATTCACAGACGGCGAATACGCGCACTCCACTCAGCGGGACGCCGCGCTGCTTCGCCAGGGCGGCGGCGCAGCGCAGGACGCGCAGTTCATCCTCTCCCGCGCCGAGCGCGAGCGAGGCGTCGGGCTTTTCTTCGATCCGGGACAGCAGCCTTTCGGCAGCGGCGCGGACGCAGTCCTCCGCCGGGGAAACGATGGTCTTCACGTTTGTTTTGCTCCTTTTGGGACAAACTATCTGCGGGGTGTTGCCGCTTTGGTGATCATATTCGTTCGGACGCTGATCGTGTATTTCTCGCTCCTGGTGTTTCTGCGTTTGCTCGGCAAGCGGCAGCTGGGCGAAATGGAGCTGTCGGAATTCATCGTGGCCTCGCTGATCGCCGACCTCGCGGCCAACCCGCTGCAGGACATCGGCATGCCGATGCTCAACGGTCTGATCCCGATCGCCACGCTCTTCTGCTGCGAACTGGCGATCTCCACGCTCACGATGCGCAGCATCCGCCTGCGCGCCTTTTTATTCGGCAAACCCAGCCTGCTGATCGACCACGGCCGGATCCTGCAAAGCGAGATGAGCAAAAACCGCTTCACGCTCGACGAGCTGCTGCAGGAGCTGCGCGCACAGGGCGTGCGGGACATCGCCGCGATCGAATACGCCTTTCTGGAGACCAACGGGAAGCTCAGCGTTCTGCAGTATGCCAGCGAATCGCCGCCGAGCGCGAACGATCTGCACGTGGCGGCGGAGAACTGCGGCTTTCCGCGCATCCTCATCAGCGACGGCCGGCTGATCCGCGAAAATCTGCAAAAGAGCGGCTATGAAGAAGCCTGGCTGCATAAGCAGATCCGACCCTACGGCGGGAAGATCGCGGACATCTTTTTGCTGACCGTGGACGACGCCGCACGCGTTTATTGTGTGGCAAAGGAGGGGAAAAAATGAGACGGGGATTTATCGCCGCGGGGCTGCTGATCCTGCTTTTTGCCCTGCTGCTCGCCAATATCCGCAGGCTCGATACGCTCATCGGCGCCGTCGAGGCGGGCGTGTGCCGCTCGTCTGCGGCGCTGCGCGCCGGTGATGCGCAACTCGCCGCCTCGGAAGCGGAGGCGGCGATGAAGCTGTGGCAGTCGGAGGCCGACTACGCCCATATCGTGCTCCGCCAGGGCGAGGCAGACGCCGTGTCGGATGCTTTTTTCGAGCTGCTCAAGGATCTCCGCGCCGGAGACGGCGAGGCGGACACGGCCTATCTGAAGATCCTCTACCATCTCGACAGCATCGAGAGGATGGACCATCTGCGCCTGAGCAGCCTGTTTTGAAGGAAGTATTATTTCTCGGTGAGCAGCTTCGAGAGCTCTTCCATGAAGGTGTTGATATCCTTGAAGCTGCGGTAGACCGAGGCGAAGCGCACGTAGGCGACCTCGTCCACATCCTTGAGCCGGGACATGACCATCTCGCCGATATCGACGGTCCTGACCTCGCGCTCAAGCCCGCTCTGGAGCTCCTGCTCGATCTCATCGGCGATGTTCTCAAGCTGGGACAGGCTGACGGGGCGCTTCTCACAGGCGCGCACCATGCCGTTGATGAGCTTGACCTTGTCAAAGGACTGGCGGCTGCCGTCGCGCTTGATCACGACCAGGGGCAGACGCTCGATGATCTCATAGGTGGTAAAACGCTTCTGGCAGGCCAGACACTCTCTGCGGCGGCGGATGGTGGAGCCTTCCTCGGCCGGACGCGAGTCGATGACCTTGCTGTCGGAATATCCGCAAAACGGGCACTTCATATCTCTTTCTCCCTCGCATTCAGATTGATCGCGCTATCTTGTTCAGTATAACATAAGAAACGCCGCTTGACCACTATAAATTGAGAAAAAGATCAGAAAAAATCGGGCCCGCCGAAGTCATCGGCGGGCCTGATTAATGTATTATGTAAACTTATTTGTTGAGCAGCACCGCGGCAGCCGCGCCTGGCAGCGTCGTCTCATAGCCGACGGTCAGCTCGAGCTTTCTGCCGAAGACGCCGAGCGCGTATTCAGCAAGATACTTCTCAAGCAGCGGGAGGAAGTGCCGGCTCTTCTGGACGAGCGAGCCTTCCGCGCAGACGCAGATCGGCTTTTCTCCTCCTTCGCCCGTCAGCAGCGCAATGGCCGTGAGGTTCGTGCACATGCAGCGCGCCGAGCGGTCGAACAGCGCCAGGCAGACATCCTGCAGGAACTGCGCCTCGTCCTCGCTGACGCCGAGTTCGTCCTTCGCCCCGCCGCTCGCCCAGCGGTCGACCGCGGAGGCGTCGTACGCGCCGAGCGCCGCGATCCTGTCAAGGCAGTCCTTCGAGAGCGCGCCCTCGGCCGCGGCGGCGGCGAAGATCTTGCGGCTGAGCGCGCCGAGATAGACGCCGGAGGTCATCTTCTCGAGATGCTTCAGACCGGGGTTGTTGCTTTCACGGTCGAGCTCCAGGTCAAAGTCTCCGCGCGGCAAAGCGTCGTAGAGGCCCGACTCAATATTGACGATGACGCCGTCTTTCCCGCTCATGTGCAGCTTGCCGATCTTGTCGAGCGGGACGATGCAGCAGGTGTTGGTCCCCGTGCCGTTGATCTGGCCGATGAAGCCGCCGTACTTCTCTTTATCGAGCGTTGCGGACACGCCCAGCAGCACGGCCGCCGTGTCGTTGAGGATCACGACGCTCTTGCCGCGGCAGCCGCGGCGTTCAAGCTCCCCGATCAGCGAGGCGCCGACGAGCTTTCCCTCCGAGCCGGTGACGACGACCTCCTTGTCGATGCGGATCACGCGCCCGTCGATCTCGGGCGTGATGTCCGCGGAGTAGGAAAAGCAGAAGCCGATCTTGTCCGCGCGGTCCATATAGGGCATGACCGCGTCGGCGACGAAGGAGATGAACTCCTCCCAGGTCGCGCTTTTGCCGATGCCGGGCATCGGCTTCTTTACAAGCTCGCCGATCTCACAGCCCTTTTCCGTAAAGCGGGCCAGCGCGCAGCGGAAGTTGGTCCCGCCCGCGTCGATCACGACGGCGTTTTCTCCACGGGGCACGGCGCCGCTGTTTTTCAGATAGGTCGGGATCATCGGGAGCGTGCAGCCCTCGGCGGCAAGGCCCTCGGCCATGCTCTGCGCCATTTTCGGCGAGAAGACGGCCGGGTCGATCCGCTCGGGCGACATGCCGTGGCGTGCAAGGAATTCCTGTGCTTTCATTTTGCTCTCCCACTTTTCAATGAAAAATACCGGCAGAGGGAAAGCTGCCGGTATTTCTCGGTTTATTCTAACTTCTTGACGGACTCGATCACGCCCTCGGCGAGGCCGGCAAGGCCCTGGATCTCGCTGGGGATGATGATCTTGGTGGCGGTGCCGTTCGCGGCGGCGGAGAAGGCCTCGAGCGCCTTGATGCGCAGCACGGCCTCGGACGGCGCGGCCTCGTTGATCAGGCGGATGCCTTCGGCGGTGGCGGTCTGGACCTTCAGGATGGCCTGGGCTTCGCCTTCGGCCTCCAGGATCTGCTGCTGCTTCTTGGCGTCGGCGCGCAGGATCGCGGATTCCTTCTCGCCTTCGGCCTCGAGGATCGCGGCGCGCTTCTCG
>JBGUZD010000093.1:0-4668 GCA_045222695.1 Candidatus Limivicinus sp.
GCGGTGCACCTGCACCTCCAGCCACTCGCTCAGCGCGTTGACGACCGAGGCGCCGACGCCGTGCAGGCCGCCGGAGACCTTGTAGCCGCCGCCGCCGAACTTGCCGCCGGCGTGCAGCACCGTGTAGACGACCTCCAGCGCGGGACGGCCCGTCTGCGCCTGGATGTCCACGGGGATGCCGCGGCCGTTGTCGGTGACGGTGATAGTCCCGTCGGCGTTGATCGCCACGTAGATATGCGTGCAGAAGCCGGCCAGCGCCTCGTCGATGGCGTTGTCCACGATCTCGTACACGAGGTGGTGCAGGCCGGACGAGGAGGTCGAGCCGATATACATGCCCGGGCGCTTTCTGACCGCCTCGAGGCCCTCGAGCACCTGGATCTGCGAGGCGTCATAGTTCTTTTCGGCCTGCTCGATCTGCTCGATGTTTTCCGTTTTTTCCGTATATTCTGCCATGTTTCCCTCCGAAGGAGATAAAAATGAGATTTGCTTATGGAAGCTTCCCCGCGCAGGGGGAAAGCCGTTATTTCAAACCCTCCGCCGCACGCTTCAAAAGCGTCTGGCACGACATCTGGCTCAGAAAGACCGTTCTCTGCTCGCCGTCGCGGCAGACCACGAAGCTCCTGGGGATGTCGTCCGCGGCGTTCTCGACCTCGCCGGCCTGCTCGGCCGCGGCGAGGAAGGCGCGCGTGAGGTGCGACTGCGAGGTGATGTCCAGATCGAAGATGCCCACGATCGTCTTTTCGTTGACGACCGTGCCCTTGCCGAGGTGCAGATACATCTATCGGATCCTGCCTTTCTCCACCACGAGCACCTTTCCGCCCGTGCGGGAGGAGATGCCCTCGTCCTCGCAGCAGGAGATCAGCGTCTGCCCGCCGCCGAGACGGTTGAGCACGAAGGCCTGCCGGCCCTCGTCCAGCTCCGAGAGCACGTCGTCGAGCAGCAGGATGGGGTATTCGCCCGTCTCGTCGAGGAAGATCTCCCGCTCGGCCAGCTTGACGGACAGCGCCGCGGTCCTGGTCTGGCCCTGCGAGGCGTAGGAGCGCGCGCTGCGCCCGTTGATGAAGATCTCGAGGTCGTCCTTGTGCGCGCCGGTGAGACACTGCTGCGCGTCGAGCTCGGCCTGGCGGTGCTTCTCCTGGTGCTCGCAGATCTGATAATAGATCTCGCGGGCGGGGGCGAAGGCGTCCGTGACCGTGGAGACGGTGCTGTAGCGGATCTCGAGCTTTTCCCCCTCGCCGGAAAATTCCTTATGGATGGGGCCGGCCGCCTCGTCGAGGCGCGCGGTGAAGGCCGCGCGGTAGCGGATCAGCTGCGCCGAGATGCGGCAGAGCGCGTCGGAAAACTCGTCGAGCGTGTCGAGCAGCGAGGGCTTGTCCTTCCAGTCCTTCAGGATGCGGGTCTTGTGCTCGTAGAGCCTGTTGAACTCCGCAAGGAGCTCGGCGTATTTCGGGCGGATCTGGCTGATCGCGTTGTCGAGCAGCCTCCGCCGCACGGCGGCCCCCTCCTTGATGAGGTTGAGGTCGTCCGGGCAGAAGAGCACGACGTTGAGCGTCTCGCCCAGCTCCGCGGCAGTCTTTTTCACGCCGTTGACCTCGATCTTCTTGCCCTGGCCGGGGCGGATCAGGATACGGATCGTCTGCTGCCGCCCGTGGGAATACACGTCGGCGAGCAGCTCGGCCGAGGGATAGTCGAAGCCCACGGTCTCGCGGTCGAAGCGCGTGCGGAAGCTCTTCCCGCAGGCGAGCATGTACACCGCCTCCAGGAGGTTCGTCTTCCCCTGCGCGTTGGGACCGGTGACGACGTTCGTTCCGCCGTCGAACTCCACGCTCTCCCAGCCGTAGTTGCGCCAGCCGTTGAGCGCGATCTTGTCGATCCTCATGGGCCTTCGATCCCGACCGTCCTGCCGTCATAGCCGACGACGTCGCCCGCGCGCAGCTTGCGGCCGCGCATCGTGCAGACCTCGCCGTTGACGGACACGAGCCCCTCGGCGATCACGGTCTTGGCCTCGCCGCCGGAGGAGACGAGCGCGGCGAACTTCAGCAGCGCGTCGAGCTTGATATATTCGGTTTTGATGGCGATGCTTTCCATATTTCGATCAGTCGCCGGCGCGCAGGCGCACGGGCAGGATCATATAGGTGAACTTGTCGCCGCCGTCCGCGGCGCGGACGATGCAGGGCGAGGAGGCGGAGTTGAGGCACAGCTCGATCTTCTCGGCGGCCGCGGCCTTGAGCGCGTCCATCAGATAGCGGTCGTTGAAGCCGATCTCCAGGCCCTCGCCGCTGCCCTCGCAGGAGCAGAGGTCCTCGGCCTTGCCGAGCGGAGTCGTGCACAGGCACTCGATGCCCTCGTCGGAGAAGGTCAGGCGCACGGGGCTGGAATTCTTCTCGCTGATGATCAGCGCCACGCGGTCGATCGAGCTCATCAGCTCGGCCTTGTCGGCCGTGACGGTGAAGCGGAAGCTGTCGGGGATGGACTTGCGGTAATTGAGGAACTCGCCCTCCAGCCGGCGGGACACCACGACGGTGTCGCCGATCGTGAAGAGGATGTGCTTGCTGCCCACGGCGACGGAGACTTCGCCCTCCTCGTCCGAGCAGATGCGCTCGATATCGCTCAGCGCGCTGCCGGGCACGACGAAGCTACAGTCCTCCATGCGGCCCTTTTCGATCTTCTCGCTGCGCTTGGCCAGACGGTAGCCGTCCACGGACACGAGCGTGAGCTCGTCGCCGCAGATCTCAAAGAGCGTGCCGGTGTAGAGCGGGCGCGCGTCGGAGGTCGCGACGGCGAAGATCGTCTGGTTGATCATGGAGCGCAGGATGCTCTGCGGAACGGTGATGTTGTTCACGCCGTCCACGGCCGGGATCTCCGGGAAGTCCGCCGGGGAGATGCCGATGAAGTTGAACTCGCTGCGGCCGCATTTGACCTTGACGTTCATGTTGGCGTCCGCGGAGACCGTCACGATCCCGTCGCCGAGACGGCGCAGCATTTCACCCAGGAAGCGGGCGCCGACGACGATCGAGCCCTTTTCGGCCACGTCGGCCTCGATGCGGGTGTAGATGCCCTTGCGCAGGTCGTAGCCCGTGACGCGCAGGCCCAGGTCGGCCTCCAGCAGCAGGCCCTCGAGCGCGGGGATCGTGCTCTTGGACGCGGTCGCGCGCGAGGCGACGGCGCAGGCCGCCTGGAGCAGGTATTTTTCACAGCTGAATTTCATGTTTTTCTTGCCTCCGTTCGCTTATAAAAAAGAAAAATAATATTTTTAGTCGACTTAGTAGTAGCTCCGTCCTTTGTGGAAAGCGGCCCGAACAGGCTGAGGCGCACCGCTTTTTCATGTGGACAAAGATGTGGAGCACCAAAAGCCTTTTCAACAGGGTCGAAGCCCGATTTTTTCTCCACAGGCTTTTTTCCGCTTTTCCACAAAAAATTGTGGTCAGTTGGAATTGATGTTCGAGGAGATCGAGCGGATCGTCGAGGCCATGCGCGGGTCGGATTTGATCAGGTCCTCGATCTTGCGGATGGACGAGAGCACCGTGGCGTGGTTGCGGCTCTCGAATTCCGCGCCGATCTCGTTGAGCGAGTAGTTCGTCAGCGTGCGGATGAGGTACATCGCGATCTGACGGGCCAGCGTCGGGATGCGCGAGCGGTCCTGCCCGCGCACGGCCTCGGGGGTGATGTTGTAATACCGGGCCGTTTCGCGGATGATCTTGTCGGGCGAGGGGATCTCGTCGCCGCCGTGCCGCATGGCGTCGATCGCCTTCTGCACGTCCTCTTTGGTGATCTCCTTATTGAGAATCTCCTTGAAGGCCGTGAGCTTTTTGATCACGCCCTCGATCTGCCGGATGTTGGCGGTGATGTTCTCGGCGATATAGCTCACCGCCTCGTCCGAGAGCATCAGTCCCAGCTGCGCGGCCTTGTTGCGCGTGATCGCCATGCGCGTCTCAAGATCGGGCGGCTGGATGTCGGCCATCAGTCCGCCCTCGAAGCGGGTGCGCAGCCGGTCGTCCAGCAGGGCCATGTCCATCGGCGGCTGATCGGAGGTGATGACGATCTGATGGCCGGCCTCGTAGATGTTGTTGAAGGTATGGAAGAATTCGTTCTGCGTGGCCGTCTTGCCGGCGATGAACTGGATATCGTCCACCAGCAGGAGATCGACGTTGCGGTAGCGCGTGCGGAATTCCTCGGCCTTGCCTTCCTTGAGCGATTTGACCATCTGATTGGTGAAGTCGTCGCCCTTGATGTATTCGATCTTCTTCTCCGGATGGTGCTCGCGGATATACTGGCCGATGGCGAGCAGCAGATGCGTCTTTCCCAGGCCCGAGTTGCCGTAGATGAACAGCGGGTTGTAGGCCTTGCCCGGGTTTTCGGCCACGGCGAGCGCCGCCGCGTGGGCAAACTTGTTCGAGCTGCCGACGATGAAGCCCTCAAAGGTGTAGCCGGCCATCTCGGGCAGCGGGTCGTTCTCCTGCTTGTGCTCCTCATAGCTGGCCGCCTCGTCCGGCAGGAGCAGCTGAAAATCGAAGTCCGCCGAGAACAGGTCGGAGAGGACCTGGCGGATCGTGCCGCCGTAGCGGGAATAGATGATGTTCCGCTTGAAGTCCGAGGGGATGCGGATCATCAGGCAACTGCCGTCGATGTCGATCGGCACGCAGTCGGAAAACCAGGTCGCGATCGCGG
>JBGUZD010000094.1:0-17902 GCA_045222695.1 Candidatus Limivicinus sp.
TCAAATCCCTCCTTCTGCGCCAGAAAAAGATGCTCCACCGATGGTGGGGCATCTTTTTATATCGTGTGGCGAGGATTGGAACCCGAGCGGCGCGAGGGAATTGCGGCTTTGCGCCGCCGGGGGGCGGATGAAGCAAAGACGCAATTTCCGCAGCCGCGCCGCTTTGCGGGGCGAGGCTTTACGCCGAGACCCGCAAACGGCAACTGCGGCAAGGCGGATCAAATCCCTCCTTCCGCGCCAGAATAGGATTGCTATTTCAACAAGATAGCAATCCTACTTTTTTGCCCAAAATAGCCTCGAAATAAAAGGCTTATCGGCTTTTCAACAGCAAATCAGAAAAACTTATCTTTCTATCAAGCAAGAGGGGTTGCTTCATTGCAATCATTCATGTTGAGTTGTATAATTATCTATACAAATCGGGATTTGTGGAGACAGTCATGCTGATAACAATAACGGATTTTAAAGATCTAGATATGAGAAAGCTGATGGACATATATTCTGAAAGCAATTATGAAAACACAGATTATTTTTATCCTGACGAAACAGACAAAGATGTGGCTGTCCAAAAGGTCGAAGCAGGATTTCTGGATTTTCTGAAGAATGACTTTTTCGAGCAGGATGGAACATCTTACTGGATCTTGGAGGAAAATGGCGTTTGGATCAGTGCTTTAAGACTCAGCAGGATCCAAACTGATCTGTATTATCTTGAGGCACTTGAAACCCGACCGGACCAAAGAGGGAAAGGATATGCGTCTTTGCTTCTTTCAGGTGTTGTGGAGTCTTTGAAGAAAGCAGGGCCTTTCCGGCTTTGTGATTGTGTTGGCAAAAAGAATACAGCATCCTTGAAGACCCATGAAAAATGCGGCTTCCGGATCGTATCGGATGAAGGATATGATTATCTGCACAGAGAAGCGGATGATCATGATTTTGGCTTAGAATACAGGTATCTGGGAGCGTAACAGATTCCAGCTTGTCGATGAGTTTTGCCGAAGACTTTTGGCTTCCATTGGTAAGAATCAACGATTACCCTCATTTTGTTGAAATCGCAATCTTTAGCCAAATGAATATCCCCCATCCGATGGATGGGGGATATTCATTTGGCGCAGAAGGAAGCTCTTTTGTCTGTCGCAGGCAAAAGAGCTTCCTTGCCGTTTTTGATGCAATATGCTATATTCAGCATGACCGATCTTGATCTTTGGAGGGGGACCGGATGACAGCGCTGACAAAAACACAGGCACGAATGTTCATTCTGGCTAAACAGGGATTGCTTGGCAATTATCGTTTTTCCGGCAAAGACGGCGCTTACGCCTATGTGCGGCAAGCGGGATGTATTCAGTACGACCCGGTGGACGTTTGCGGAAAGAATGCGGAACTCACGCTCCAATCGAGGGTAAAGGGATTTCGAAAGTCCATGCTGGCTGAGCTTTTGTACAAGGACCGGCTGCTGGTGGACTATGCAGACAAGGAACTATCCATCTGGCCTGCGGAGGACTGGCCGTATTTTTTCCCTTATCGGGAACGCAGCCGGACACTCGGCGCCGGTTTTCCCGGTCTTGCGGAGTTGGAGCAGGAAGCGCTGTCGTATATTCGGGCAAACGGCCCGGTTTCCAGCGATACGCTCCCGATCGGCGGTGAGATCTTCTGGCATTCCTCGATGCACTGGAGCGGGCATTGGCATAAGGATTCCAAGGCGGCCCGGTCAGTCCTGGAACAGCTGTATACCGACGGAACGCTCGTGATCCACCACAAAAACGGCTCCCGGAAGTTCTATGATCTGGCCGAGCGTCATTTAGAGTCATCGTTGCTGACGGCGGATTTTCCCTGCGCGGATAACGAGGATCTGCTGTGCTGGCGCGTCCTTCGGCGGATCGGCGCGGTCGGACTGCTCTGGGACAGGAATTCTCCCGCCTTTTTGGGTATCGATCTGAAAGCGGAACAGCGCAGGTCTGTATTGTCCGCTCTGGAAGAGCGCGGCGCGATACTGTCCGCACGGGTCGATGGGATCAAACCGACGTTCTATTATCGCGCAGAGGACGAGCCGCTGATGCGGGCGGTCCTTGCGGGAACGACAGACAATAAAGCCCGTATGGAGTTCCTTGCCCCGCTTGACCCGCTGCTTTGGGATAAAGCGATGCTTGCCGCGCTCTGGGATTTCCGCTATTCATGGGAGATCTACACGCCTGCAAGCAAACGGAAATACGGCTATTACACGCTGCCCGTTCTTTGGGGCAGCGACTTCATCGGCCGGATCGAGGCGGTGGCTGATCAGAAAGAGGATACGATCCGCGTCAAAAACATATGGCTTGAGCCCGGCGTCCGCCAGACCGGAAAGCTTCAGCTCGCATTTGACCGGACGCTCCGCCGCTTTGCGCGATTTAACGATTGTACGAGAGTGGAGCTTTGCGGGGAAAAAACCGGCGTCGGCGCGGATACCGCGCGATAGCGGAGTTCTTTCCCGTCATGTACGGGCGCGGAAAGATGTCTTTTCACGCTTTTAATAATAGTTATCATCAACACCGTCAGCGAGGATTCGAACATGCTGGAAGTGAAAACGCCGGAGGAGGTCCTCCGGCTGATCGAAAGAGAATTCAAGGCCCTTGACCGAACGGAGACAGTCGCTTTGTCCGAAGCGCTCGGCCGCGTGCTGGCCGAGGACGTATGCGCGGAGGAATTCGTGCCGGACTTCGACCGCTCTACGGTCGACGGCTACGCTCTGCGCGCGGTGGACAGCTTCGGCTGCTCGGACGCCGTTCCGGCGCTCCTGCAATTGGCCGGAGAGGTCCGCATGGGCGAGGCCGCGGCGCTCCGCGTCCCGCCCGGCTCCTGCGCTTACGTGCCTACGGGCGGCGCGATCCCGGAGGGCTGCGACTGCGCGGTGATGCTTGAATACGCCGAGGACTACGGCGACGGCACGATCGGCATCCTCAAGCCCGGCGCGCCCGGCATGAACATGATCTTCCGCGGGGACGACGCGCGCCCCGGCAGAGTCGTACTCAGCGCCGGCCGGGTGCTCGCGCCGCAGGACGTCGGCGCGCTCGCCGCGCTCGGGAAGACCGCCGTGCCGGTGCGGCCGCGGCTGCGCGTGGGCCTGATCTCCACCGGGGACGAGCTCGTGAGCGCGGATCAAACGCCCGGCCCGGGGCAGATGCGCGACGTGAACACGCCGATGCTCGCGGCGCTGCTGAAAGCGTACGGCGCGGACTGCGTCGCCTTCGGGATCGCCGCGGACGACGAGGCGCTCCTGCGCGAAAAGGCCGCGGCGGCCCTGCGGGACTGCGACGCGGTGATCCTCTCCGGCGGCAGCAGCGCGGGCGTCAAGGACGCGGCCTGCCGGGTCATCGAGAGTCTGGGCACTCTGCTGCTGCACGGCATCGCCGTCCGCCCCGGCAAGCCGACCATCCTCGGCCGCGCGGGCAACAAGCCCCTCGTCGGGCTGCCCGGTCATCCGGTCGCGGCCTATTTCATGGCGAAGCTTTTCGTTCTGCCCCTGCTGGCGCGCTTGGAGGGACGCGAGCTGCGCAGCTTTCCGCGGCACGCGGAGCTCGGCGAGAGTCTGAGCGCCAACGACGGCCGCATGCAGCTGCGCGCCTGCCGGCTCAAGGAGAAGGACGGCAGACGGATCGCCGTGCCCGTCCGCTCCAAGTCGGGGCTCATCACGCAGCTCGCCGGCACGGACGGTTATCTGGTGATCGGCCGCGACTGCGAGGGGCTTGAAAAGGGCGTCGAGACGGAAGTTTATCTGGATTGAGGAGATCGACCATGGCCTTTTCCTATCTGACCAACGTGCCGCTCGAGCAGGCGAGGAGGGATTATCTTCGGCTGCTCTCGGAGCGTGGCTTCGCTCCCCGCGCCGAGCGCGTCCCTGTCCGGGACGCCTTCGGCCGCGTCACGTCCCGGGCGGTCTACGCCCGGCTCAACGCGCCGCATTACGCCTGCAGCGCCATGGACGGGATCGCGCTCTTCGCCGCCGACAGCTTCGGCGCGACGGAGACGACGCCCGTCACGCTCACGGAAGAAAAATACACGGTCGTGGACACCGGCGATCCCATCCCGGATGGCTGCGACGCGGTCATCATGGCGGAGGAGCTCGTCCGGAACGCCGACGGCAGCGTCACGATCCACGCGCCCGCCGCCCCCTGGCAGCATATCCGCCAGATCGGCGAGGATATCTGCGCCGGGGAGATGATCCTGCCGAGCTTTACGGACGTCACGCCCGCCGCCGTCGGCGCGCTGATCGCGGGAGGCGTGCGGGATCTGGAGGTCCTGGCCCGCCCCGTCGTGGGCGTCATCCCCACGGGAGACGAGATCGTCCCGCCCGGGACCGATCCCGCACCGGGCGAGATCCTGGAATTCAACTCCTCGATCTTTTCCGCGATGCTCTCCTCCTGGGGCGCGGAGGCAAGGATCTATCCCATCGTGCCGGACAAGTTCGGCGAGATCCGGGACATGCTCGAAAAGGCAGCCTCCGAGTGCGACATGGTGATCCTCAACGCGGGCTCCTCCGCGGGCCGTGACGATCTCTCCGCCGCCGCCGTTCGCGAGGTCGGAGAGCTGCTGTACCACGGTCTCGCCATCCGGCCGGGCAAGCCCGCCATCCTCGGCTGCCGCGGCGCGGTGCCGATCCTGGGCGTGCCGGGCTATCCGGTCTCCGGCATCATCGTGATCGACGAGCTGCTGCGCCCCCTCGTCGACCTGTGGTACGGCCGCGAGACGGACGGAGGCAGCCGCACCCGCGCCAGACTCACGCGGCCGGCGGTCTCGGGGCTGAAATACAAGGAGTTCGTGCGCGTGCGGATGGGCTTTGTGGGCGACTCGCTGACGGCCTCTCCCCTGCCGCGCGGCAGCGGCGTGGTCTCTTCCTTCATGAAGGCCGACGGCCTGCTGGAGATCCCGCAGGACGCCGAGGGCTTCATGGCGGGCGAGGAGGTCCGCGTGCGTCTGCTGACGGATAAACGGAAGCTGAAAAACACGCTGGTGGTCATCGGCAGCCACGATCCGCTGCTCGACGAGCTGGGCGATATCCTCCGCCGCACGGACCGCCGGCTTTACCTCTCCTCGGCCCATGTGGGCTCGATGGGCGGCATCATGGCGATCCGCCGCGGGGAGGCGCACGCCGCGGGCATCCATCTGCTCGACGCCGAAACGGGCGAATATAACCGCAGCTATATCCGTAAGTACTTCCCGCACGGCGGCGTGCTGCTCGTCCGCTGCGTGGGCCGCCTGCAGGGGCTGATGCTGCGGAAGGGAAACCCGCTCGGCCTCGCGTCCTTCGCCGACCTCGCCCGGGACGGCGTGCGCTATGTGAACCGGCAGAAGGGCTCCGGCACGCGCGTGCTGACGGACTATCTCTGCGGCAGATACGGCGTGGATCCGAAAGGGATCTACGGCTACGAGCGCGAGGAGACGACCCACAACGCCGTGGCCGTGCAGATCGCGTCTGGCTCCGCGGACGCGGGCATGGGCATCTATTCCGCGGCGAAGCTGTATGACCTGGACTTTCTTCCGGTCTGTACCGAGGAATACGATCTGCTGATCCCGACGGGCGAATGGGAGAGCCCCAAAGTCCGCGCGCTGATCCGTGCGCTCAGGAGCGAGGAGTTCCGCTCCCGGATCGAGGCCATGGGCGGCTACACGCTCGAGGGGCCCGGCGAGATCCTTGCGGAAACCTGAACTTGAAGAAACGCCGAAAGAGCGTTATGCTGGTCAAAAAAGGAAATCGGAGGAAAAGGCCTTGAAAAAACTTGTTTCTCTTCTTCTCGCGCTCGTCATGATCTTCGCGCTCGCGGCCTGCGGCAGGCAGGCGGCGGCTCCCGTCGTCGACACCTGCATCCTCAAGGAAGCGGACGACGCCATGATCAACAACTATACCCTGCTGGCCGTGAATCCCGAGGCGCCCTTCGCCGACGCCGACGGCAACGCCGTGGACGACGTCAGGCTGAACACCGTCGGCGCCGCGGCGCTGATCAACTGGCTGCTCTCCGAGGAGGGCGAGAAGCTCGCCGCCGATTACGGCTTTGCCGAATACGGCGAGTATCTGTTCTATCTCAAGGACGATCGCCCCGTTTCCACGGCGGAGATCCCCGCCGCCACCGACGAGACCAGGCTCATCCGCCTGTCCACGACGACCTCCGTCAACGACTCCGGGCTGCTGGGCTATCTGCTGCCGATCTTCGAGGAGAAATACGGCTATGAGGTCGAGGTCTATTCCGCCGGCACCGGCAAGTCCATCGCCAACGCCAAAATGGGCAACGCCGACCTGATCCTCGTCCACGCCAAGAAGCAGGAGGAGGCCTTTGTAGAGGACGGCTTCGCCTATACGCTCGAGGGCATGAAGGCCGAGCGCATGACTTATATGTACAATTACTTCGTGCTCTGCGGCCCCTCCGCCGACCCGGCCAAGGTCAAGGACGCCGCGGACGTCAAGACGGCCTTCAAGGCCATCGCCGACGGCAAGTATCTCTTCGTCTCCCGCGGCGACGGCTCGGGCACGCACTCGAAGGAGCTCAGCCTCTGGCCCGAGGAGCTCGGCATCACCGCCGAGGCGGAGAGCTTCAAGGACTACGCCGACTGGTACATCTCCGCGAACGCGGGCATGGGCGCCTGCCTCGTCATGGCGGAGGAGCAGCACGCCTATATCCTCACCGACAAGGCGACCTTCCTGACCTTTGTGGCGAACGAGGGCAAAGTCGCTTGATTCTTCGTTGATAATCAGCTAAGATAACAGCCGTGGAGCAAGTTTCCACGGCTGTTGTCAAAAGGACTGTTTTTATGGGTTCTTCCTTTCAAAAAGCGATCGAGCTGATTCTCTCGGCCGATCCCGAGCTTTTGAATATCCTCTCCACGACGGCGCGCGTGAGCCTGACGAGCTCGGTGTTGGCGCTGCTGCTCGGCGTGCCCCTGGGCATCCTCTGCGGGGCGGGGCGCTTTCCCGGCCGCCGCGCGCTCGTGGTCGTGAACCGCACGCTGATGGGCATGCCGCCCGTCGTCTGCGGACTATTATTCTACATGCTCTTTTCCGGCGTCGGCCCGTTCCGGCACTTTCATATGCTTTTCACCGTGAAGCTGATGATCCTTGCGCAGCTCGTGCTCATCACGCCGATCGTCGTCGGCAGCATGGAGACCTTCGTCTCCGACGCCGCGCCCGCGCTGCGCGAGACGGCCATGGGACTGGGCTTCGGCCGCGGCAGGCGCTTCGCCCTGCTCGTCAACGAGTGCGTGTATCCGATCTTCTCCTCCTACCTGCTGGCCTTTGCGCGCGCGATCGCCGAGGTCGGCGCGGTGGCCATGGTCGGCGGCGCGATCGCGTGGAAGACCAACGTGATGACCACCGCGATCATGATGTACACCAACCGCGGCAGCTTTACGCTGGGCATCGCCCTGGGGATCATCCTGCTGGGGCTCTCGCTCGCCGTGAACGTCGTGATCAGTCTGATGCAAAGGAGGCTGAGCCGATGAAAACAGCCGCCTTTTCCAAGAGCTACGGCGGGAAGCGCGTGCTGTCCCTCCCGGGGCTTGAACTTCCGAAGGGCCGGATCACCGCGATCGTCGGCCCGAACGGCAGCGGCAAATCGACCTTTGCGAAGATCCTTGCGGGAGTCGAGCACGCGGACGGAAAAACGCCCGTCCTCTCCGGCGTTTCCGTCGGCTATCTGCCGCAGAAGAGCTTTTCGTTCCGCATGAGCACGGAGAAAAACGTGCTCCTCAACGGCGGCGACTGCGCGCGCGCCGCGGAGCTGATGAAGGCTTTGGGGATCGGGGAGCTGGCCGGGCAGAGCGCGAAGAAGCTCTCCGGCGGCGAGACCGCCCGCATGGCCCTCTGCCGCATCCTGATGGGGCGCTACGACCTGCTGATCCTCGACGAGCCGACGGCCGCCATGGACATGGAATCCACGCTCGCGGCGGAGAAGCTTATCCGCGCCGTCTGCGACGGGCAGGGCTGCGCGCTGCTGCTCATCACGCACAGCCTTTCCCAGGCGAGACGTCTTGCGGACCGTGTGATCGTGCTCCACCGCGGAGAGCTCGTCGAGCAGGGGCCCTGCGGCCGCGTCCTCAACGAGCCGGAGCAGGAGCAGACCAGACGCTTTCTCGATTTCTACGGGAAGTGAACGAAAAAAAAGACCGCTCATCCGAACGGATGAGCGGTCTTTTTGTTTTATCCTTTTTCGAACTCCTCCGCGGCCTCTTTGAGCAGCCTGCGGATCTCGAGGTGCTGCGGGCAGACCGATTCGCACTGGCCGCATTCCACACAGTCGGAGGCCCTGCTCCCCGCCCTGCCGCATACGACGGAGTAGTAGTATTTGCTGTTCCAGTTCCGGTGCAGCTTCTGTGCGTTCACGGTGGCGAAGATCTCCGGGATCGCGATGCCCTTCGGGCAGCCCGGCGTGCAGTAGCGGCAGGCCGTACAGGGGATAAAGCTCTTCGTTTTGAAGATGCGCTGCACCTCGCCCACGGCGGCGCGCTCACGCTCGTTCAGGGGCCTGAAATCGGCCATGAAGGCGGTGTTGTCCTCCATCTGCGGCAGATCGCTCATACCCGAGAGCACCATCATCACGCCCTCGAAGCCCGCCGCGAAGCGGATGGCGTAGCTCGCCGGGCTGCCGCCGCCGAGCGCGGCAAAGACCTGCGCCGCCTCCTCCGGCAGATCGACCAGCCGTCCGCCCTTGACCGGCTCCATGATGATGACCGGCTTGCCGTGCTTTCTGGCCGTTTCATAGACGGCGCGGCTCTGGATCGCGGGATCGTCGAAGTCGAGATAATTGA
The DNA here is from genome assembly GCA_045222695.1 of Candidatus Limivicinus sp. Taxonomy (GTDB): domain Bacteria; phylum Bacillota; class Clostridia; order Oscillospirales; family Oscillospiraceae; genus Limivicinus. The sequence continues at coordinate 8,761 of JBGUZD010000094.1, forward strand.
ACTGGATCTGCACGGCCTCGATCTCCGGATAGTCGTTCAGGATCCGATCGAGCATCTCCGGCGTGTCGTGAAAGGAGATGCCGACGTGGCGCACCTTACCCTCCCGCTTGAGGGCGAAGGCCGTCTCATATGCGCGGCATTCCCGATAGTGGGGATAGTTGCGCGCGCCCTGCGCGTGCATCAGAAAGAAGTCGAAATACTCCACGCCGCAGGCCTCGAGCTGACGCTCGAACAGCGGGCGGATATCCTCCTCCTTCTCAAAGAAGTTGCCCGAGAGCTTGTTCGTCAGCACGTAGCTCTCGCGCGGATAGCGGCTCGTGAGACATTCGCGGACGGCCAGCTCGCTTTTTCCGTCAATATAGCCGTGGGCCGTGTCGAAATAGTTGAAGCCGCGCGCGAGGAAGAGATCGACCATTCTCTTGACCTGTTCGATATCCACCTCTTCGCCGAGCATCGGCAGACGCATGCAGCCGAAGCCGAAATTGCGCTTGATCTTTTCCATGGCATTCACCCCTCTGCCTCGATTATATTGGTTTCTCCGTATGTTTGCAAGGTGAAAAAAAGCGCCGCGGACTTGACGGAAATGCTTCAAAATGTTATACTAATTTGGAAGAAAATGTGAATTCCGCTTTTGCGGCCGCTCACCTTTTCTTTTTCTGCTGTCAGTCATCGGAGGAGATCCCCATGCTTCGGATCGCGGTCTACGACGATACAATCGAACACTGCGCGGCCCTCGCCGCCCTTGTGGAGCACGAACTGAAGGGGCGGAGCGCGGAGATCGAGCGCTTCCCCTCGTCGGGAGAGCTGCTGCGCTATATCACCAGCGGGCAGTATTCGCCCGACGCCGCTCTTCTGGGCGTGAAGCTCTGGGACGGAGACGGGATCGCGCTCGCGCAGAAGCTCAACGAGCTTGTCCCCGCCTGCCGGATCATCTTTCTGTCCGACTCGCTCCGCGACGCGACGGAGGTCTACCGCGCCGAGCACGTCTGGTTCATCCTGCGGGAGGAGCTCGAAGCGCGCATCGGCCCCGCGCTGGAAAAGGCTCTGTCGCTGCCGGAGTTCGGGCATGACCGGGCCATCCTGATCAGGAGCAAGGGCCGGGCCTGTCTGATCCCGCTCGACAAGCTGCTCTATCTCGAGCGCGACGGGCGCAAAACGCTCCTGCGCACCGAGAGCGGAGAACAGGTCACCTCCGAACGCCCCTGCCGGCTGCTCGAAGGCGGGCTTTCGGAGCATTTCATCCGCAGCCACATGAGCTACTGGGTGAACAAGGAAAAGATCGCGGCCATGGAGCGCGGCGAATTCGTGCTCTGCGACGGGACGCGCGTCCCGATCAGCCGCAGCTGGCGCGCCGCGGCCCGCACGGCCTTTCTGGAAGGCCGCGAATAACAAAAACAGCCGCATCCGTTTTCAGCGGATGCGGCTTTCTGTTTTGTTATATCCTTTTGGCGCTGTCCACGATCATCGCGCGCGCCTTGTCGCGCCGCAGCCGGTCGCGTAGCGCGGCCGCGCCGACGATCTGCAGCACCTCGGCGGGGTGCATGTCGTACATGCCCGCGATGGTCTCGAGCGCGGCGTCGAACTCCTCGTCGCTGACCTCCAGGCCCTCCCGTCGGGCGACCTCGTCGATCAGAAGATCGAAGCGGACCAGCTCCGTTGCGTCGTCCCGGAACTCTTCGCGCAGGCTCTCCTCCGTCTTGCCGGCCATGCGCAGATAGCACGAAAAGCATTCTTCCGCGAGCGTCTCGGGCTTCGTGCGCTGCTTTTCCTCCGCGCGCAGGCGCAGCGCGTTTTCGATCGCGCCGTTCCTGTCCTCCGCGCCCTCGCCATAGAGCGCCGCGGCGATGATGCCGACCGTCTCGGCGGCGCTGTGGGCGCGCAGCTGCGCGCCGCTCATCTCGTCGGCGGCCGCGACGGCGGCCTCCCACAGCTCGTCGTCGCTGCGGCCCAGAGACAGCGCCGCGTCGACCGTGCGCAGGATCGCGGCCATGTCCGCGAGCGTGACGAAGCCCGTGCGCTGCGCGACGTCCTCGAGGCGCTGACGCATGAGGCCGTCGATCTTGCGGCTGATATAGGTCTCGGGGATCTCGACATTCATCCGCTCGGCCGCGGCGCGCAGGACGTGGAGGTCGGGCGACTCGTCCGAGGGAACGTAGACCTCGAGCCCCAGATACTGCCCCAACTCGACGGCGGGCGGGATCGCCGCGTCGAAGTCGAATTCCACGCCGCCGTCCTCGCTCTCGTCCATGCGCGTGACGCGCGGCAGCGCCAGCTGTCCGAGTCCCTTTTCCTCCGAAAAGAGGCGGATGCAGCCCTCCACGGCCTCGCGCACGCCGCCGAAGCGCGCTCTGTCCGAGGCCTCGCACAGGAGCGTCGCGCGCAGATCGCCGCCGGTCCTTTCACAGGAGAGGATCTTCATTTCTTCCACTCCTCTCCCGCGCGCAGGACCTCCTCGTCGTAGTCCCAGCCGTTGTCGAGCAGCCAGAAGCCCTCCGTGTCCTCGACGGAGGCGAAGTACTCCTCGTCGCTTTGATTAAGACGGCTCATCTTGACGCGCGTCTCATAGGCGCGCAGCTCGCCCACGGTGAAGTCCAGCCCCAGCTCGCGCGCGATCGGCAGCAGCGCGTGCTCCACCAGCGCCTCGCGGATCTCGAGGCTGCCGGGATAGGCGTCGACGGCGGCGCGGACGCGTTCGCGCAGGCTCTCGTCGTTTTTGTACTGTTCAAAAAAGGTGACGGCGTTTTCGATCATGTTGCGTTCCTTTCGCATGTGTCGTACTGTCCGTATTATAGTGGAAACGCGGCCCCATTGCAAGAAGCACGAAAAGCAAAAGCTCCCGCCGGGCGGGAGCTTTTTTGCGCTTACAGTCTCTTCAGGAAGTTTCCGTAGACGTGGACCTTGTCTCCGAAGACGACGAAGGCGTTGGGGTCGCAGCGGCGGATGATGTTCTTCAGCCGGGTGACCTCGTACTTGGAGATGATGACGTAGAGCACGTCGCTCGGCTCGTCGGTGTAGGCGCCGATGCTGGCCCACTCCGTCACGCCGCGGCCCAGGCCGCGCAGGATCGCGTCGGCCAGCTCGTCCTTGCGCTTGGTGATGATCTTGACCTCGACGTTGATGTTCTGGAAGTGGAAGTGGTCGACCGCGAAGGAGCTCAGGAAGGTGGCGATCAGCGAGTAGATCACGACCGGCGCGCCGAAGAGCGCGGCGTAGGCCGAGAACTGGATCACGTTGACGATGAGGTACACCTGCCCCACGCCGGTCTCGCGCTTGCCCATGGCCATCAGCAGGCCGATGATGTCCAGGCCGCCGCCCGAGGAGCCGCAGCGCAGGATCAGCCCGCAGGCCGAGCCGCACACGAGCGCGCCGACGATGACCGAGGCCAGCCTGTCGTCCGGCAGGATCGCCCGGACGGGGATCACGGCCAGGAAGATCGTCGAGAAGGTGACGGTGATGATCGTTTTGACCAGCGTCTTGCGCTTCATCTTCTTCCAGGCGAAGAGGAAGATCGGGATATTGAACGCGTAATAGAGCAGACCGGCGATGTCGAAGCCGACCTTCAGCCCCGCGTAGTCCGTCAGCAGCGTACGGATCAGTTGGCAGATGCCCATGAGGCCGCCGCTGTAGATGCCGGCGGGGACGATGAACATGTTCATCCCGACGGCGTAGACGAGATCGAGCACGATCGTGTAGAAGGTGGTCAGCACGTCGTAGGCCCGCTCGTTTTTCTCAAAATAGTTTTTCAGCATGATCTCTCCAGACAGCATCAAATGCCGCCCGGTCGAGCGGCATTTGATAATCGTTTCCTTACTTGGCGGCCTTGGCCAGCTCGCACAGAGCGGTGAAAGCCTCGGGGTCGTGGATCGCGGTCTCGGAGAGCATCTTGCGGTTCATGTCGACGCCCGCGAGCTTGAGGCCGTGCATGAAGGTGGAGTAGTTCAGCCCGTTGAGCTTGCAGCCCGCGCTGATGCGGGTGATCCACAGGGAACGGAAATCTCTCTTCTTCTGCTTGCGTCCGATATATGCGTAACGGCCGGACTTCATGACCTGCTCGTTCGCCATCTTGAAATGACGGGACTTGTTGCCCCAGTAACCCTTTGCCAGGCCAAGCACCTTGCTTCTGTGCTTGCGGGTCATCATTGCGCCTTTAACTCTTGCCATTTGTATATCCTCCTATATTATCGTCAGCCCTTATTTGTAAGGGATCATTTTCTTGATGGTCGCAACGTTGGTCGTGTCGGCGTAGGTCTCGGACCGCAGACGACGGCAGCGCTTGGCGTCCTTCTTCGTGAGGATATGGCTCTTGTAAGCGTGCGCACGCTTGACCTTACCGGTCTTGGTGAGATTGAATCTCTTCTTGGCACCGCTGTGGGTCTTCAGTTTAGGCATGGTTATATCTCCTTTTCTGATCAAACAGGGAACACCTGCTGTATTACGGGTTTCTCAGCCCTCTTTGTCCTCGCTCTTGGGCTCGGCGGCGGGCGCTTCGGCCGGAGCAGGCTTGGGGGCTTTGGGTTTGGCCGGCTTTTTCGGCGCGGTCTGCGGCTTGGGGGAGAGGAACATGGACATGTTGCGGCCCTCGAGCTTCGGCGCCTTGTCGAGATTGGCGATATCGGCGCACTTGGCCGCGAAATCGCGCAGGATGACGCCGCCGATATCGGTGTGGGCCATCTCACGGCCGCGGAAGCGGATGGAGACCTTCAGGCGGTTGCCCTCGGCAAGGAACTTCTGGCCGTTCTTGAGCTTGGTGTTGAAGTCGTTGGTGTCGATGCTCGGAGACATACGGATCTCCTTGATCTCGATCACACGCTGGTTCTTCTTGGCCTCTTTTTCCTTCTTCGTCTGTTCGAAGCGGTATTTGCCGTAGTCCATGATGCGGCACACCGGCGGGTTGGAGCCGGGAGCGATCTTGACGAGGTCATATTCCTGTTCGGTCGCGATGCGCAGCGCTTCCTCGCTCGACATGATGCCGAGCATCTCGCCGTTGACGCCGATCAGGCGCACTTCCTTGTCGCGGATCTCTTCGTTGATCTGATGGTCTGTACTAGCGATTGTTGCCCACCTCCGTTAGGGTCGAAAGAACAAAAAATACGGATGCACAGCATCCGCACTCACAAGACGACATAGCCCCCCTTCGAGGGGACCTGCGCGCTATTGACCGCGCCCGACTGTGGTCGCCGGCGGGTGAGGTTGGCGGGATGCCGTACCTGCTTTGTTTTAAGCTCAATCAATATAACAGCTGCAAAGGCGCTTGTCAAGCGTTTTTTCTCGAAAAAACCGCTTTTTTTCGTCTCCGCGTGTGAAAAAAAGGTCTCCCCGCGGGGAGACCTTTTTTCTTGCTCTCGCTCAGTAGCTCTGCTCGGGCTCCTGCGCCGGGGCAGCCTCCTGCTCCTGCGCGATGGCGAGCTTGACGATGCGGCTGGTGCCCAGACGCTCGGCTCCGAGATCGATGAAGTCCTCGGCATCCTGCAGGGAGGAAATGCCGCCCGCGGCCTTGACCTTGACGCGCGGCGGGCAGTTGGCGCGCATGAGCGCGACGTCCTCGCGCGTGGCCCCGCCCTTGGAAAAGCCGGTGGAGGTCTTGATATACTCCGCGCCGCTGTCGGAGACGATGCGGCAGAGCTGCAGCTTCTCCTCTTCCGTGAGCAGGCAGCACTCGATGATGACCTTGAGGAGCTTGCCCTCCGTGGCCTTGCGCACGGCGGCGATGTCCCTGGCGACCTCGTTCCAGGCGGCGTCCTTGACCATGGACAGGTTGATGACCATGTCGATCTCGTCCGCGCCGTTGCGCACGGCGTCGGCGGCCTCGAAGGCCTTGGCGGCCGTGGTCATGTAGCCGTTGGGAAAGCCGATGACCGTGCAGATCTTCAGTCTGTCGCCCACATAGCGCTTCGCGCCCGCGACGTGGCAGGGCGGGATGCACACGCTGGCGCAGTTGTAGCGGATCGCCTGGTCGCAGAGCGTGCGGATCTCCTCGCCGGTGCAGTCGACGCGCAGCAGGGTGTGGTCGCATTTTTCAAGGATCTCTTTGATATCCATAAAAAACTCTCCTTCGTGTCCGTTGATGTCGTTATTATAATCTATCCCTCCGGCATATTCAAGTGCCGGGCGCGAATAGATTGAACAGGAGCATCACGGAGAAAAGGACGGAACTGCCCATGGACGAGATTTATCGGAACAACTATGTGCTCCTGCGCGGCGCGCCCCGCGGGGAGGCGCTCTGGTCGCACGCGGCCCGCTCGCAGGACTTCTACACCCTGCCGCTGGAGGTGCGGCGGCTCTCCGGCGCGTCGGACACGCTGAACGTGACGCTGCGCGCCTCAATGCTGCCCCTGGCCGCCGGGGCAGAGCGCGTCGAGGTCGAGGGCGAACTGCGCAGCTTCAACAGCCGCCGCGGCGAGTGGCCCAGGCTGGTCATCACGGTCTTCGCCCGCTCGCTTACCCCCGCCGCCGAGGACGAGGACGAAAACCTCGTGGAGCTGCGCGGCACGCTCTGCAAGGCGCCGAAGGCGCGGCGCACGCCGATGGGCCGCGACATCTGCGACCTGCTGCTGGCGGTCAACCGCAGCTACGGGCGCTCGGACTATCTGCCCTGCATCTGCTGGGGCATGACGGCGCGGGACTGCGCGTCGTGGGAAGTCGGGACGAAGCTCGCGCTGCGCGGCCGCGTCCAGAGCCGCAGTTATCTCAAGCTCACCGAGACGGGCACGCTCGAGCGCGTCGCCTTTGAGGTCTCCGCCGCGGAGGTGGAAAAGCTGTAAGCTTTCGGGAGCTTTTGTCGAAGGCCTTGACGATCCTTGTTTTCTGCGTTATGTTAACCGTCGAGGTGATGTGTTTTGTTCAGACGGCCCCTTCTGCTTGCGCTCGCGCTGCTGTTTTTCCTCGCGGCCAATCTCCATCTGTGCTGCCGTGCGGGCGTGGACGGCGAATGGACGCGGACGCGCTATTCTCTCGCCGACGCGCGGCGCGGCGAGCTCGCCGCCTGCGCGGCCGCGGAGGAGATCTGCCCGCGCGGCGCGCGGATGCCGAAGCTCGAGCAGCGTCTTGCTCTCTCCTTCCGTCCGCCCGACGGCGGCAGCGCGGATCTGAGCGCGCGCATCCTCTCGCGGGTGCCCGGCGTGTCCGGGCTCTACGCCGTCAGCGCGGAGGGTCGGTATTTCGGCACGGTCGCCGACGCCGACAGGCTCGAGGAGCGGCTGCGCGCCGCGCTCTACACCTCCATGCCCGCCGGCGCGGCGCACGGTCGCTACGCCGACGCCGTGGAGATCACGCCGGTGTACGGCCGCAGCGGCAGCGCGATGAGCCCTTCGGACATGGCGATGGTCGTCTCGGAGCTCGTACCGGCGGTCTTTACCGACCGGGAGGGAAATCGGATCATGGGATAAGGAAAGCGCCTCGGGCTGTGCCCGGGGCGCTTTCGTTTATTATTCCAGAAGCTCTTTGATCCTGCTCTCGCCGACGATCGTCACGCCGAGCGCGCGCAGTCTCTCCGCCGTCAGGCCGTCTCCGGCCGTGAGCGTGCCGGAGAAGCTGCCGTCGTAGATCGTCCCGCTCCCGCAGGAGGGGCTGTTCTCCTTCAGCAGCGCCGTTTTGCAGCCAAAGCGCCCGCAGAGCCGGCAGGCCGTCTCCGCACCGCCGGAAAAGGCCGCCGTGACGTCTTCTCCGCGGCGGTTGACGACGCGCCCTTCCCTGCGCTCGCTCGGCTCGCGCGGAACGCCGAGACCTCCCGCCGTCTCCGGGCAGACGGGCACGAGCGCCCATCTCTCCCGCAGCAGGCGCAGCGTCTCGCCGTCCAGGGCGTTGTTCCCGCCGGAGTACTTGCAGTTCGCCCCCAGCAGGCAGGCGCTGACGAGCAGACGCTTCATTCCCTTGCCGCCGCCTCGTAGGCCTGCTGGGTGCGCTGATCGAAGCAGACCATGCGCACCTCTTCGATCTCCTCGTGCGCGGCAAGGTATTCCCGGATCGCCGCGACCGCGATCTTCGCGGCGCGCTCGAGCGGGAAATGATACACGCCCGTCGAGATCGACGGGAAGGCGATCGAGCGGCAGCCGTTTTCCGAGGCCAGCCTCAGGCAGTTCAGATAGCAGGAGCGCAGCAGCGCGTCCTCGCCGCACCCGCCGCCGTGCCAGACGGGGCCCGGCGTGTGGATGACGTACTTCGCCTTCAGGTCGTAGCCCTTGGTGATCTTCGCCTCGCCCGTGCGGCAGCCGCCGAGCGTGCGGCATTCCTCCAGCAGCCTCGGACCGGCCGCGCGGTGGATCGCGCCGTCCACTCCCCCGCCGCCGAGCAGCGAGCAGTTGGCGGCGTTGGCGATGGCGTCGGTCTCTTCGCGGGTGATGTCCCCGCGTACGACAAGCAGTTTACCCATACGTCTTGCTCCTTATTTGAGTTCGATCTCGAGCCTGCCCTCCGGCGCGGAGAGCGCGATCTCGCCGATCCCCTCGCCGCGGCGTTCGATGATCCGCTGGGCGAGCACGTCCTCGATCTGCTTCTGAATGAGGCGGCGCAGGTTGCGCGCGCCGTAGGTGACAGAGTAGGCCTCCTTGACCAGATAATCGAGCAGGCTCTCGTCCCAGACGAGGGCGATGTTCTTCTGCTCCATGACCTCTCTGACCTCGCCGAGCATCAGCGCGGCGATCGCGCGGAAATCCTTCTCCGTGAGCTGGTTGAAGCACACGACCTCGTCCACGCGGTTGAGGAATTCGGGCCTCAGGAAGTCGTTGAGGGCCTTCATCGTGCGCTCGCGGTTCATGTCGCTCAGAGAGCCGCCGAAGCCCACGCTGCCGGATTTGGTGTTGCTGCCGGCGTTGGTGGTCATGATGATGATCGTGTTCTCAAAGTTCACCGTGCGGCCCTGCGCGTCGGTGATGCGCCCGTCGTCGAGGATCTGCAGCAGGATGTTCATCACGTCCGGATGCGCCTTCTCGATCTCGTCGAAGAGCACGACGCTGTACGGCTTGCGGCGGATCTTCTCGGTCAGCTGTCCGGCCTCGTCATAGCCGACGTAGCCGGGAGGCGAGCCGATGATGCGGCTGACGGAGAACTTCTCCATGAACTCGGACATATCCAGGCGGATCAGGGACTCGGGGGAGTCGAACAGATCCGCGGCCAGCCGCTTCACCAGCTCGGTCTTGCCCACGCC
>JBGUZD010000095.1:0-2161 GCA_045222695.1 Candidatus Limivicinus sp.
GTTTGGATACCGATCGCCTCGGCGGTCTTCGCGGTCGCGTTGATCGCGGCGGTGCTGTTTTTCTACAGCCTGCTGAAGGTGGATATACTGATCACGGAGCTTTTACTGCTCGTTGCGGCTGTTTTGGTCCTTTTCCTGTATGTCGCGGGCGTACTGCTCTTTTACGGTCTTCACAGAAAGCGCAGCGCCATGCGCCGTGTCCGCAGGATCATCGGCGTTGTTCTTTCCCTTGTCATCACGTTCGGATGCGGCTTCGGCGCGATCCTGATGCGGGACGTCAACAAGACGAAAAACAGCGTCATCGCCAAGCCAGAAGAGCAGAACAGGGCTATCGTCGGCGTCTATGTCATGAAGGACGACGCCGCGCAGACGGTCGGGGACATGGGCGGATATTCGTTTGCCGTGCTCGGCGATCTCGGAGCGGAAAAGATCAACTCCAACTATGCGATCGGAAAGATCAACGAGAGCATCGGGACGTCCGTGAATGTGCTCTCCTTCAGCGGAATAACCGACGCGGCATCCGCCCTGAAAAACGGCGACGTCCAGGCCATGGCTGTCAACAAGAACTATCTGATGCTCCTGGACGACACGGAGAGCTTCAGCGGATTTGCCGATAATCTCAGACTTGTCGGCGAGATCCCCGTGCCCAATACCGCCACGCTCGAGAACACGCCGATCGTGATCGCCTCCGGTTCCGCACAGGTCGAGCCGGAGCAGACGCCGGAACCGACGCCGGAGCCGACTCCCGAGCCCACGCCGGCGCCCGTATACGGCGAGAATGAGACGCTTGTGTTTTATCTGAGCGGTCTTGACAAATGGGAGACCGGCGTTTCCAACACGCACAGCGACGTCAACATTCTGATGTTCGTCAACACCAATACGAAGCAGGTCCTGCTGATCAATACTCCCCGTGATTTCTACATGGAAAATCCCGCGCTGCGCGGCGGCGATAAGCTGACGCACTGCGGTATCCAGGGCGTTGACAATTCGATCGCCGCCTTGGAAAAATTCTACGGCATCGACGTCGACAACTACGTCCGCGTGAATTTCGAGGGATTTGAAAAATTCGTCGACGCCATCGGCGGGATCACGCTGGATAACCCGGTTCAGTTCAAGGGCGACCTGCCGGGCTATAAGCCCATCATCTATCCTCAGGGCGAGCAGCATCTCAACGGTATCGAAGCGCTCGTCTATGCACGAGAGAGAGAGCCTTTCGGCGACGGCGATCTCGGCCGCGGCAGAAATCAGCTGCGTGTGATCACGGCGATCATTGAGCAGATCAAGAACAGAGGCGCGTCGCTGATGATGGACTATCCTCAGATCCTGGCGTCGATCGGTGACTGCTTCGAGACGGATCTGAGCTCCGAACAGATCTCCGATCTGGCCAAGCTGGCCATTCGTTATATCAGCGATTGGGATATTCGAAGCTATGGCGTGATCGGCGACAGCGGGATGCGCGTCACGGCCTCCGGCGGATCCGAGCCGCTGTTCATCATTTGGCCGAGACAGAACTCCGTCAACTTCGGCATCAAGCTGATGACGATGATCCAGGAGGACGAGCTTATTACGGACGACGTTATGGCGGAAGCGCCGTCTCCGTACTGATACGTTCATCTGCGTTAACGGGCGCGGCAGGTATGCCGCGCCCGAATCATTCTGCGATGCCTTCCGTTCCTGCGGGCGGAAAAAGAACTTGACAATTCCGCAGGGTGTGGTAATATATACGCGTTCTCGTTGCGGCCTTAGCTCATCCGGTAGAGCGCCACCTTGCCAAGGTGGAGGTAGCGAGTTCGAGCCTCGTAGGCCGCTCCATAAACCTATTGCGTACGCAATAGGTTTTTTCATATCAGCGGGCATGGTGGAATTGGCAGACACGCAGGATTTAGGTTCCTGTGGGAAACCGTGCAGGTTCAAGTCCTGTTGCCCGCACCAGAAGGCGGGCATCCTTTCGGATGCCCGCTTTCCGATGCCGCGCCTTTTGTGCGGGTTGATCCGCTGCGCTCAAACGTAAAAGAGCTCGCCCGTCTCTTTTCGTGCTTTTTACATGCGGATTTGACACGCGCTTCGGATCCGGATTCCTTTGGCGGACCATAGTAAAGCGAGCGAAAACTTATTTTAAGTTTCCGCTCGCTTTTTTTGAACATGCAATCTGCTTGCCGAT
>JBGUZD010000096.1:0-2644 GCA_045222695.1 Candidatus Limivicinus sp.
TACGCCTGCGGAGGAGGTCAATGAGGGACTGGCAGCAGCGGAGCCCTTTGATGTCCAAATGGAATACAGATTATAAAAGAGTGTGAACTTTTTTCAATTCCTCTTCACCGTCATCCCGATCCGCTACCGGGTCGTCTGCAGAGGATTCGAAAGCGACGGTCTGCAGATCATTATGTCCTGAAGAATAGAAAGCGCGAACCCCATTAACAGCTTTGAGCCAGAAGACAAAGGAGCGCCCGGCAAATTTGCCGGGCGCTTCTTTATTTTCCGTTCACAGCCATTCGACGGCGCCGCTCCTGATATCATAAACGGCCGCCTCGATGCGGACGTCCTTTATCTCCGGGTGCTCTTCAAATTCCTTTCGCAGCCTGTCCGCGGCGTGCAGAGCGTTGAGGCGGCAGGCCGCGTCCGGATCTCGTTCATCCCCCACGGCCTCCAGGATATCGTCCGTGATATACTGGATAAAGCCCTCGCCTCCGCCGGAGAGCGCCGCGCTTACCGCGCCGCAGCCGGTATGTCCGAGCACGAGGATATGCGGGCAATGCAGATGCGCCGCCGCGTATTCGATGCTGCCGAACTGGTGCTTGTCCAGTACGTTTCCCGCGACCCGGATCACGAACAGCTCGCCAAGCCCGGCCGAAAAGATCTGTTCGGGAATCACGCGCGAATCCGAACAGCAGACGACGATCGCATAAGGATGCTGTCCGTTTTCGGCCATATCGATCCGCCGCGCGTCGTCGAGCGCCCTGTATCGAGCATTCCCATTTTTAAGACGCTCCCTGATGCCCTGATTACTCTCTGTATTCATCCTGTGCTGCTCCTTTGATCTGTACTGAACAGAGTATAGCATGTTCTTCCGTCCGCGAAAAGAAGATGTTTTGCTCCGCGCTGCGGAATGCCCGAAAAGGATTTGTATTTCCGCCTTCCGCGTGGTAAAATACAAAAAAGATCGATAGAAAGCTGGAAGACCCATGAGCAAACCGATTCTTTGGATCATCGTCCCCTGCTATAACGAGGAAGCCGTCCTGCCGCTCACGGCGCCGCTTTTCCTTCAGAAGCTGAACGGCCTTATCGCCGCTGAAAAAGTGGCGGAAGACAGCAGGATCCTCTTTGTCAACGACGGCTCGAAGGACAAAACCTGGGAGATAATCTGCGATCTCGCGCGCAGCGACGAGCACTTCCTCGGCATCGCGCAGAGCCGCAACCGCGGCCACCAGAACGCCCTGCTCGCCGGACTGATGGAGGCGAAGGACCGCTGCGATATCACGATCACGATCGACTGCGACGGTCAGGACGACATGAACGCCATGGACGCCATGGTCGAGGAATATGAAAAGGGCTGCGATATCGTCTACGGCGTCCGCAGCAGCCGAAAAAAAGACAGCTGGTTCAAGCGCACGACTGCGCAGAGCTTCTATCGCCTGATGAGCAGGATGGGCGTTGAGATGGTCTACGACCACGCCGATTACCGTCTCGTAAGCGCAAAGGTCCTGCGGCATTTTGCGGATTTCCGTGAGGTCAACATCTTCCTGCGCGGCATGTTCCCGCTCGTCGGCTTTCGGAGCGGCTGCGTCTATTACGAGCGGCACGAGCGCATGGCGGGAGAGAGCCATTATCCGCTGAAAAAAATGATCGCCTTCGCCATCGAAGGCATCACCAGCCTGTCCGTCAAGCCGCTCACGCTGATCGTCGTTTTGGGGCTCATCACCTGTCTGCTCGGCTTCATCGGCATCATCTGGGCCATCGTCGAGGTGCTGCTCGGCAACGCGGTCACGGGCTGGGCCTCCACGGTCTGCATCATCCTTTTCCTCGGCGGCGTGCAGCTTTTGAGCATCGGCGTGATCGGACAATACGTCGGCAAGATCTACCTTGAGACCAAGCAGCGCCCGCGCTATATCATCAGCGAGCGCACCTGGACGGACGCGGACTGAATCTCCCGCGTTCAAAACTGCGCAAAGGGGCGAAAAAACTCTTGAATTGTGTACGCCCCTATGTTATACTCTCTCATGCTGTAAAAAAGTAATACTCGAAAGGATTGAAATACATGTCGACTCTTCAGATCGTTCTCGCCGTTTTCCAGCTTCTTTCCGGCCTTGCCGTTACCGTTATCGTTCTCATGCAGAGCGGTAAGAGCGCCGGCCTCTCCGGCGCCATTTCCGGCGGCGCCGACAACTTCCTGTCCAAGGGCAAAGCCAAGACCTGGGACGCCAAGCTCGCCAAGCTCACGCCGATCTTCGCGCTGGTCTTCGTCGTGCTGACCTTCATCCTGAACATCATCTGATCCGAAAAAGTAAAAGCTCTCATTCCGAACGGAATGAGAGTTTTTTTATTCCCAGGTTTTCCAGATCTCGGGGCAATAGCCGACGGTCGCCTGCTTCCCGTTGCGCACGATCGGCGTCTTGATGAGGTACGCGTCCTCATACAGCTTATCGAGCTTTGCTTCGTCCGAAGCGAGGTACTGCACGAGCGGGTAGTCCTCGTCGCTCTTGTCGATCATGGCTTCGAGCCCCACGGCGTTTTTCACGGAGTTGAGTTCTCCCCTGCTCATGCCGTATCTGAGCACGTCGATAAACTGATATTTGATCCGGCGCTCTTTGAAGTAGCGCTCGGCTTTCTTCGTATCGAAGCATTTCTGCTTGCCCCA
>JBGUZD010000097.1:0-20685 GCA_045222695.1 Candidatus Limivicinus sp.
AAAACAAATTACTGTTCTCGATTATGTAATGTTTTTTCCGCTTTTCACCTTGTCTTTTTCGGTCGAAAAGCTCCTTCTTTTCGAAGCTTTGCGCGGAAAAAAACGACCAATCCGGTTTTGCATCCCGCCGTTGTGATCGTATTTGTAACACCCTTATACAACCCGTAATTATTTCGGAACGATCATTCGGTTTTCGACCTTCTTATCCCGCAAGAATATTTGTTGACTTGCGTTTTCTTTTATGCTACAATACCGCTTGCGGTCGGGAAGGACCGCCGCATGCTGGCATAGCTCAGTCGGTAGAGCAGCTGATTCGTAATCAGCAGGTCGTGTGTTCGAGTCACATTGCCAGCTCCAGAACAGCGCCCCGTGTCTGACACGGGGCGCTGTTCTTTCTTTTTGATATTTTTCGCAATTCTACTGGAAAGGCCGCAGAGAGCCTGCTATAATATTCTTATACGGTGGGAAAGGAGAAAGAAGATGGAAGCGTATCTGAACAACACGCCCTTGCTTTTCGGGGCCTTTGCGCTTGCTCTGGCTCTTTTCTTCTTTTGCTCCCTGCGGCGCCCCTATCACGTTAGCAACAGTTTTCTTCTCCTGCTGTCTCTGCTGCTGTTCATCCCGGCTCTGGTCTCGCTCTTTTCCTTCGATGCGGGTACGACGGTCAGGATAAGCGCTCTTGTTGTGATCATCGCGCTTTTTCTCGCCCCGATCCTGCTGATCTGGAACGGCGTCGCCATTCTGAAAAGAGAATCGGGCAGCTTTGCCAATCATCTTCCGCTGCTGCTCGGGATCGTGATCGCGGCGGGGGAGATCGCCTCCGCGCTTTTCCTGGTGCGCGACGCCTTTGATTTCCTCTCCGCCCTGCACCGCCCGGTCCTGTTCGTGATCGGCGCCTCCGTGTTTTACGGCGCCGCGCTGCTGCTGGCTTTCGTGCTGTATGTGCTCGTTCTGCCTGTTCTTTCAAGAAAAAAGGCCTTTGATACCGTGATCGTCCACGGCTGCGCGCTGATCCACGGAGATCGGGTCTCACGCATCCTGGCAAATCGCCTAGATCTGGCGCTGAAGCTCTTTCACAAGAGCGGAGATAAGGCGCTCCTGGTCGTCAGCGGCGGCCGCGGGCATGACGAAACGGTCTCGGAGGCGGCGGCGATGCGCGGCTATCTGCTGGAAAAGGGCGTGCCGAAAGAGAAGATCCTCATGGAGGATCAAAGCCATTCCACGGGCGAAAACCTGCGCTTTACGGATCAGCTTCTGTTAGAGCGCGGAGGCGGCGGGAGGATCGCCCTCGTCACAAGCGGTTATCACGTGTTCCGCTGTCTGTGGATCGCGCATGAGCTGTCCTTCCGCTGCACGGGCTTCGGCGCGCCGGTCGCCGCCTATTACTGGCCCAGCGCGGTGATACGCGAATTCGTCGCCGTCTACAGCCGGAAACGCTATTTTCTCGTCGCGCTTGCGGGCTATCTTCTGATCGTCGTCCTGCCGATCGCCCTGTATTATCTTCGCGCCTGCGGAGTCATCTGAAAGCGCGCAAAAAAGGCTCACGGTAAAAAACCGTGAGCCTTTTTTTCTTATATCTCAACCGGGAAAGGTCGGGATGATGGAGTCGTCCAGACCCATGTCGCGCAGACGCTTGCGGATCTCCTTGGGCTTGCGCTCGTACATGGCCGTGCGCAGCTCGTCGTCCGGGATGAAACGGGAGTAGGCGGAGCAGAACAGATCAAAGGTCCCGCGCTCGGTGAGCGCAAGGCGAGGCAGGTACATGACGAAAGCCGAGATCAGGCCGACGAAGAAGCTGACGATGAGATACAGCTTGCAGAAGCGCACGACGATAAAGCCGACGATCAGCAGCGACGCCACGCAGACGATGACCGAGATATTGGTGTATTTGTCCGCGCCGGGAGCGATCAGATCGGGATCCTGCGCGCGCATCTTTTTGATCATCGGATAGGCGGACTTGAAATTAAAGACGAGCTGCCTGCCGAAGAGATAGGAAAAGAGCCAGCCGCCGAAGAAGATCGCGGCAGCCCACATGATTTTCATTGCCATGTTGGAAGCCTCCGTTTTTTTGTCTTACAGCATCATAGCACAAGCCCCCGTAAGTTGCAAGAAGCAGAATATTTCCGGATCGCGCTCATATAGTGTCCACGGGAAGTGAGAAGAATGGACGCGTTTGATTCGGCGCTGGAGCTGCTGCCGCGCAGATATGAGGCGGCGCTTCGCCCGCAGGCCGCGTTTTCCCCGGAGGAGCTGCGCCTACGCGTGGGACGGCCGCCCTCGGTCCTGTACGGGGAAAGAGAGCATTTTCTCGGCGCGGACAGGCTCAGGGAGGAGGATCTCGTCCGCGTGCTCGAGAAGGCGACGGGCGCGTCGCTCTACAGCGCCGCCGAGGCGATGCGCCGGGGCTATTTCTGCGTCGGGACGCTGCGCATAGGCATCTGCGGGCGCGTGACCGCGGACGGCGGAGGCAGGGGCTTTGCGAGCTATTCCTCTCTTTGCATCAGACTCGCGCGCGAACACCGGGGGATCTGCTCCGACGCCGCGGACAGGCTCTGCGCGGGGAGCTTTTCCAACACGGTGATCGTCGCCCCGCCGGGCGGCGGAAAAACGACGGCGCTGCGCGATCTGATCCGCACGCTCGCGGACAGAGGGAGGCGCGTCGGCGTGATCGACGAGCGGGGCGAGCTCTCCGGCGGCGTTTTCGATCTCGGCCGCTGCAGCGATGTGATCTCCGGGACGGACAAGCTCTCCGGCGCGCTGCTGCTGCTCCGCTCCATGTCGCCGCAGATCATCGCGGCCGACGAGATCAGCGCGCCGCGGGACATCCTCGCCGTCGAGGAGATCTTCGGCTGCGGCGTCGGCCTGCTTGCGAGCGCGCACGCCGCTGACAGAGAAGACATGATGAAGCGGAGCGCGTACAGAGCGCTGATCGAAAAGGGGATCTTCACACAGCTGCTCGTGATTCGACGAAGGGACGGGAAAAGGACTTATATGCTTGAGAGGCTCGTATGAGAAAAATCATCGGCGCCGCGTCGATCCTGCTGGCCTGCTTTCTCGCGGCGCTCGGCAGGCTGCGGGGCAAAAAAGATCGCATCCTTCTGCTTCAAACGCTCGCACAAAGCCTTCAGGAGCTTTGCGGGACGCTTTCTGAGCAGCAGAAGGGGCTGGGAGGGCTCTTTTCCGCCCTGGCGCGAAAAAGCGGGAACGAGGCTGTCAGCGGCTTCTATGAAGCGCTGAACAGGAAGATGAGAGATCTCGGAGAACAGAGCTTTTCCCAAATCTGGCGCACGACGGTCGACGAATGCTTTGCGGCGGCGGGAGAAGAGCTCTGCGGCGTGCTCCGCCCGCTGGGCGAACTGCTGGGCGGCAGTGAGCTGGAAAGGCAATGCAGGGCGCTTGACAGAGCCGCGCGGACGATCGGGGAGCTTGCCGCGGCGCAGAGAGCGGCCCTGGGCGGCGAGATAAAGCTGAACTTCGCGCTTTCGCTCTGCGCGGGGGCTTTTCTTATCATCATGCTGATGTAGACGTTGAGGACGAAATGGACGTAGATCTCATTTTTAAGGTGGCCGCGATCGGACTGCTGGCGGCCGTGATCAATATCCTGCTGCAGCGCTCCGGACGCGACGAGCAGGCGCTGATGACGACGATCGCCGCGCTCGTGGTCGTGCTGACGATGCTCGTGCAGAAGATCAGCGAGCTTTTCGGAATGATCAAGTCCCTGTTTCACCTGTGATGCATGGAGATCCTCTTCAAGATCTGCGGCGTGCTGCTGCTGTCCGGATGCGCAGCGTTGATGATCCGCAGGAGCAATCCGGAAATGTCGCTGTCCCTGTCTGCCGCCGCGCTCATCGCGGCCTTCGGCGCCGCCCTGACGCTGCTGCGGCCCATGAGAGACATGTGGGAAAAGGCGCAGACGCTCTACGGCGTGGAGGACGTTTATCTTCTGCCTCTGTTCAAATGCTGCGCCGCGGCGATCGTCGGGCGCTTCACGGCGGATCTCTGCCGCGAGGCCTCACAAAACGCGGCGGCCTCCGCGGCGGAGCTTCTCGGCGTGATCTGCGCTCTCGGCGCGGCGATGCCTCTGATCGGCGGCATGCTCGCCGCCATCGGGGAAATGCTTTGAAGAAAACGCTGTTTTGCCTTCTGTTCCTGCTGCTTCTGATCACGCCCGTTTTCGCGGAGGGCGACCTCGACGTATCCGACGTCGAGGAGGCTCTGCCGGAGGAGGCAAGAGAGATAAGCGGCGTCCTTGTAACGGACGGCAGCTACGACATGCGCGGCGCGCTCGCCCGTCTGGCCGACAGAGCGAAAAAAGAGCTGAGCGACAGAGCGAGAGAGGAGCTGCGGGAGATGACGCGCATTGTCGCGATCGCCGTCGTCTGTGCGGTCGCGGAGAGCGTTTGCGGAGAAAGCCGGGTCACGGAGATCCTGTCTCTGTGCGCCTGCGCCTCCGTCGTGATCCTGACCGTCGGCTCGCTCGACAGTCTGGCGGCGGAGCTGACGGAAGCGATCCGAAAGCTCTGCGATTATGCCCGCGCCGCGCTGCCGGCCGTATTCACCGCGTCTGCGGTGAGCGGGGCCGTCGTCTCCGCCGGGGCGAAGTACGCGGCGGTCAACCTCAGCCTGAACGTGATGACAGAGGTGCTGCAGCGGATAACCCTCCCGCTCATCTACGCTTATCTTGCGCTCTGCATCAGCCGCTGCGCCTGCCCGAACGCCGTTTTGAACGCTGCGGCATCCGTGCTCAAATGGCTTTGCGTCACGGTGATGACGCTGCTGACGATGGGCGTGAGCGCCTATATCTCGCTCACGGGCGCGCTGACGGGCGGAGCCGACGCGGCGGCGGTAAAAGGGACCAAGACCGTGATATCGAGCGTGCTCCCGGTCGTCGGAGGCATCCTCTCGGACGCGGCCTCGGTCGTTCTCGCGAGCGCGTCGATCATCAAAAGCTCGGCCGGTGTGTTTGCGCTTATGGGCGTCTGCGCGCTGTGCCTGGGCCCCTTCGCGGCGATCGGCGTCAAGCTGCTGCTCTTCCGGCTCTGCGCCGCGGCGGCGTCAGCGGTCGAGGGAAAGCGTCTGGCCCTGCTGCTGGGCGATCTTTCCGCCGCGCTGGGGATGCTGCTCGGCGTGCTGGGGACGGTGACGATCATGCTCTTCATTTCCTTTATGGCGGCGATCAGGACGGTGAGCGTATGAGCGCGCCGACGCTGAGGGGGATCTGCGCCGCCTCCGTTTTCTTCGGTCTTGCGCTCACGCTGCTGCCGGAGGGCCGCGAGCGGCGCGCGGCGTCGCTGTGTGTGACCGCCGCTCTGGTGATGATGCTCCTCGGGCTTTTCCGATCCTTCAGCTGGGAGAGCTACGCCGTCTCCCTGGCGGAGCTGCGCAGCGCCTCCGACGCTTTTGCCGCGGACGCGGAGCGGAAGGGCAGGGAGCTCAGCCGTCTTGTCATAGAGCGCGAGTGCGGGGAATATATTATGGACAAAGCCGCGGAACTCTCGCTTACGGTGAACAGGGTCAAGGTGAGCGCGAGATGGAGCCGCGAAGGCGTCTGGGTGCCGGAGCGCGCCGCGATCGTACTGGACAGAGACGGCGAGAGCCGAAAAAAGCTCGCGTCTCTGATCGCGGCAGAGCTTGGGATACCGGAAGATCGACAGGAGTGGAGCGTTGAAGGAAATGCTTGAAAAGCTCAAGGCATACAGATTTCCGCTGCTGATCCTTCTGCTCGGCGCAGCGCTGATGCTCCTGCCCTCCGGCTCGGCCCGTGCGCCGGAGAAAGAGGCAAGCCTCGGCGAGGCTTTGAGCTTGACGCAGGGGGTGGGAGAGGCCTATGTGCTGATCTCGGACAGCGGCGTCGTCGTGGTCTGCGACGGCGCGGATCATGCGGCGACGCGCCTGGAGATCGTCACGGCGGTAAGGACCTACACGGGCTTCGGCGCGGATCAGATAACGGTATTGAAACGAAATCGTTAAGCAGGAGGAGTGGAAGCATGAAAAACAGGAGAAGGAACATCGCGCTTTTCTCGGTGCTGATGTGCGTTGCCGCGGCGGTGCTGCTGAACTGGTCGTACAACAACCGCTGGGGAAAACCGGACAGAGTGATGGTCGCAATGGAGGACGAGGAGCTGGCGGAGGCGAACGCCACGAAGGACAAGGCGGTGAATTCCGGCTATTTTGCCGAGGCGAGGCTGACGCGGCAGATGTCCCGTGACGAGGCGCTGCAGCTGCTGCAGTCCGCAGCCTCGGCGGACGCGGCCTCGCAGGAAACGATCGACAGCGCCATGAACGCCATCGCGGCGATGGCTACCTGCTCGATGCAGGAAACGCAGATCGAAAACCTGCTGCTGGCAAAGGATTTCGCCGACTGCGTCGTATACATCGGCAACGGCGCCGTGACGGTGGCCGTGCCCGCTCCGATCGACGGCCTGAGCGAGGAGGCGGTCGCGCGCATCACGGATATCATCTGCACGGAAACGGAATATGACGCCACGCAGCTCAATATCATCGAAGTCAAGGCCTGAAAAGCGAAAGACCCGGGGACGTCCCCGGGTCTTTTTGCATATCGAAAGGCTTTTTTTCATTTTTCTATTCATTTTTTGCGGATAAGGCTTTCTTTTTTCCCTGTGCCGTGGTAAAATACAAAGACAAATATCAGGAGGTATTCCCATGGCTGAAAACTACATCACCTGCCAGGAAGAAAAGGGCAGCATCCATATTTCCGAGGACGTGATCGTCAGCCTCGTAAAAAGCACGGTCTCCGAGATCGAGGGCGTTTCCGGACTGTCCAACGCCGCGGGCGCGGAGCTCGCCGAGCTGATCGGCATCAAGACGGTCTCCAAGGGCGTGAAGGTCTCCTTTGAGGACGAGACGATCATCATCGACGTGATCATCAACGTCAGCTACGGCAGCAGCATCGTCGCCGTGGCCAGAGAGGTGCAGGAAAAGCTGCTCACCACCGTACAGTCCGCGACCGGTTTTGAAAAGGCGAAGGTCAATGTTCACGTCGCCGGGATCTCCTTTGACAAATAAACGGAGGATCATCTGATATGACCAGAAAGACAGCGCGCGAGATCGCCGTCGAGCTCTGCTTTGCGGCGGCCGCGAACGAGATCGGCACGGACGAACTGCTGGACTCCTTTTTCTCCGAGGAGCATTATGCCACGCTCGCTTCCGAAAACGAGCTTTTTGCGGAACTTCCCGATGAAAAGCAGATGGCCTATATCCGTACGCTCACGGCCATGAGCCGCGAGAAGGCCGCCGAGCTCGACGAGCTGATCGGGCGCTATGCCAGGGGCTGGAAGAGCGAGCGCATTTCCCGCACGGCGCGGGCGATCCTGCGCATCGCGCTCTGCGAGATCCTGTACATGGACGATATCCCCGCGGCCGTCGCCATCAACGAGGCGGTCGAGCTTGACAAAAAATATGACGAGCCCGAAACGGTCGCTTTCGTCAACGGCGTGCTCGGCGGCTTCATGCGCGGCGAAACGCCCGAAGCGGGAGAGAAGGACGACTGAACGATGGACGAGACAAAAGTCTTTTCCGTCAGCGAATTGAACGGACTGATCAAAGAGCTGTTTGATCATACGCCTCTGTTTTTGAACATCTCCGTTCGCGGCGAGCTGTCCAACTATAAGATCTACCCCTCGGGGCATCACTATTTCACCCTCAAGGACAGCGAGAGCAGCCTGCGCTGCGTGATGTTCAAGGGCAACGCGATGCATCTGCGCTTCCGCCCCGAGAGCGGCATGAGCGTTACGGCCTTCGGACGGATCTCCGTGTTCCCGCGCGACGGCGCGTATCAGCTTTACTGCACCGGTCTGATGCCGGAGGGAACGGGCGATCTGCAGGTGGCGTTTGAGCAGCTGAAGAAAAAGCTCGGCGAGGAAGGCCTCTTTGACGAGGCGCATAAAAAGCCTCTTCCGCCCTTCCCGCAGAAGATCGCGATCATCACCTCCTCCGCCGGCGCGGCCGTCCACGACATGATCCGCATTCTCGGCCGCCGCTGGCCGATGAGCAAGATCCTGCTGCTGCCCGTGCGCGTACAGGGCGTCGAAGCGCCCGCGGAGATCGCCGGCGCGATCCGCTACGCCAACCGTTATGCGGTCGCGAATCTCATCATCACCGGCCGCGGAGGCGGATCGATCGAGGACCTCTGGGCCTTCAACGACGAGCGCGTCGCCCGCGCGATCTACGCCTCGGAGATCCCCGTGATCTCCGCCGTCGGGCACGAGCCGGACGTGACGATCTCCGATTATGTGGCGGACAGGCGCGCCTCGACGCCGTCGAATGCCGCCGAGATCGCCGTGCCGGACGCCTCGGAGCAGCGCCAGACGCTCTCCTCGTTTTCGATCCGATCCTCGCAGGCGATGGACAAGCGGCTCAAACAGATGCGCAGTGAAACGGAGAATCTGCGTTCCCGCCGCGTCCTGCGCGACGCCGGGGCCTATCTCGACGACAGGCGCATCGAGCTCGACCGCCTGCGCGACAAGCTCTGCGCATCGATGGAAAGCGAGCTCGGAGGCAAGAAACGCGAGCAGGTCCGCCTTGCCGCTGGCCTGGACGCGATGAGCCCGCTGCGCGTTCTGACGCGCGGCTATGCCGTCGCTTCGGATGAAAACGGCGAGATCGTGACAAGCACGAAAATGATCCGAAAGGGTTCGAGACTGCATCTGAGGCTGTCGGACGGCGGCGCTGACTGCAGGGTCGAGAGCATCAGAGAGGAGACCGGGGCATGAACACGGAAAAAATGAGTTATGAAGAAGCGATCGAGCGTCTCAACAAGATCGTGAACGATCTGGAAAAGGGGAATCTGCCTCTTGCCGATTCGCTGACGCTTTTTGAAGAAGGGACCGCGCTGATGAAGCGCTGCACGGAGCTGCTCGATCAGGCCGAGCAGAAAGTCGCCATGCTCAGAAAGGGCGCGGACGGCGCTCCCGTCGAGCTGCCCTTTGAGGAATAAGGATGACTGCGACAGAATATAAAAGCAGGATAGACGCCGCGCTCGAGACGTATTTCGCCTCCGCGCCCGCGCCGCTCAACGGGCTGGCCGAGGCCATGCGCTACAGCCTTCTCGCAGGAGGCAAGCGCATCCGCCCCATGCTCGTGCTGGAGTTCTGCAGGATTTGCGGCGGCGATATTGACGCGGCGATGCCCGTCGCCTGCGCGATCGAGATGCTGCATACTTACAGCCTGATCCACGACGACCTGCCCTGCATGGACGACGACGAGCTCCGCAGAGGCAGACCGACAAATCACGTCGTCTACGGCGAATGCACAGCCACGCTCGCGGGCGACGCGCTGCAGGCCGAGGCCTTCGGCACGATCCTGCGTTCCGGTCTTCCGGCCGGGAGAAAAGCGCGCTGCGCGGAATTTCTCGCCGACGCCGTCGGCCTTGACGGCATGTGCGGCGGGCAGTTCCTGGACATGCTCGGAGAAGGCAAGACGCTCTCCGAACAGGAGCTGACGGACATCAATTCCCGCAAGACCGGCGCGCTCTTGACGGCCGCCTGCCGTATGGGTGTGGCCGCCGGCGGCGGGAGCGCGGCGCAGCTGGAAGCGGCGTCCCTCTATGGCGCCGCGATCGGCGCCGCTTTCCAGATCCGCGACGACATGCTGGACGTGCTCGGAAACGAGCAGGAGCTCGGCAAGCCGATCGGCTCGGACGCGGAAGAAAAGAAAAACACCTATATGGCGATCTGCGGAGCGGAACGCTGCGCGCAGATGATCGAAAAACTGACGGCATGGGCGAAAACCGCTTTGAGCGAAGCCTTTGAGGACACGGCTTTTTTGTGCGCTCTTGCGGATTCCATGGCGGTCAGAACAAACTGAAAGTTTCATAAAAATCGACTTTCAGCTGCAGAGGTGCGAGTTGAGTATCCTGGAAAAAATAAACACATCGAATGATGTAAAAGAACTGAACGAAGAGGAATTAAAGCCTCTCTGCGCGGAGATACGCTCGTTTCTGATCGATTCCGTTTCCAAGACGGGCGGCCATCTGGCCTCCAATCTTGGTACGGTGGAACTGACCGTGGCACTTCACCGCGTCTATGACAGCGCGCGTGACAGGATTGTCTTCGACGTCGGCCATCAGAGCTATACGCACAAGCTCCTTACCGGCCGGCGCGAAGCTTTTTCCACGCTCCGCCGCTACGGCGGGATCTCCGGCTTCCCGAAGCCCTACGAGGCGGCGGACGACGCCTTTATCGCGGGCCACGCGTCCAACTCGGTCTCGGTCGCGCTGGGCATGGCGCATGCGCGCACGCTCTCCGGCGAGGACTACGATGTCTGCGCCGTGATCGGCGACGGAGCCATGACCGGCGGCCTGTCCTTCGAGGGCCTGTCCAACGCCGCGCAGAGCGGAGAGGCCCTTGTCGTGATCCTCAACGACAACAACATGTCTATCGCCGAGAATGTCGGCGGGACGGCAAAAATGCTGCAATCCATGCGCATCCGCCCCGGCTACCTGGACTTCAAGCGGAGATATCGCAGGCTGTTCCGGCATTTCCCGCACCTTTACCGCTTCAACCACGCGATCAAGGAGTGGATCAAATCGCATCTGTTCCCCTCCAACACCTTCAGCGAGATGGGCTTCGATTATCTGGGGCCGGTCGACGGACATGACGTGCGAAGGCTCGAGAGCGTCCTCCGCTGGGCGCGGGAGATGCGCGCGCCGGTCCTTGTTCATGTCCTGACAAAAAAAGGAAAGGGCTGCGTATACGCCGAGCAGGATCCCGAACGCTATCACGGCGTCGGGCCCTTCGACCCGAAAACGGGCGTGCTCGTATCGGAAGGGGAGTGCTTCGCCTCCCGCTTCGGAGAGCTCCTTTGCCGTTACGCGGAAAATGACGACAAGCTTACGGCGATCACGGCGGCCATGTCCGGAGGGACCGGGCTTGAATGCTTTGCCGCGTCTTTTCCGAAGCGCTTTTTTGATATCGGCATCGCCGAGGAGCATGCCGCGGCGATGGCCGCCGGCATGGCCAAGCAGGGACTTTTGCCGGTTTTTGCGGTGTATTCCACCTTCCTGCAGCGCAGCTTCGATATGCTCATCCATGACGTTTCCCTGCAGCGTCTGCACGCTGTGTTTGCCGTGGATCGCGCCGGTCTTGTCGGACGCGACGGCGAAACGCATCAGGGCAGTTTTGACGTGAGTTATCTCTCCGCGGTCCCCGGCATGACGATCTATGCGCCGGCCTCCTTTGCCGAGCTCGACAGTATGCTCGGCCTGGCGCTCTATTCCTGTGACGGGCCGGTCGCGATCCGCTACCCGCGCGGCGGCGAGGGGGAATACCGCGAGTGCCGCAGCGAGGCGGAGAGCCTCCTGCGCGAGGGCACGGACGTGACGCTCGTGAGCTACGGCGTGATGATCAACGAGGCGCTTCGGGCGGCCGAACTGTTGAAAAACGAGGGCGTCTCCGCCGAAGTGATCAAGCTCGGCAGGCTTCGCCCGAACAGCTTCGCCGCGGTGCGCTCGTCCGTGAAAAAAACGCGCAGGCTGATCGTCGCGGAGGACGTTTGCGACTTCGGCTCGCTGGGAGAACAGATCCTTTCCGCCCTCGCGGGCGAAAAGGAAGCCTTTTCCTTCCGGCTGCTCAACCTCGGCGACGGCATCGTCCCGCACGGCAGCGTCGAGGAGCTTCGCCGCGTCTGCGGGATCGACGCCGAGGCGATCGTGAAAAACGCGAGTGAACTTTGCGGAAAAGAATGAGATGAAAAAAGTTCGATTAGACCAGCTCGTTTACGAGCGCGGCTTCACCGACAGCCGGGAGAGAGCGAAAACGACCGTGATGAGCGGGCTGGTTTTTGTCAACGGCCAGCGCGCGGACAAGCCCGGCATGCCCGTTTCTCCTGATGCCCAGATCGAGGTGCGCGGCGACGCGCTGCCCTTCGTCAGCCGCGGAGGCTTCAAGCTGGACAAAGCGCTCAAGGTCTTTCCCATCGATCCGGCCGGAAAGCTCTGCATCGACTGCGGGGCCTCCACGGGCGGCTTCACGGACGTTCTTCTGCAGCACGGCGCGGCAAAGGTATATGCCGTCGACGTCGGCTACGGCCAGCTCGCCTGGAAGCTGCGCAGCGACGAGCGCGTCGTCAATCTCGAGAGGACCAACCTGCGCTATGTCACCGCCGAGCAGATCCCGGAAAAACTCGACCTGGCCGTGATGGACGTCTCCTTTATTTCCATCAGGCTCATCCTTCCCGCCGTCAAAGCTCTTTTGAAGGACGGCGCCGATCTCGTCTGTCTGATCAAGCCGCAGTTCGAAGCCGGACGCGAGGAGGTCGGCAAGAAGGGCGTCGTGCGCGATGAAGCGGTGCACCGCGAGGTCGTGCAGGGCATCGTAGACTTTGCGCCGACCCTCGGACTGAGCGTGCTCGGCCTGGACTATTCTCCGATCAAAGGGCCGGAAGGCAATATCGAATATATCTGTCACATGATCAACCGCCCCGGCGCGGACGTCCCGATCGACGTTCCTGCGCTGGTGGCGAGATCGCATGAAATGCTTTGAGAGGGTGCTGATATGATCGCGATCTGTCCCAATCCATACCGCGATGCGGATCTGGATTACTCCCGAAGAGCACTGGAAATGCTCTCCGGAGAAGGTTTTGAATGCGCCATTTGCCCCGTTTTCGCCGAGGAAGGGGAGGATATCCTGCCGCGGGACGTTTCTTATCGTTCCGTCAAGGATCTGGGCGACGACTGCACGCTGCTGATCGTGATCGGCGGCGACGGCACGATCCTTTCGGTCGTGAGGACCCTGCGCGGCAGAAGCATCCCGGTGCTGGGCGTCAACCTGGGCACGAAGGGCTTTATGACCGCACTGGAGGCCGAGGATTTCAACGAGATCCTCAGCGCCGCAAAGGGCAGATACCGTCTCAGCGAACGCATGATGATCGACGTCGCGATCGAGCGCGGCGGAAAAGTGATCTATACCGACCTCGCGCTCAACGACGCGGTGATCCACGGTTACGGCGAGTGCATCAACATCACCGCCTACTGCAACGACGACAAGATGACCGCCTATTCCGGCGACGGCGTGATCGTATCCACACCGACGGGTTCCACCGGCTATTCCATGTCCGCGGGCGGCCCGATCGTCGAACCGGAGGCCGAGGCCTTCATCCTTACGCCGATCTGTGCGCACTCGATCAGCGCCAAACCCTTTGTGATCGGCTCGCAGAAGACGATCTCCATCACGACGGAGAAGCTGCATACAAGACGCGCCTATCTTTCCGTAGACGGCAATTCCGTTATGGACCTGTGCAGCGGCGACAGGATGATCGTTCGCCGCAGCGAGCATCGGACGCTGATGGTGCGCATCCATGACAAGACTTTTTTCGAAACGGCATACGAGAAACTTTGACGAAGGAGTACAGACCATGAAGCCAGGCAGACAGAGCGTGATCCTGGACATCATCACGCATCAGAACATCGAGACGCAGCGCCAGCTGCAGGAAGCGCTGCTCGAGCGCGGCGTGAAAAGCACGCAGGCTACGCTTTCCAGAGACATCAAGGACATGCGGCTCGTGAAGGAGCTCGGCCCGAGCGGGAGTTACCGTTACACGATCTCCGGCAGATCGGACAACGACGACGCCAAGCAGAGGCTGCAGAAGATCCTGCGCGAGAGCGTGATCTCCTATAACACGGCGATGAACATCCTCGTCATCAAAACGCTGCCGAGCCTGGCGCCCGCAGTGTGCTCCGCCCTTGACGGCATGACGATCGAGGGCCTTGCGGGAACGCTCGCAGGGGACGACACGGCATTCTGCGCCATGGTCAGCCTGGAGACCTGCGAAAAGCTCTATCACGAGCTGGAGAGCATCATCGGAGGAAAATAAGGGCGGCTTCCCGCCGCAGCGATTTCGTGAGGTGGCTTTATGCTCAATGAGCTCCACATAGAAAATATCGCCGTCATCGAGCGCGCCGACATCAGCTTTGCCCCGGGCCTGAACGTCCTTACGGGCGAGACCGGCGCGGGCAAGTCGATCGTGATCGATTCGATCGGCGCCGTGCTCGGCGACCGCGTCAGCCGCGAGCTCGTTCGCCGCGGCGCGGAGCGCGCCGTCGTGACGGCTTCCTTCGATCTGAATGCCGAGGCGGAGCGCTTTCTGCGCGAAAACGAGATCGACGCCGAGGACGAGCTCGTCCTGCAGCGCCGGATCGGCGCGGACGGCAAAAGCTCCTGCCGCGTCTGCGGCGTGCCCGTCAGCGCGGTGCAGCTCAAGGAGCTGGCCTCGCTGCTGGTGGATATCCACGGACAGAACGACGGCCGCCAGTTGACGGACGAGAAACGTCATCTTTCCTACCTCGACCGCTTCGGCGTTCCCGAGGATCTGCGGCAGGCGTATTCCGCCGCGTATGAACGCTACCGCGCTCTCAAAGATCAGATCGAGGCTCTGCGCCTGGACGAAGAAGAAAAAGAACGCCTGCGCGACAGGCTGAGCTACCGCATCGAGGAGCTGGAAAAAGCCTCGCTGAGAAAAGGGGAGTATGAGGAGACCGCGTCCCGCCTTGCGCTGCTGCGCAACGCCGAGAAGCTGACGGAGGCGATCGACAACGCCTGCGCGCTGCTCTACGACGGAGACGAAAACGCCGTTTCGCTCGCCCAGAACGCTGCGAACTACGCCCAGCGCGCCGCCTCCTTCGCCCAGGAGCTTGACGGGAGCGTGAAGTCGATCAACGACGCCGTTTTCTCGCTGACCGACGCGGCGGAGACGCTGCGGGACCTGCGCGAGAGCCTGGACTTTTCCCCCGAGGAATACGATCTTCTCGAAAGCAGACTGGCGCTTCTGAACAAGCTTCAGCGCAAATACAGCGCCGATGAAGACGGCCTGATCGCGCTGCTGGATGAGAGCCGCCGGCGTCTCGATGAGCTCGAAAGCGCGGATGAGACCGTGCGGAAGCTCGAACGCGAGCTGGAAAAGGAAAAACAGCTCTGCCGGGAGAAGGCCGCCGTGCTGAGCGCGGAACGAAAGAAGGCCGCGGAGCTCCTGCAGCGCCGCATCGTCGAAGAGCTGCGCGATCTGTCCATGCCCTCCGTACGCTTCGCCGTCGAATTCAAACCTGTCGAAAACGAAGAGGGCTTCAACGCCCGGGGCTGCGATCAGCTGCGATTCCTGATGTCCGCGAACGCGGGCGAAGAACTCGGAAGGATCAGCCATATCGCCTCCGGCGGCGAGCTCAGCCGCATCATGCTGGCGATGAAAAACGTCTTTGCCGAAAACGACACGGTGCCGACGATGATCTTTGACGAGATCGACAGCGGCGTGTCCGGTATCGCGGCGCAGCGCGTCGGAGAAAAGCTTTACAGCGTTTCCCGCGGCAGGCAGGTCATGTGCGTGACGCATCTGCCGCAGATCGCGGCGATGGCGGACACCCATTTTCTGATCGCCAAGTCTGAAAAAGACGAGAGGACCTATACGTCCGTCACGCCGCTCGACAGACAGGGACGGGCCGAGGAGATCGCCCGTCTGCATGGCGGCGACAACATCACGCTGCTTACGATCGCAAGCGCCGAAGAACAGCTGTCGGCCTGCGAGGCCTATAAAAAGAAATTCAAAGCCTGACCTGGCTTTTCATGTAAGGGGTTGATTCAGTGGGTATCAAAGAGGAAGCTCTCGCTCTTCACGGCGAAGGCTTCAACTGCGCGCAGTGCGTCCTTTGCGCCTGCGGTAAGTATGGCGGGCTCGACAGACAGACCGCGCTTGCCCTGGCGGGGGGCTTCGGCGGCGGCGTGCGCTGCGGCGAGATCTGCGGCGCGATCTCCGGGGCCGTCATGGCGA
This sequence comes from Candidatus Limivicinus sp., assembly GCA_045222695.1. Lineage (GTDB taxonomy): Bacteria > Bacillota > Clostridia > Oscillospirales > Oscillospiraceae > Limivicinus. The sequence goes on from JBGUZD010000097.1 coordinate 15,775, forward strand.
TCGGCGCAGCCGCGCCGTATTCGGACGCCTCCGACCGTGAGGCGATGGCGCGTATTGCATCGCTGACCAAGCAGTGCACGGGCGCGTTCCGCGATCGTTTCGGCGCGCTGCGCTGCATCGATCTCAAGCGTGCGGGCGTCCCCTGCGACGATCTCATCGCATTCGGGGCGGAGACCGCTGAAAAGCTTATCAAGGATATCAAGGATTAAGGGAGACTGATCTTATGGAAATTTATGAGGAACTCGTTGAGCGCGGCCTGATCGCGCAGGTAACGAACGAGGACGCGATCAGAAGCATGACCAACAACGGCAAAGCCGTTTTCTACATCGGCTTTGACTGCACGGCCGACAGCCTGACGGCAGGGCATTTCATGGCCCTCACGCTGATGAAGCGTCTGCAGCAGGCGGGCAACCGCCCCATCGCGCTGATCGGCGGCGGTACGACCATGATCGGCGACCCCTCCGGGCGGACCGACATGCGCAAGATGCTCACGCGCGAGGACATCGAGCACAACGCCGAGTGCTTCAAGCGCCAGATGGAGCGCTTCATCGACTTTGGCGAGGGCAAGGCGATGATGCTCAACAACGCCGACTGGCTCCTGGAGCTCAACTACGTCGACATGCTTCGCGAAGTCGGCGCCTGCTTCTCGGTGAACAACATGCTGCGCGCCGAGTGCTACAAGCAGCGCATGGAAAAGGGACTGAGCTTTCTGGAGTTCAACTATATGATCATGCAGTCCTACGATTTCTACTACCTCTTCCAGCACTACGACTGCAACATGCAGTTCGGCGGCGACGACCAGTGGAGCAACATGCTCGGCGGCACCGAGCTCATCCGCCGCAAGCTCGGTAAGGACGCGCACGCGATGACGATCACGCTCTTGACCGATTCTCAGGGCAAGAAGATGGGCAAGACGGCCGGAAACGCCGTATGGCTCGATCCGAACAAGACCTCTCCCTATGAGTTCTACCAGTACTGGCGCAACGTGGACGACGCGGACGTGATGAAGTGCATCCGCATGCTGACCTTCCTGCCGATGGAGCAGATCCGCGAGATGGAGAGCTGGGACGGCGGCAGGATCAACCGCGCCAAGGAGATCCTGGCCTATGAGCTGACGGCCATGGTGCACGGCGAAGAGGAGGCCAAAAAGGCCGAGGCCTCCGCAAGGGCCCTCTTCGGCGGCGGCGAGGGCGGCGAGATCCCCACGACCGAGCTCGGCGGAGAAGAACTCGCCGACAGCGGCGCGGATATCCTGACGCTCCTCGTCAAGGCCGGGCTCTGCCCATCCAAGTCTGACGCGCGGCGCAACGTCCAGCAGGGCGGCGTCACGGCGAACGATGAAAAGATCACGGATATCGGCAGGGTCTTCACGCTTGACGAGCTCAGGGCCGGCGTGGTCCTCCGCAGGGGGAAAAAGAGCTACCGTAAGGTCGTCGTGAAATGATGCTTCGGCCGGCTCGGCCGCTTGAAAAGGCCAAAGCGATATGGTAAAATCAAAAATTGTAGAACGGTCGAAGACCGTACTACGCCATCATTACGCAGGGATGGTACCCGCATGAACGAAAACAGCACCGGAAAATCGAGCTTCAAAATCGAACACTGGATGAAGATCGCCTTCGCCGTAGGCATCTACGATGTGGTCGCGGTCAGCGCGTCGTATATCCTCGCGCTCCTTCTTCGCTTTGATTTTCGCTTTTCCCAGATCATTCCGGAATACTTTGAGGCCTGGACCAGATTTGCGCCGATCTATGCAGCCGCCTGTGTGATCGTCTTCGCGCTCTCCGGGCTGTATAAGATAATCTGGCGTTTTGCCGGCTTTAATGAGTTCAACAAGACGCTGATCGTCTCCCTGTCGATGTCCGCCCTTCACGTCGCCGCAACGCTGCTGTTTTACTGCCGCATGCCGATCTCCTATTACGTTATCGGCGCGGTGCTGCAGAGCATCCTGATTTTGGGCATCCGCTTCTCCTACAGGATCGTGCTCTTCTTCTCGAACAGGAACGGCAAACGGAGCAGCGACAGGATCATGCTCATCGGCGCCGGCGAGGCTGGCCAGATGATCCTTCGGGATATCAACAACGGCAAAGAGAACGGAAGGGTCGTCTGTATCATCGATGACAACTCCAACAAATGGAACCGCTATGTCGACGGCGTGCGCGTCGTCGGGGGACGTGAATCGATCCTGGAAAACGTCGGGAAATACCGCGTCGACAAGATCTTTATCGCCCTTCCGAGCGCGAGCATGGCGCAGCGCCGCGATATCCTCAGCATCTGCAACGAGACGGACTGCGAGATCAAAAACCTCCCCGGCATGTACCAGTTTTTCACGGGACAGCTGACGGCGAGCGCGCTGAAGGAGGTCTCGATCGAGGACCTTCTCGGCCGCGATCCCATCAAGCCGGATATGGAGGAAGTCTTCTCCTTCATCAACGGCAAGACGGTCATGGTCACGGGCGGCGGCGGCAGTATCGGCTCGGAGCTCTGCAGGCAGATCGCCAGACACAGCCCCAAACGTCTGATCATCTTCGATATCTACGAGAACAACGCTTACGACATCCAGCTGGAATTGAAGGACAAGCATCCCAAGCTCGACCTGGTCGTGCTGATCGGCTCGGTCCGCGACAGCCGCAGGATGGATCAGGTCTTTGCCGATTACCGTCCGGAGATCGTTTATCACGCGGCGGCGCACAAGCACGTCCCGCTGATGGAGGACAGTCCCTGCGAGGCGATCAAGAACAACGCCATCGGCACCTATAAAACGGCCTACGCCGCCATGAGGCACGGATGCGAGCGCTTCGTTCTGATCAGCACGGATAAGGCGGTCAACCCCACCAATGTGATGGGCGCGAGCAAGCGTCTGTGCGAGATGGTCATCCAGAGCTTCGATTCCAAGATCAAGGCGGGCAAAGCCGATGAGATCCCGGCGCTGTATTTCCATCGCGGGAATGAAAGCGGGCAGACCGACGTCGATAAGCTGCCCGACAAGATCCGCACCGAATTTGTCGCCGTGCGCTTCGGCAACGTGCTTGGCTCCAACGGCTCGGTCGTGCCCGTGTTCAAGCGGCAGATCGCCAAGGGCGGCCCCGTCACGGTCACGCACCCGGACATCATCCGCTACTTTATGACGGTCCCGGAGGCGGTCAGCCTGGTCATGCTCGCGGGGACCTACGCCCACGGCGGCGAGATCTTCGTCCTGGACATGGGAAGCCCCGTCAAGATCGACACGCTCGCGCGCAATCTGATCCGGCTCTCGGGCCTCAAGCCGGATGAGGATATCAAGATCGAATACACCGGCCTGCGCCCGGGTGAAAAACTGTATGAGGAAAAGCTGATGGCCGAGGAGGGCCTGCGGACGACGGACAACAAGCTGATCCATATCGGCTGCCCGATCCCCTTTGATACAGACCGTTTCCTTGAGGGGCTGGGCGAGCTGATCGACGTGGCTTACCGCAACGACAGCAATATCCGCAGCTATGTCGAGCGTCTTGTCCCGACCTATCATCCCACCTATAACGGACAGCCCGTCCTGCCGCAGCCGACGCTGGAGAAGGCAGAGACCGAAGAGCAGACCGTTCCGGCGCACTGATCCGTACATAAGACATAAGAAACAGCCCTTCTTTTTAAGAAGGGCTGTTTCCTGCTTTATGCGCCTGCTGCCGGCAACTGTCTGCCGGCGTGATCGATCCTCGTGTCGCCTTCAAGCAGCAGCTCGGATACGGGAACGATCGCGTAACCTCTGCTCTGCAGCTCCGAAAGGATGCGGGGCAGCGCCTCGGGCGTGTGCTCGGCCGCGTTGTGGAACAGGACGATGCTGCCCGGCTCCACGCGATCCAGAACGCGAGCGCAGATCTCGTCTGCGCCGATGCCTTTCCAGTCAAGACTGTCCACCGACCATTGAATGGCCGTCATCCCCAGACTCTTCACCGTCTGGATCACATGGTCGTCATACTCGCCGTAAGGACAGCGGAAAAGCGTAGGCTCCACGCCGGTGCAGGCGGCGATCAGGCGATTGGCTTCCCGCAGATCCGCGGCGATCTCGCCCGCGCTCATCATGGAAAAATGAGCGTGATGCGCCGAGTGGCTCATCACCTCGTGCCCGGCGTCGTGCAGCGCCCTGACCGATTCGGGATACTTCTCCGCCCAATCGCCGACGACAAAGAAGGTGCTGCGGACTCCGAAGGCGGAGAGGATGTCGATCAGCTTCTGCGTGTCCTCGTTCCCCCAGGCGGCGTCGAAGCTTATCGCGATCCTGTTGTCGTCGCGCTGCACGCAGTAGACCGGCAGCTGGCGTTCCGTAGCCGAAGCGCCGACGATCGCCGGAGTATTCACCGTCCACAGGATCAGAGCGGCGGCCAGCGCCGTGCCGAGAGCAGACAAGGCGCGCCGGTGTTTTCGCAGCAGGAGCCGAAGTTTTTCCATCAGCATCATCTCCTCGTTCCATCGTATGAACGAAAGGATGCGCTAAGAAGGAAAAGAGCACGACGCTTTTCTACAGGAACAACGCGCAGAGCACGCCGATGAGCAGGCCGAGCGGCAGCAGGGAAGCGCTTGCGAGCTGTGCGGAGATCGTGACTTCTTCAAGCTTGTTTTTCATGGATCAAAGCCTCCTTTTTTTCTTTGATCCAAGCATAGCACAAGCCCTGTCCCATTTGCAGGACAATGCATTATGTCAACAAAAAAAGATCCGATTTAGGCGCGCTCACATAGGGAGACGACAGGTTTTGAGCGGCACTTTTCCGTCCATGCTTCATAGAAAAAACCGGAAATACATCAAGTATTCCCGGTTTTTTCTATTTTGCCTGAACAAAAAAGCTCTCGCTCAAGACTGCGCAGCACCTCAAAAGAGAGATTTTTGTGTCGGGCGAGGCGAAAAGCGCAGGAATACTGGCTATGTATTCCGAGCATTTTCAA
>JBGUZD010000098.1:0-9598 GCA_045222695.1 Candidatus Limivicinus sp.
GCCGATGGACGAGATCGCGGCCGGCATCGAGATGGCGGTAGCGAAGCGCTGCTTCGTGATGGCGAAGAAGGCGGGCGCGACGGACAGTATCACGCTGACGGGCGGCTGCGCGAAGAACGACGGTCTGAAGGAGGCCATCGAGCACGTGCTGAAGCTGAAGGTCGTGAACCTGAAGACGGACCCGCAGCTGATGGGCGCTCTCGGCGCGGCCGAGTATGCCCGCCAGAAGGGCCTTGCCAAGAAATAAGATCCCCCCAGGATCACATAGAGGAAAAACCACCGGTCCGCCGGTGGTTTTTCTTTTTCGCCCGACGGGCAAAAAGCGTTGCGCTTTTTTCGGCCGCGGTGTAATATAAATATGATACGACAGCGTTTTACAGAAATAACGGGAAAGGGATGACGATATGAAGGTACAGCTGGATCTGACGAAGACCTACGCCATCGCCCTGGAGGGCGGCGGCGCCAAGGGCGGCTATGAGATCGGCGTGTGGAAGGCGCTCGAGGAGATGGGCGTGAAGTACAACGCCGTCGCCGGCACCTCGGTCGGCGCGCTCAACGGCGCGATGATGGCCATGCGCGATCTGCCCAGGGCCATTTCCGCCTGGAAGGATATCAGTCTCGAAAAGGTGATCGACTTTGAAAAGAGCGAGGAGGAAAACCTCAAGAAGATCGTCAGCGGCGATATCGAGCTCGGCGACATCCAGCAGCTTTTTTCGCAGGTCCTCGACGTGATCCGCAGCGGGGGACTGGACGTGGCGCCGCTGCGCGCCTGGGTCCGCGAGGTCGTGGACAGCAAGAAGGTCAAGGAATCCGACGTGCGCCTTTTCGTCGAGACCGTCTCGCTCACCGAGCGCAAGGGTCTCGATATCTGCGTGAACGACCTGGAGAAGGACGAGATCTGCGATATGCTGCTCGCCAGCGCCTATCACCCGACCTTCCGGCTGGAAAAGCTGGGCGGCAAGCTGTATACCGACGGCGGCTTCATCGACAACCTGCCGATCGACGTGCTGGTGGAGAACGGCTATAAGGACATCATCGCCGTGCAGATCCCCGGCAAGATCAAATTCCAGCGCAAATTCAAGGTCCCCGAGGACGTGAACATCTGGTACATCGACACCGACGCGGATCTGGGCGGCACGCTGAACTTCAGCTCCGACCAGGCCCGGCGCGACATGGAGATCGGCTATTACGACGCCTGGCACGATCTCTGCGGCCTCTACGGCAAAAAGTATTACATAGAGCGCAGCATGACCGAGCGCGAGGCCTTCGCGCAGATCATCGAGCGCTATCTGAGAAAGACGCCCGACGTGGTGCTGCGCGAGCTGTGCGAAAAGGAGCTGCCGCGCCTGGCCAAGGGCCTTGAGGTCGAGGGAGATTATTACGACCTGTTCGTGGCGCTGATGGAGGTCGCGGCCGAGGAGAGAGGCCTGGAAAAGATGCGCTTCTACACGGACACGGAGTTCCTGACTCTGATCCGCTCGACGCAGCCTCTGCCGAAGGAAGAGGAGGCTCCCGCCGAGGAGAGCGCTCCGGCCGAGGAGGGCGAGACCGGCGAGGAGAGCGCGGAAGCGTCCGGGCCGGAGAGGATCGAGGTCATGGCCTCGGCCGAATAAATGCGCCGGACTCGGTTGATATTTCCCGTTTCTTGTTCTATACTTAAAAAGACGTTTCCGCGGAGAGAGGAGGGCGAGAGAGCCAAGTGAAAAAAATATGCTGCGTCCTGCTGGCGCTGCTGATGCTGTGCGCCTGCGCGCTCTCTTCCGCTCCCGCGGCCTGCGCCGACGAGGACGACGGCGGCTGGCTCGTCATCACCAAGAGCCCGAGCGGTGAGACCGTCAACGAGGGGGACGACGCGAAGTTCATCTCCCGCGCCCGAAACTACGTCGGTCTCGTCTGGCTGTTCATCAGTCCCGACGGGCAGACGGTCTATGAGAACAACCAGGCCGAGGAGGCTTTCCCGGGCCTGGAAATGGCGGGCTTCGAGGGCGAGGAGCTCGAGCTGATCTCGATCCCCTACGCGATGGACGGCTGGTATGTGCAGACCCGTTTTCTCGACTCCGACGGCGACGCGTTTCTGACCGACCGCGCGCAGATTACGGTGCTGCAGGGCCTCGTGGCCTCGCCGCGCGTGAAGCTGCTCAGCGGCGGCGCGCGTCTGAGCCCGGGCGAGAGCCGGACGCTGACGGTCGAGGCCTCCTCTCCGGGAGGCGATCCGCTGAAATACCAGTGGTACCGCAGCTACTCCGCCGCCCGCAATTCCGGCGAGGCGATCCTCGGCGCGACCGAGGCCTCGTACACCCCGCCCGAGGAGATCGGACAGGTCTTCTATTACGTCGGCGTGTGGTGCGTCCGCGGACGCGACGCCAGCGCGCCGATCTACACCGCGCCGGTGGCGATCGTCTATTCCGAGATCGCGCCGAGCGCCGCGCCCGCGCCCACGGCCGAGCCGACGCCCGCGCCCACGGCCCCGCCCAACCGGGGCGGCCCCAACCCGCTGATCGACTCCGACGGCGCGCTCTTTACGGCCGCGGCGGCGCTGCTGATCCTGACGCTGCTGGCCGTGTCCGTCACCGCGCTGATCCTGCATGTCGTCGGGAAGAAGCAGAGACGGGCGGAGCAGAGCGCGGAAGAAAACGAGTAAGCAAAACAAATCCCTATACAAGCAACAGATCAACAAACCGAAAGGAGAAAAACTATGGGTCTTATCAAAGCGGCGGCAGGCGCCGTAAGCGGCGTTCTTGCCGACCAGTGGAAAGAGTATTTTTACTGTGAGGCGCTTCCTGCAAACGTGATGGCGGTCAAGGGCAGAAAGAAAGTGTCCGGCCGTTCGTCCAACACATCCAGCGACAACATCATTTCCAACGGCTCCGTGATCTCCGTGGCCGACGGCCAGTGCATGCTGATCGTCGAGCAGGGCAAGGTCGTGGATCTGTGCGCAGAGCCGGGCGAGTACACCTATGACAGCTCCACCGAGCCCTCGGTCTTCACCGGCAGCCTCGGCAGCAGCATCGTCGAGGTGTTCAAGAACGTCTGCAAGCGCTTCACCTTCGGCGGCGAGCCCCCGAAGGACCAGCGCATCTACTACTTCAACACCAAGGAGATGCCGGGCAACAAGTACGGCACGCCTTCGCCCGTGCCCTTCCGCGTCGTGGACGAGAAGATCGGCCTGGACGTCGACATCGCCATCCGCTGCTTCGGCGAGTACAGCGTGCGCATCTCCAACCCCCTGCTGTTTTACACCAACGTCTGCGGCAACGTGATCGCCGACTACACGATCGACCGTCTCGAAGGCCAGATGAGGACCGAGCTCCTCACCGCGCTGCAGCCCGCCTTCGCGAAGATCTCCGACATGGGCGTGCGCTATTCCGCCATCCCCGGCCACACCGCCGAGCTGGCCGACGCCCTCAACGAGGAGCTCTCCGGCAAGTGGCGTGATCTGCGCGGCATCGAGATCGTCTCCTTCGGCGTGTCCAGCGTGAAGGCCAGCGAAGAGGACGAGGCCATGATTAAGGAGGCCCAGCGCAACGCGATGTTCCGCGATCCCACGATGGCCGCGGCGCACCTCGTCGGCGCGCAGGCCGCCGCGATGCAGGACGCCGCCAAAAACGAGAGCGGCGCCGCGATGGCCTTCATGGGCATGGGCATGGCGCAGAACGCCGGCGGCGTGAACGCGCAGAACCTCTATCAGATGGGCGCGCAGCAGCAGGCCGCCGCCCCCGCCGCCCCCGCGAAGGAGGGCTGGAAGTGCGCCTGCGGCGCGGTGAACACCGGCAACTTCTGCGCGCAGTGCGGCGCGAAGAAGCCCGAGGTGATCCCCGAGGGCGCCTGGAAGTGCGACTGCGGCACGGTGTGCACCGGCAACTTCTGCCCGCAGTGCGGCGCGAAGAAGCCCGCCGCCGTCAGCTACAAGTGCGGCAAGTGCGGCTGGGAGCCCGAGGATCCGGCCAAGCCGCCCAAGTTCTGCCCCAACTGCGGCGACCCCTTCACCGAGGAAGACAGGATCTGACGGGAACGCAGGCAGGCGAGCCCGCGCCGCACGGCGGCGCGTCTCGCCGGCCTTTCGTGATTTCATCATAGGAGGATCCCCATGCCATCACAGGTGACCAACTACAAATGCCCGTCCTGCACCGGACCGCTGCATTTTGACAGCAAGTCCGGTCAGATGGCGTGCGAGTACTGCGGCAGCGTCTTCACGGTCCAGCAGATCGAGGCGCTCTACGAGGGGAAGAACGAGCAGGCGGAAAACGCCTTCAACGCCGCCCAGGCCGCCCAAGCCGCCCAGGCCGAAAACGCCGCGGACGTGCAGGACGGCATGGACGTCGACTGGGACCTCAGCACGGCCGGCTCCGACTGGGGCGCCGAGGGCGAGGGCCTTCGCGCCTATATCTGCCCGTCCTGCGGGGCGGAGCTGATCTGCGACGAGACCACCGCCGCGACGAGCTGTCCCTACTGCGCCAACCCCACCATCGTGCCCGGGCAGTTTTCCGGCACGCTGATGCCGGATCTGATCGTGCCCTTCCGGCTCGACAAGGAGGCGGCCAAGGACGCGCTGCGCGAGCATTTCAAGGGCAAAAAGCTGCTGCCGCGCGCCTTTTCGGAGGAGAACCATCTCGACGAGATCAAGGGCGTTTACGTGCCCTTCTGGCTCTTCGACGCGGACTGCGACGCCGACATGAGCTTCAACGCCACGCGCGTGAGGACCTGGAGCGACCTGAACTATCACTATACCGAGACGCGGTATTACCGTCTCTACCGCAGCGGCTTCGTCCGCTTTGGGAACGTCCCGGTGGACGGCTCGCTCAAGATGCCGGACGAGCTGATGGAATCGCTCGAGCCCTTTGACACCGGCCGGGCCGTGTCCTTCAAGAAGGCCTATCTCTCCGGCTATTTCGCCGACCGCTACGACGTCAGCGCCGAAAACTGTGTCCAGCGCGCCAACGAGCGCGTGAAGCAGAGCACCGTCCAGGCCTTTTCCGCGACCACGGGCGGCTTTTCGGGCGTAATGAACACGGGCAGCAACATCCGCCTGCGCAACGCGCGGGCCAAGTACGCGCTGCTCCCGGTCTGGATCCTGAACACGAGCTGGCACGGCAAGAACTATCAGTTCGCCATGAACGGGCAGACCGGAAAATTCGTCGGCGACCTCCCGACGGACAAGGGCGCTTACTGGAAATACCGTCTGATCTACGGCGGGATCGTAGCGGCTGTCGCCTTCGGCGTGCAGATGCTGATCGGGCTGATGTGAGGAGGGCGAAGAGATGAAAAAACGTCTGTTTTCCCTTCTTCTGATCTTCGCGCTGGCGCTGTCGCTGTGCGCCGCGGCGCATGCCGAGGCCTCCCGCTTCGTCTATGACGAGGACGGTACGATCGGTGCGGAGGACGAGCGGATCCTGGAGGAGCTCGGCGCGCGGATCCAGGCCGACACCGGCGTTTCCGTGTGCGTCTATATCGCCCGGGACAGGGGAGAGAGCGATCCGGCGGCCTTCGCCGAGCGCTTTTACAACGAGCAGATCGGCGAGGACAACGGCTTCCTGCTCGTCCATCTCTTCTCGAACGAGGCCAACAAGCTCTCTTACTACAAGTTCGGAGAAAAGCTCGACGGCTTCAGCGAAGAGGATATGACGCAGATCCTGCAGGCCTACTACGACGCCGGCTGCTATTTCGAAGGCGCCCACAGCTGCATGAACCTGCTCTACGCCTCTCTCGGCGGCGCGTCCGTCTCCGGCGATGGAGAGGTCACGCCGGAAGACAATGCGAACATCCCCGCGGAGCGTCAGCTCGACCGCGTGGCCGATCTCGCGGGCGTGATCGACGCGGACAGACTCAGAAGCCTCAACGCGCTCTCCGACGAGGTCAGCGAGAAGTATCAGTGCGACGTCGCGGTGGCCTTCGTCCCCGATCTCGGCGGCAAATACGTCGTGGACTACGCCGACGACTTTTACGACTACAAGGGCTACGGATACGGGCCCAACGACGACGGCATCCTGCTTCTCGTCTCCGTGGGCGACCGCGAATTTGCCGAGACGACCTACGGCTACGGCAAGACCGCCTTCACCGATTACGGCATGAGCCACTATCTCGAGCCGCGCTTCACGCCCTGGCTCGGCGAGAACGACTGGGCCGGAGCGGCCGAGCAGTTCATCACCGACGCGGGCGTCCTGCTCAAACAGGCCCGCGACGGCAACCCCTACGATTACAGCGCGCCGCAGCGCGAGCAGAAGAGCTTCAAGGAGACCGCGCCCCTCGCGGCGCTGATCTCCGCCGTCATCGGCTTCTTCTCCGGCGGGATCCCGACGGGCGCGATGAAGCGTCAGATGAAGTCGGTGGAAAAGGAATACGGCGCGGCGAACTACGCGCGCGGCGGACTGAACCTGCGCGCCAGGGACGACCGCTTTCTGTACGCCAACGTCTCCAAAACGCGGATCCAGCGCGATACCGAGCACCGCAGCGGCGGAGGCGGGGGAGGAAGCTCCGTGCATTTCTCCTCGTCCGGACGCAGCCACGGCGGCTCGCACGGGAAATTCTGATCCAAAAAAACAGGCACGACGTGCCTGTTTTTTTGCGCTCTCCGGGCTCTTTGCGGCCCGGACCGGACCCGGGCGGAGCGGCCCGGAAAGGAACGGACGGATAAAGTGCAATAATTATAGAAAACAAGAAAAAGTGCACCGAAATAGAAACACACAAAAAAATAATTCGTCAATTTGATGTTAAAAGATAGTCAATAATCGGCAGTTTGTTCATTGACGCAAACATAGCCCGATGATAGAATGGAAACAGATATGATATAAGAGGGATAGTATGAAAAAGTATTATGTGCTGATCGGCAATTACGGCAGCGGCAAGACCGAGCTGGCGCTCAACTTCGCCTTCAAGGCGGCGGAGCAGGGCCTGCGGACCGAGCTGCTGGACCTCGACATGGTCAACACCTACTTCCGTTTGACCGAGCGCGGCAAAATGGCGCGCATGAAGGAGATCCGTCTGGTCAGCCCGAACTACGCCTCGTCCGGCATCGAAACGCTCTCCCTCCCGGCGGAGGTCGCCTCGGCCTTCGATATGGACTGGGACTGCGTGGTCTTCGACGTCGGCGGCGACGCGGTGGGCTCCACCGCCCTGGGCCGCTATCACCAGGACTTCATGGACCTGGGGCCGGGCGAGCTGGAGGTGCTCAACGTCGTGAACATCCGCCGCCCGCTGGCCGGCACGGCGGAAAAGATCATGAAGCTGCAGGAGGAGATGCAGATCCACTCCCGCCTGAAGATCAGCGGCATGATCAACAACACGAACCTGGCCCAGTGCACCACCCCCGCCGAGCTGCGCGACGGCTATGAGATGATCCGCGAGGTGTCCGAGAAAACGGGCGTCCCGGTGCTGTACACCTCCGGCAAGAAGGCCATGCTCGACGTCTTTCTGGCCGAGGGGCACGATCCGAAATACATGGGCACGCCGCTGGTGATCGACACCTATATGCAGCGCGACTGGGACAGCTGGATCCGCGGACTGAACGACAACCCCTTCGGCGTCGGAGAAAAATAAGCTGAGCGCATACCCCGCTTCTGCGGTTTGGAATATCGTCAACACGGCAAAAAATAACAGAAAAGAGGAGTATCATGGTAAAAGTCACAATCAATGAGCTCATCTGCAAAGGCTGCGGTCTCTGTGCCAGGGCGTGCCCGAAAGGCGTCCTCGCCCTCTCCAAGACCAGGCTCAACGCGAAAGGCTACCACCCGGCCGAGGTAGTCGCTCCCGAGGCGTGCATCGGCTGCGCGTCCTGCGCCCGCACCTGCCCGGATGTGGCCATCCGGATCGAGAGAGATTAAGGAGGAAATGACAATGGCTCTGACTCTTATGAAGGGGTCCGAAGCGATCGCTGAGGCCGCCATCCGCGCCGGCGCGCGTTTCTTCTTCGGCTACCCCATCACCCCGCAGACTGAGATCCCCGAATACATGTCCGCCCGTATGCCCGAGGTCGGAGGCTGCTTCCTCCAGGCCGAGAGCGAGGTCGCGGCGATCAACATGGTGTACGGCGCCGCCGGTACCGGCGCGCGCGTCATCACCTCCTCCTCCAGCCCCGGCGTCAGCCTCAAGCAGGAAGGCATCTCCTACTGCGCGGGCGCCCAGCTGCCCTGCGTGATCCTCAACGTCATGCGCGGCGGCCCCGGCCTCGGCAACATCCAGGCCTCTCAGGGCGACTATTTCCAGGGCGTCAAGGGCGGCGGCAACGGCGACTACCATCTGCTGACCTACGCTCCCTCCTCCGTGCAGGAAGCCATCAACATCATGACCTTCGCCTTCGACAAGGCCGAGAAATACCGCATGCCCGTCCTCTTCCTGGCTGACGGCATCATCGCCCAGATGATGGAGCCCGTCGAGATGCCCGAGATGGTGGACTTCAAGGTCGACCCGGAGAAGAAGCCCTGGGCCTGCACCGGCTGGAAGCCCGGCGACGACCCCGCCAAGCGCGGCGTCATCAACTCCATCTATATCGACACCGAATCCCTGACCGTCCACAACGCCGAGCTGCAGAAGTCCTATCAGGCCGCCAAGGCGAACGAGCAGATGTGGGAGTGCTACAAGACCGACGACGCCGAAGTCATCGTCACGGCCTTCGGCACGGTCGCCCGCGTCGTCAAGTCCGTCGTCGACGAGATGCGCGCCGAGGGCATGAAGGTCGGCCTGTTCCGTCCCATCACCGTGTGGCCCTTCCCCTATGACGCGCTCAAAGAGACCGTCATGAAGCCGCAGGTCAAGGGCGTTCTGGACGTCGAGGTCAACGAGGGCCAGATGCTCGAGGACGTGAAGCTCGCCATCGAGGGCGGCAAGCCCGTCTCCTTCTTCGGCCACCTGGGCAGCCAGTTCCCGACGACCGACGAGATCCGGGAAGAGATCCTCAAAATTAAGGAGGGTAAATAAGATGTCCGTTGTCTTTGAGAAAACCAAGCTGCTTACCGACAAGCAGTTCCACTACTGCCCCGGCTGCAACCACGGCATCATCCACCGCCTGGTCGCCGAGAGCATCGACGAGCTGATCCAGGAGGGCAAGCTCGAGGCCGGCAACGTCATGGGCGTCGCCCCCGTCGGCTGCTCCGTCTTCGCGTACGACTACTTCAACTGCGACATGTACGAGGCCGCCCACGGCCGCGCTCCCGCCGTCGCCACCGGCGCCAAGAGAGCCCGCCCCGGCACGCTGGTCTTCACCTATCAGGGCGACGGCGACCTGGCCTCCATCGGCACCGCCGAGATCGTCCACGCCGCCCACCGCGGCGAGAAGATCGTCACGGTCTTCGTCAACAACGCGATCTACGGCATGACCGGCGGCCAGATGGCCCCGACCACGCTCGTCGGCCAGAAGACGACGACCTCTCCCTACGGCCGTGACGAGGCCTGGTGCGGCGCGCCGATCAAGGTCTCCGAGATGCTCGCCGAGGTGCCCGGTTCCTATTATATCGAGCGCTGCGCCGTCAACAACAACCCCAACATCCTCAAGACCAAGAAGGCGATCAAGAAGGCGTTGCAGTATCAGGTGGAGGGTAAGGGCTTCTGCCTCATCGAGGTCCTGTCCACCTGCCCCACCAACTGGGGCCTGAATCCGGTGGAGGCC
>JBGUZD010000099.1:0-22360 GCA_045222695.1 Candidatus Limivicinus sp.
GCCGATGGACGAGATCGCGGCCGGCATCGAGATGGCGGTAGCGAAGCGCTGCTTCGTGATGGCGAAGAAGGCGGGCGCGACGGACAGCATTACGCTGACGGGCGGCTGCGCGAAGAACGACGGTCTGAAGGAGGCCATCGAGCACGTGCTGAAGCTGAAGGTCGTGAATCTGAAGACGGACCCGCAGCTGATGGGCGCTCTCGGCGCGGCCGAGTATGCCCGCCAGAAGGGCCTTGCCAAGAAGTAAGGTCTGATCGAAAGGAAATAACACCGAAAGGAGCATCATTGCTGCATGGATAAAATCTTGAAGTTCATTTTCAGCCTGATCAAAGTGCTTCTGATCGTGGTCGTCGTCCTGTTCGTCGTTTACTTCTGGAACCTCGATCAGAAGGTGCTCGGCTGGGCGTACAAGCAGGTCAATCTGATGTTCGACCGCAAGAAAGTTGATCTCGTCTTCTAGCCTGACCTATGGAACTGTTCAACTCTCTTTTCAGGGAAACACAGCAACTGCTTGAAAACAGCGAACCGAAGGTCTGGCCCTACCGCCCCGGCGAGGAATGGAAGGACATCGGCAACAGCGAGCTGGTATTGCAGAAGGACGCGGCTTTCGAGCTCGGCGCCTCCGGAAAAGGCTCGGCGAATTACGTGCTCTTCACCTCCTCGAGCGAGCTTGTGAACAAGGATCAGGTCCTGCTCTACGGCCCGGACCTGAAGGAGATCCGCGGCGACTGCGACTTCGCCCGCATCGTGCTGCTGCGCGTCGGCGTGCTCGAGGGCGACGACGAGAAGATCTACCGCACGCTCAAGGATATCGAGTTTGCCAAGTACCACGTCAATCTCGAGGGCTACATGATCCGCATGTCGCCGGAATCCTACCGCGAGCAGGTCCGCGTCAGCAGGCAGGCCATCCGCAAGGGCATCAATTTCCGCCAGGTCGGCGCAAGCTACATCAAGGCCTACAAGCAGGATGAGAACGTGCTCAACGCCACGGTCATCTTCGTCACCAAGGCGGGCCTGGATTACGCCGCAATGAAGGCCAACGCCAAGAAGGCCGCCGACGTGACCGGCACACTCACGCATATCCTCGAGGGCCTGCCGACCGACTGCTCGGTCTGCTCGCTCAAGGGCATCTGCGACGAGGTCGAGGGCATGAAGGAGCTGCACTTCGGCGTCGGCGCGAAGGGCACCGACAAGCACTGATACGGCATTTTTCAACAAAAACCCGACGGGCCACGCCCGTCGGGTTTTGATCGTCCTGGAAGCTTGACAAGGCTTTCGCGGCCGAGTATGCTGACGATGAGATCTGTTTGAAAAGGAGGGGAGCGCGCGATGCATTACGTACAGGCAAAGGGGATCCTGTCGGCGCAGAACGGCATGAACCTCTATCGCGGCTGCTCCCACGGCTGCATCTACTGCGACTCGAGGAGCCGCTGCTATCACATGGATCACGCCTTCGAGGACATCGAGGTCAAGGAGAACGCGCTTTCGCTCCTGGAGGACGCGCTGCGGCGCAAGAGAGGGAAATGCATGCTCGCCACCGGTTCGATGACGGATCCCTATATCCCGCTCGAGGGCGAGCTCGGGCTCGTCCGCGGCGCGCTGGAGCTGGCGTACCGCTACGGCTTCGGCTTCACGCTGATCACCAAGTCCGCGCGCGTGCTGCGCGATCTCGATCTGCTCAGGGCGATCAACGAAAAAACGAAGTGCGTCGTCCAGATGACGCTGACGACGGCCGACGAGGCGCTCTGCCGCAAAATAGAACCGAATGTCAGCACGACGGCGGAACGCGTCGAGGCGCTGCACCGCCTGCGCGAGGCGGGGATCCCGACCGTCGTGTGGCTCTGCCCGATCCTGCCCTTTCTCAACGACACGGAGGAGAACATCCGCGGCGTCCTGGAGGCCTGCGCCGAAGCGGCCGTCAAAGGCGTGATCTGCTTCGGCATGGGTCTGACGCTGCGCGAGGGCAACCGGGAATACTTCTACGCTCAGCTCGACCGCCTTTTCCCCGGCTTGAAGGAGCGCTATATCCGCGAATACGGCGCGCAGTACGTCGTGTCCAGCCCGCGAAACGGCGAGCTGATGCGGCTCATCCACAGCTTCTGCGCGGAAAAGGGCATGATGCACGACAACGACGAGATCTTTCGTTATCTCGCGGCCTTTGAGGAAAAGGGAAGCCCGGAGCAGCTGAGCCTGTTCTGACCGAAGGAAAAAGACGGCGCACGGATT
Organism: Candidatus Limivicinus sp.; assembly: GCA_045222695.1. GTDB lineage: Bacteria > Bacillota > Clostridia > Oscillospirales > Oscillospiraceae > Limivicinus. The sequence goes on from JBGUZD010000099.1 coordinate 2,227, forward strand.
GTTTCCGTGCGCCGTCTTTTTTCGTTTATGCGGCGGCCGCGATCAGCAGGACGAGGGCCAGCGCGCAGAGCCCGACATAGGGGAAGGGCCCCGCTTTTTTCTCCCCGCCGTCGTCAGAGCTCCGCTCGGAGAGCGTCAGCGCCAGCAGCGCGAAGAAAAGCGGCGTCGTGAAGGGCTGGGCGATGTTCACCGCGGCCTGCACGGCGTAGGCAAAGCAGCCCAGCGCCATCGCCGTCCGCGCCCGGGAGGGCTGCCGCAGCGCTTTGCGGAAGGCGAGAACGAGCAGCACAAGATAGCTCCCGAGCCCGATCAGACCGCCGGTGAGCAGATAGTGCAGATACTCGTTGTGCGCGCTGTCGGTGATCGCGTCGGAGAAGAGCGGGTGCGCCCGGTCCCAGGCGGCCACCGAGCCCGCCCCGCCGCCGATGAGCTTCTGCGGCAGCGGCGCGGCGCGGAACATCCGCCAGAAGGCCGCCCACTCGGCCCCGCGGTCGCTGCCCCAGGAGGGGGAGAAGACCGCGACGGAGGCGATCGGGGCCGGCAGCGAATCGCGCCAGAGGGTGTTGGCCGCGATCAGGAAAAGCGCGAGCATGCCGAAGCATGCCGCCAGGACGATGAGATAGATCCTGCGGACGCGCAGGATAAGGGCGTCCTCCTTTCTGCGCAGCAGCCAGAAGAGCGCTGCGGAGATCAGACAGAAGGGCAGCAGCACGGGGGAGCAAAGCAGCCGCGTCAGCTCGCTCGGACGATAGAGCGCCCCGCGCGACATGGCCAGCGAAAACAGCAGCGCCGCGGCGGAGGAAAGGGCCCACAGCAGCGGCACGCGCCGCAGCGCTGTCTCGCTGCGGGAAAAGAGCGGCAGCGCGGCGAAGAAGGCAAGCGCGCCCAGCAGGAAGCCCTCGGTCCGCGCGGCGATGCCGCCGCAAAGGGCGAGCAGAGCGCACAGCGCATAAGGAAGCGCGCCGCGCAGCTCCTTCGCGCTCAGAGCGTACCAGACGGCGATCGGCAGCAGCAGCGCGCACAGCGCGCCGAAAAAGGAGATGTTGCCGACGGTGGAAAGAAAGCGCGGCAGCTCGATCGCCGGCGAGACGGCGCGCAGCGGCAGGACGCTCAGATCAAAAACGTCCAGGACGCCGAGCAGGGCCGCAGCGGAGCCGCCGAGCAGCAGCGCGAAGCGCACCGGGGGCGTAAGCCGCCCGCCGCGCCGCAGGATCAGAAAGACGGGCAGGTACAGCGCAAAGCTCAGGATACCCTGCAGGCGGTTGTCGGTGGAAAAGAAAGCGGCCGAAAACGGGCGGAAAAGCAGCGAAGAGAGGATATGACACAGGCAGAAGAGCGCGAAGAACAGATCGGGCGAAGCGAAGGGCCCGAGCTCGTTCCGGCCCTTCTTCCCGATCACGCGCCAGAGCGTCCAGGCGAGCAGCAGCGCGCCGGAGAGCACCCAGAACACGAGGGCCTTGGTGCGCGTGATGTCGAAATAGGCGTCGTGCACCGCGAGCGGCAGCGCGACGCCGAGCAGACACAGATAGACCGCGCAGATCGTCTCGCCGCCGGATATTCTCTTGTACGCAGTTTTTTTCATAACGACCTCTCCCGGTGTTCTGCCGCCATTATAGCGCAGCTTCCGCGTTCTTTCCACATAAAAAAACATAAAAAGTCCGGGAGGGCGTCGGCCCTCCCGGTCCGTTTTGTCAAATCGCTCAGCCGGCGACGATGTCACGGGTGTCGCGCGCGATAACGAGCTCCTCGTTCGTGGGGATGACGAAGACCTTGACCTTGGAGTCGGGCGTGGAGATCATCACGTCCTCGCCGCGCTTGGAGTTGGCGGCCTCGTCGAGCTTGACGCCCAGGTAGCCGAAGTACTCGCAGATACCCTTGCGGGTCTCCTTGCTGTTCTCGCCGACGCCGGCGGTGAACACGATCGCGTCCACGCCGTTCATCGCGGCGGCATAGGAGCCGGCGACCTTGGCGACCCAGTAGTTGAACATGTCGAGCGCCAGCTTGGCCTTGTCGATGCCCTCGCCCGCGGCCTTGTCGAGATCGCGGAAGTCAGAGGAGACGCCGGAGACGCCCAGCACGCCGGACTTCTTGTTGAGAATGTTGAGCATCTCATCGATCGTATAGCCGTACTTGTTCATGATGAACTGGATGACGCCCGCGTCGAGATCGCCGCAGCGCGTGCCCATCGGCAGGCCGACCAGCGGCGTGAAGCCCATGGAGGTGTCGACGCTCTTGCCGTTTTCGATCGCGCAGATGGAAGAGCCGTTGCCCATATGGCAGGAGATGATCTTCAGCTCCTCGATGGGCTTGCCCATCAGCTCGGCGCAGCGGGCGGAGACGTAGCGGTGAGAGGTGCCGTGGAAGCCGTAGCGGCGGATGCCGTCCTTCTTGTAGTACTCATAGGGAACGGCGTACATGAAAGCCTTGCCGGGCATGGTCTGGTGGAAGGCGGTGTCGAACACGGCGACCATCGGCACGTCGCCCATGACGGCCCTGCAGGCGTTGATGCCGGTGATATTGGCCGGGTTGTGCAGCGGCGCGAAGGGGATGCACTCCTCGATCGCCTTCATGACCTCGTCGTTGATGAGCACGGAGGAGGCGAACTTTTCGCCGCCGTGGACGACGCGGTGACCGACGGCGTCGATCTCCTTCATCGAGCCGACAACGCCGAATTCCTTGCTGGTGAGCTTGTCGATGACCGCGGCGATGGCCTCGGAGTGGGTGGGCATGGGGACGTCTTCGTTGAAGACGGGCTTGTCGCCGACGAGCGGGCTGTGCTTGAGGTGACCGTCGATGCCGATGCGCTCGCACAGGCCCTTGGCCATCACGACTTCGCTCTCCATGTCGATGAGCTGATACTTCAGCGAGGAGCTGCCTGCGTTGATGACGAGAATTTTCATGTGTTTTGTTCCTTTCTATTGAAAAGATTGGTTTTCATGCGATATACTAACATTACCATTTTAATACAAGACAGGGAAAAAGCAAGCCCTTTTTCTGACGGGAAGGGGCCTTTTGAGACAGAAAGATCCGGGAGGTCGAACGATGGATTTCGTCGGCGTGGTGTGCGAATACAATCCCTTCCACAACGGGCATGAATATCATCTGCGCGAGAGTATGCTGCGCACGAAGGCCGAGGGCGTCGTGTGCGTGATGTCGGGCGACTTCGTCCAGCGCGGCGAGGCGGCGGTCTATTCAAAATACGCGCGCGCCGAGGCGGCCTGCCGCGGCGGCGCCGATGTGGTGTTCGAGCTGCCGCTGCCCTGGTCGCTCGCCTCGGCGGAGGGCTTTGCCCGCGGCGCGGTCGGCCTGCTCGGCGCGCTGGGCGCGAAAACGCTCTCCTTCGGCACGGAGGCCGAGCGCCTGGAGGATCTCGACTTCCTCGCCCGCAAGCTGATCGAGCCGCAGACGACGGGCGAGATCCGCGCGCTGATGGCCGAGGACGCGACGCTCTCCTTCGCCGCGGCGCGGCAGCTCGTGCTCGAGCACAGCTGCGGCCCCGCCGCGCGGCTGCTCGAGGGGCCGAACAACATCCTCGCCGTCGAATACCTCAAGGCGATCTACGATCTGCGGCTCGAGCTCACGCCGCTTGCCGTCCGGCGCACCGGAAGCGCGCACGACGGCGCGGGGGAGGGAGACAAGCGCTCGGCCTCCGAGCTGAGGACCTTCCTGCGCCGCGGCGAGAAGGTGTCGTCCTTCATGCCGGCCGCCGTGCAGGCGGTCTATGAAAAGGACGCGGCCATGGGCCGCGGCACGCCCTCGCGCGAGGCGCTGGAGACGGCGATCCTATCCCGCCTGCGCACGCTCGACGCGGCGCGCTGCGCCGCGCTGCCGGACGCCTCCGGCGGTCTCGGAGAACGCCTTCTCAAGGCCGCGGCGGAGGAGCCGAGTCTGGACGCCGTCTATGCCGCGGTGAAGAACAAGCGTCTGGCGATGGCGCGGGTGCGCCGCAACGTCCTGTGCGCCGCGCTCGGCGTGGAAAGCGGCATGACCCTCGGGACTCCGCCCTACGCCCGCCTGCTCGCGGCGACGGCGCGGGGGAGGGAGCTCCTCGGCGAGATCAAAAAGACGAGCGCCGTTCCGATCATAACCAAGCCCGCCGCCGTGCGGGAGCTCGACGCGCAGAGCGTGAAGATCTTTTCGCTCAGCGCGGCGGCGCACGACCTGTACGCGCTGGGCTACCGCGCCGCGGAGGAGCGCCGCGGCGGCGCCGACTGGCGCACGGGCCCGCGCATCGTGGAATAAACAGATGAAAAACCGGACGACCGAGGTCGTCCGGTTTTGGCTTATGGAGTTTTCTCAGCCTGCCGCGCCGATGCGGTACTCCCCGTCGGAGAGAAGGTCTCTGTCGAAGAACACGCCGCTGCAGTTGTTGAGGAAGAAGCCGTTGAAGCCGTAGTCGCTGCCGCAGTCCGTGACCGAGCAGCCCGTGAAGAGGGCGTCCTCCACATTGTCGAGCTGCGCGCCGAGATAGCTGCAGTCGTAAATGTTCGACTCGCTGACGAGCAGATCGGAGCAGTTGGCCGCGCAGATCCCGATCACGCCGCAGCCGAAGAGACCGCAGCGCTCGATCGTCACGCCGGTGCAGAGCATGAGCTCCACCACGTTGCCCGCGCAGTAGCCCGGCTCGATGCGATGGCCGAGAGTCATGTCCTTCAGAGAGATATCCCGGCAGTTTTCGAAATACAGCACGTCCGCGTAGCGCGGGACGGCGGAGAGCAGCGTGACGCCCATCCCGCCGCCGACGAGCGCGAAGCCGTCGAGATCATGCAGGACGAGTCCCGGGCCGTCGTAGGTGTCGACCCAGGTGTAATACAGTCCGCCGCCGCTGCCGTAGTCCGAGGCCGCGGAGAGGTCGAATTCCTCAGCGTCGAGGAAGACCGTCGTGTGCGGGGCGATCGCGGCGAGCAGCTCGTCCACGGTCTTGACGTGGAGCTCCGCCTGTTCGCCGTCCCACGCGGGAGCGGGCGGGGGAGAAGCCGGAAGGTCGCCAGCCGTCGTGTAGGTCTCTTCTCCGACGTCGCCCGGCGTCACATAGGGCGCGGGGCCGACGTACTCGCCCTCGAAGGGCTTGCGCTCCATGCGTGCGAAGTCCGCGAAGCTGACGAGCGCCTTCCCGATTCCCGTCACGGCGAAGCAGTTTTCATTCGCATAGCATTTGCCGAATTCATTGTCCGCGAGCGCGCAGCCGCTGACCGTGACGCCCCCGTCATAGATCCGGAAAAGCGCCTCGGAGAACAGATTGCCCGTCGCCTCACAGCCGAGCAGACACACCGAGGAGGAGTTCATCTCGTCGAGCAGGCAGCTGTTGGAGCCGTCGCGGATCTCGCTGTTGATCAGCGCGAAGCCGTTGCAGCTCGCCACGCACAGCGCCGCGATATCATAGGAGGCCTCTCCGCAGCGGAGGATGCGGCAATCGCGCGCCTGCACGTTGGTGCACAGCGTGGCGTTCAGAGCGGAGGCCCTGCAGTCGCGCAGCGTGCAGTCCTCGAGGAAGAGCCGCGTGCACTTCCAGGCGTTCACGGCCGTCACGCCGCAGCCGAAGAGATCGCAGCCGCGGATCAGCAGATCCTCGCAGCCGTCGCAGTACAGCACGTCGCCGCAGCAATAGCTCGGCTCGCCGCGATGGCCGAGCGTCAATCCCTCGAGCGTCAGACCCTTGCAGTCGCGTATGCTGAGCACGTTTGCCACCGCCGATCCGGTCGTCATCAGCGTGCCGCCCTCGGCGCGGCTGCGGATCGTAAGGTCCTCGAGACCGCGGAGCACGAGCTGATATTCGCCTCCGCCCATCGACTCCCAGGTATAGGCGCCGGCGGAATAGGAAAAACCGTAATCCGGCGCGCGGTCGAGCGCGAGCTCGTTCGCGTCGATCTCAATCACCGCTCCGGAAGAAAGCGCGTTCAGCAGCCCCGCGACGTCCGTCCCGACGACGGCCTCAGACTCGGCCGCGGGCGGCGCCTCTGTCGGGACCTCTCCCTGCGGCGCGCCGCAGCCGGCCAGCAGCGCGGCCGCGAGCAGCAGAGCCGTCAATATCTTTGCTTTTTTCATCCTTCTCACCCTTTCACAGAGTTTTCTTTGCCCCTATTATCCGCAAAAAACTCCCGCGCGTCAAGCGCTCGGCCGCGCTTTAAGAATTCTTCATTCTTCGTTTACAGGCGCGGGGAAATATGGTATGATACATACTCGGAAAAACCGATCGGAAGGCGCGGATGAGAGCCATGTTTGAAAAGCTTGAAAAGCTGAAAAATCAATACGAAGAGCTCTGCGCCCGCATGGAGCGGCCGGAGGTCTACTCCGACGCCGCGGCCTTCGCCGCCTGCGAGAAGGAAGCGCGCGAGCTGCGCCCCCTCGTCGAGGCCTATCGCGCCTGGCTTGCCGCCGGCGAGGACATGGAGGCCGCGACGGAGCTCGGAGACGAGGAGGAATTCCGCGCCGCGAAAGCCGAGCGGGAACGCCGCGAGAGCGAGATCAGGATCCTGCTCCTGCCGAAGGATCCCAACGACGGCAAAAACGTCATCATGGAGATCCGCGGCGGCGTCGGCGGGGAGGAGGGCATGCTCTTCGCGGCCGATCTCTTCCGCATGTACTCCATGTACGCCGAGCGGAAGGGCTGGCGCGTCGAGGTGGCCAATTCCAGCGAGACGGAGCTCGGCGGCTTCAAGGAGATCAGCTTCGTCGTCGAGGGCGAGGGCGCCTGGTCCCGCCTGAAGTTCGAGGCCGGCGGCCACCGCGTCCAGCGCGTCCCGGTCACCGAGTCCGGCGGCAGGATCCACACCTCGGCGGCCACGGTCGCCGTCCTGCCCGAGATCGGCGAGGTGGATTTCCGCCTCGATCCGAACGATCTGAAGATCGACACCTACCGCTCCTCCGGCGCGGGCGGCCAGCATGTCAACAAGACCGAGAGCGCCATCCGCATCACCCACCTGCCCAGCGGCACGGTGGTCGAGTGCCAGGACGAGCGCAGCCAGTATAAAAACAAGGACCGCGCGATGCAGATCCTGCGCGCCAAGCTCTACGAGGCCGAGCAGGAAAAGCGGCGCAGCGCCGTCGCGGCCGAGCGCCGCAGCCAGATCGGCAGCGGCGACCGCAGCGAGCGCGTCCGCACCTATAATTTCCCGCAGAACCGCGTGACCGACCACCGCCTTGTCGGCGAGGGACGGAGCTTCAATATCGGCTCGATCATGGACGGCGATCTCGACGCGCTCATCGACGCGCTCGTCACCGCCGACCAGGCCGAGCGGCTTGCCGCGCAGAACTGAAGCGGGCAGGGAGCAGGATATGAAAACACAAGTCTTTACAGACGATCTCTCCGGCGCGGCGGAGCTTATCCGCGGCGGCGGTCTCGTCGCCGTACCGACCGAAACGGTCTACGGTCTGGCGGGCAACGGCCTTGACGCCGCGGCCGTCGAAAGGATCTACGAGGTCAAGGGCCGCCCCGCCGTCAAGCCCCTGTCGCTGATGGTGCCCGGCGCGGAGAGCATGGAGGAATACTGCCTCGAGGTCCCGCCGCAGGCAAAAACGCTTGCCGCGCGCTTCTGGCCCGGCCCGCTGACCATTGTGCTGAAAGCCAAAAAGGAGATCCCGCCCGTCGTGCTGGCGGGAGGCGACACGGTGGGCCTGCGCTGCCCGGACCATCCGAAGACGCTCGAGCTCCTGCGCCTGACCGGCCTGCCCTTCGCCGCGCCCTCGGCCAACCCCTCGGGGGAGGAGAGCCCGAAGGACGCGCAAAAGGTCCTCGCCTATTTCGACGGGCAGATCGAGGGCGTGATCGACGGCGGCCCCTGCGGCCTCGGGCGCGAATCGACGCTGATCTCTCTGGCGGACAGGCCCTTCCGCATCCTGCGCCGCGGCGCGCTGGACGAGAGCGAGATCGCCGAGACGCTCGTCGGGGGCATGACGGTCGTCGGCATCACCGGCCCGAGCGGCGGCGGCAAGACCACCGCGCTGAAGCTGCTTGAAAGCCTCGGCGCGCTGGTGATCGACTGCGACGCGCTCTACCACGAGCTGCTCGAGCGCGACGCCGCGCTCGTCGCCGCGCTGGCCGCGCGCTTTCCGGCGGCTTACCGGGACGGCGGCGTCGATCGGCGCGCGCTCGCCGCGGAGGTCTTTTCCGACCCGGCCGCACTCGCGGAGCTCAACGCGATCAGCCACCGCTTCGTCCGCGAGGAGGCCGCGCGCCGTCTGCGCGCCTGGGCGATGGCGGGCGGGACGCTCGCCGCGATAGACGCGATCGAGCTGATCGAGGGAGGCCTCGCCGCGCCTTGCGATCTTGTGCTCGGCGTGCTCGCGGACCGCGAGAGGCGCATCGCGCGCATCATGGACCGGGACGGTCTTGACTTCGAGCGCGCCTCCGCGCGCGTCGACGCGCAGAAGAGCGACGAATACTTCAAAGAAAAATGTGATCACATCCTGTATAACAACGGGGATGAGGATCAGTTTTCGGATACCTGCAGACAATTTTTTTCGGAGGTTTTGAAGAGCCATGGATGAACTGAGAGAAAAGCTCTTTTACGAGCAGAAGAACGGCTATGACCTGATTGGAACGGACGAGCGCGTCAAGAGTGAAGAATACTGCGCGGAATATATCCGCTATCTCGACGCCTCCCGCACCGAGCGCGAGGCCGTGAAGAACGCGATCGCCGAGGCCGAGGAGCGCGGCTTCGTGGAGTATGTCCCGGGCATGGCGCTCGAGCCGGGCATGAAGGTCTATCAGAACAACCGCGGCAAGGCGCTGACGCTGGCCGTGATCGGCAAAAAGAGCCTCGCCGAGGGCGCGGTCATCGCCGGCGCGCACGTCGACGCGCCGCGTCTCGATCTCAAGCAGGTCCCCCTGTATGAGAGCGACGAGCTCTGCTATTTCCGCACGCACTACTACGGCGGCATCAAAAAGTACCAGTGGGTCACGATCCCGCTGGAGCTGCACGGCGTGGCCTCACTGCGCGACGGCAGCTGCGTCGAGATCACGATCGGCCGCGAGAAGGACGAGCCGAAGTTCGTCATCACGGATCTGCTGCCGCACCTCGCCGCCGACCAGATGAAAAAGACGATGGCCGAGGGCATCACCGGCGAGGGACTGAACATCCTCATCGGCTCCGTGCCCTACGCCGACGACGGCAAGGACCGCGTCAAGCTCGCGGTGCTGAGCCTGCTCAACGATCTCTGCGGCGTCACGGAGGAGGACTTCCTCTCCGCCGAGCTCGTCGCCGTCCCGGCCTTCGACGTGTGCGAGATCGGCATCGACCGCTCGATGATCGGCGGCTACGGCCACGACGACCGCGTCTGCGCCTATGCCGAACTCAAGGCGATCTTCGACGTCGAGGCACCGGAGCGCACCTGCGTGTGCATCCTCGCGGACAAGGAGGAGATCGGCTCGGAGGGCGTCTCCGGCATGCAGAGCGCGTCCTTCGACACCTTCATGGAGGACCTGTGTCAGTCCCAGGGCGTGGCGCTGCGCCGCTGCTTTGAAAAGAGCTTCTGCCTTTCCGCCGACGTGACCAACGCCTTTGACCCGATCTACCCCGAGGTCTCCGAAAAACGCAGCGAGTCCAAGCTCAACTACGGCATGGGCATCTGCAAGTTCACCGGCGCGCGCGGCAAGGCCGGCAGCAGCGACGCCTCGGCCGAGCTGGTGGGACACCTGCGCCGCCTCTTCGCGGACGCTGGCGTCGTCTGGCAGATGGCCGAGCTCGGCAAGGTAGACCAGGGCGGCGGCGGCACGATCGCCAAGTTCATGGCCAAGCGCAATATCGACACGATCGACGCGGGCGTCCCGGTGCTGAGCATGCACGCGCCCTTCGAGGTGGTCTCCAAATTCGACTGTTACATGACCTACAAGGGCGTGCTCGCGGCCTACGCGGAAAAGGACGCCTGAGAGACAGAACGATCGAAAGACCGCAAAACAACGATCGTCATAGCGGCGGCCCGCCCGGAGCATCGCTCCGGGCGGGCTTTTTCATGTCTAAAAGCGGGCGGGAAGGGGGACAATAGCAGGGAAAACGCTTCAGGGAGGAAAAAATGGACATAGGCAGAACAAAAGGAAGACTCGTCCGGGCGATCGGTCTTATCCTGCTCGCGGGGACGGCCGCGCTCCTGCTGCACGGCGCCCTGCCGCGCTCGGAGGCCGCCGCGGCGGAGAGCGCCGCGCCGGTGAACACCGCGCCGCCGGGAGAGGAGACGGCGGCGCCGCTGATGGCGGAAACGATGGAGAGCGCCCCCGCGCAGAGGAAAAAGAGCGTCTACACGCTGATCCTCGCCGGCATGGACGAGGTCAGCGGCAATACCGACACGATCGTGCTCTGCCGCGTGGACGCCGAGTCGCGCCGCATCGATCTCGTCAGCATCCCGAGAGACACTTATGTAAACCGATCCTGGGAGGTCCGCAAGATCAACTGCGCCTACACCATGGCGAAGAACGCCGGGAACGACGGTCTCGAGGGCCTGCGGGAGGTGATGCGCGGCCTCTGCGGCTTCGACGCCGACAGCTGCGCCGTGATGGATCTGAACACCGTGAAACAGGCCATCGATCTGATGGGCGGCGTGTATTTCAACGTCCCCTTCGATATGGATTACGAGGACGCGGAGCAGGATCTGTCCATCCACATCCCGGCGGGCTATCAATGCCTCAACGGCGAGCAGTGCGTCCAGCTCTGCCGCTACCGAAAGAATTATGTAAATGGAGATCTCGACCGGATCGCCCTCCAGCACGATTTTCTGAAGGCGGCCGCGCGGCAGTTCATCTCGCTCGGCTCCATCCCCAATCTGGCCCGCGTGGTGCAGCTGGCCGCAGCCTCCGTCGACAGCGATCTCACGGCGGCGAACATCGCCTATCTTCTGCGCTGCGCGATCCAGTGCCGCGCGGAGGACATCGCCTTCTACACGATGCCCAACCGGCCCGCCGACGCGGGAGGGCTGAGCTACACCTTCGCGGAGAAGGACGAGTGGCTGGCGCTGCTCAACGAAACGCTCGACCCCTTCGACGCGCCGATCGGCGAGGAGAACCTCGATCTCGTCTATATCGAAAACGGCCTCTTCCGCTCGACCTCGGGCACGATCCGCGGCGAGAGCTATCTTTACCGGAAATGAAAAACCGGGACTGCAGTGCAGTCCCGGTTTCAAGCTGTCGAGAGGCTGCCGACAGCTTGAAAGCAAAACCGGAAACTTCCCGGAAAGTTTCCGGTTTTGCTCGATCGTACGAAGAAAGGGGGCTCCCCGCCCCCTCTCTTCGCTCTCCCCCCGCATATCAAAGCCTTCATGCGCGGGCTTGTCTTCCGTCCAAAACCGGGACTGCAGCGCAGTCCCGGTTTTTATGATCACGTTTTCAGTTGTCAAACTCGCAGACGTAGGCGACGCGGTCGCGCCAGCCCCAGATCTCGTTGAGATCGCCGCGGCTGTCCCAGTAGCGCCAGCCGCCGTCGTGGTTCCACAGGATGATATAGTCCTCGGAGGTGCCGTCGCCGTCGATGAACGAAGGCTCGCCGGGCGCCCAGAGGGACATCCGCCGGTCGTTGGGATCGACGGCGCCGTCCACGGATTCGCCGCGCTCCCACACGATGGTGTTGCTCGTCACGTCGCGGCGGGCGCCGATCCACAGGAATTCGATGCCCTGCTCGTCGGCCATCGCCGTGATCTTGTTGAATTCCTCGCGCGTGTTGATGACGGCGAGGTAACCGCCGCTCGAGAGGCACAGATCCTGCGCGCCGACCCAGCTCAGGGGCGCGCGCTCAACGGCGTAGCGATGTTCGGGCTCGGGCGTGGGCGTGGGCACGGGCGTGGGCGTCGGGGAGGGCGTGACCTCGACGACCTCGGCCGAAGGCTCTGCCGTCGGCTCGGTCTTTTCCAGAATAGGCTCTTTCAGGACGAGACCCTTGTACAGGAAGGCCACCAGGATCAGCGCCGCGCAAAGACCCAGCACGACGAAACCGGAACGGATGCGGCGCCGCTTCATCCTGCGTGTGATCTTTTTCTCACGCTCGATGCTGTTCATGAACTGGATCGTCGGACGGTTGATGACGACGGGCTCGAGCTCGGGGTTTTTCTCCTCTACGAGCAGGGGGATGGGCTCGCGCTTCTCCTCGGGGGCCTCGCCGGCGATCTTCACGTCGCTGTCGTCCTGTTCCGCCGCTTCGACGGGAGCTTCCTCAACCGGAGCTTCCTCGACGGGGGCCTCCTCAACGGGAGCTTCCTCGACAGGAGCTTCCTCGACGGGGGCCTCTTCAACCGGAGCTTCCTCGACGGGGGCTTCCTCAACGGGGGCTTCCTCGACGGGGGCCTCTTCAACCGGAGCTTCCTCGACGGGAATTTCCTCGGCGGGTGCTTCTTCAACGGGGCTCGCTTCAGCGGGCGTCTCCTCCGCCGGCTCTCCGGCGGCCATGATGTCGAGCATCATGCGCTCGTAATCGCTCAGCTCGCTCAAAGGCTTGTTGAAATACTTGCGGGCTTTCTCGTCCATGTCGATCGCACACCCCTTAAAAAGCAAAGTCTTTCTTACTGATTAGGTTAACATATTCCGGTTTTGGTGTCAACGGAAAATCCCCTTAAGAATGTGAAGAATGAAGTCGGAAGATAAAAGGGAAGTTCCCGTCGGAGCTCGCCGACGGGAGCTGTTTCAGCCGGTGAACTGTTCTTCCGCTTCGGAGGAAGACAGGCGCTCCCGCAGATAGACGGAGGGGGCGCACTTGTATTCCTTGAAGAAGGCACGGTAGAAGCTGGAGTAATTCAAAAAGCCGAAGCGGGCGCAGCAGTCCGCGATCTTTTCCCCGCCCCGCATGGCGTCCACGCAGGCGGCCAGACGCTTTTTCGTGATGTAGCGATGCAGAGACAGACCGGTGTTTTCCTGGATCAGATGGGAGATGTAGAATTTGCTCAAAAACAGCGCCCGGCTCAGAGCGTCCAGACTGAGATCGGCGTCCAGATGGCCGGCGATATAGTCCGTGACGGCCTGGAAGCTGGAGAGGCTTTCTTTTTTTGTGCGGGCGTGCTCTCTCTGCCAGACGCTGCGGTTCAGTTCGAGCAGAAGATCCCGCAGACCGAGCCCGATCCGGGAGTCCCGGCCGAAACGGTCGGTGTGCAGCTCTTCGAGGATCGCGAAGAGCTTGCCGCGCAGACTGTTGAATTCCAGCGTGTCCATGGGGTACACATATTCTTTCTTCGCCCGGACGCGGTCGAAAAGGTAAAGGTAATCCGCCGACTCGGCGCGCAGGGCCGCGCAAAAATCCTCGCTGAGCCAGAAGACGAAACGGCGGTATGGCACGTCTCCGCTGCGGACGACGGCCGTGTGCATCGCACCCGGAGGCAGCACCAGCACGTCGCCGGGGCGCAGCGGATGGCGGCGGCCCTCGATCTCCATGTCCACCCGGCCCTCACAGAAGAGATAGACCTCGGTATAGGGATGGCTGTGGCTGCCGACGGAGGAAAAATGCAGGTCGCTGTAATAGTAGAGCTCAAAATCCTTTGAGAGCATGTACTGGCGGCTGTTGAACTCGCTGCGCAGCTTTTTCCTCAAGAGGCGTCCCTCCCTTCACTTTTCATTATACCGCAAGAATGGTAATGTATGCAACAAGCAAAGACATGTTTTTTTATGTCTTTGCTTTTTATAATGGAACCAAGCAATCAAAAACGGCGGAGGAAACCGAAAATGGAACTTCAGATCAAGAAAAACGCAAAGTACGAGCTTGCCTGCGTGACCAGCATGGGCGTGCGCATCACGCCGGCAGACCGCATGGCCGTGCACAACAGCAATCAGTTCTATATGCAGGCCACCAGCGCCGAGACCAACGTGCTGAACGTGGCCTCCTCTCTGGGCAGGCCCTGCCTCGCCATGACCAAGTTCGTCGAGGGCAGCCCCGTCGCGGCCTTCATCAAGGCCCAGCTGCGCGCGCGGAACATCGCCTTTGAGGGCCTCGACGTGCCGCAGGGCGGCCCCTGGGGCTACCGCCACCAGTTCAACATCGCCGACTCCGGCTTCGGCCTGCGCGCCCCGCGCGTGTGGAACGACCGCGCCGGCGAGGTCGGCCGCACGATCCGTCCCGAGGACTTCGACCTGGAGCGCATCTTTGAGCGCGAAGGCGTGGGGATCCTGCATCTGTCGGGCCTGATCGCCGCCATGAGCCCCGAGACCACCGAGACCTGCCTGAAGCTCTCCGAGATCGCCAAGGAGAACGGCACGCTGGTCAGCTTTGATCTCAACTACCGCGCCACCTTCTGGAAGGGCCGGGAGGAGGAGCTGCGCGAGGCCTTCCACCGCATCGCCTCGCTGGCCGATATCCTGATCGGCAACGAGGAGGACTTCCAGCTCTGCCTGGGCTTCAGCGGGCCGGAGGCCGGCGGCAAAGACCTCTCCGCCAAGATCGAGAACTTCAAGGCCATGATCGGCCGGGTCAGGGAGAAATACCCCCGGGCCGCGGCCTGCGCCACCACCCTTCGCCAGGTGATCTCCGCCAACGAACACCTCTGGGGAGCGATCCTCTGCGCGGACGGAGACTGGTTCGTGGAAGAGCCCCGGCCCATCCCGGTGCTGGACCGCATCGGCGGCGGGGACGGCTTCTCCGGAGGTCTGCTTTACGGCGTGCTCAGCGCTTGGGAGCCGGAGAAGTGGCTGCAGTTCGGCTGGGCCAGCGGCGTGCTGGCGGCCTCCAGCCTGAACGACTATGCAGAGCCTGCGGATGAAAAGCAGGTCTGGGACGTATACAAGGGAAACGCGAGGGTGCAGAGATGAAAAAAGCAGATATCGGTCTGATCGGCCTCGCCGTCATGGGCGAAAATCTGGCGATGAATATGGAGTCGCACGGCTTCACCGTCGCCGTCTACAACCGCAGCACGGACAAGGTGGATAAATTCATCGAGGGCCGGGCCGCCGGAAAGAACTTCATTGGCTGCCACAGTCCGGAAGAGCTGATCGCCTCGCTGAAAAAGCCCCGCAGGATCTTCATGATGGTCAAGGCGGGCGCCGCCGTGGACGCGCTGATCGCGCAGCTCCTGCCGCTGCTGGACGAGGGGGACATCCTCATCGACGGCGGAAACAGCCATTATCCCGATACCATCCGCCGCACGGCGGAGGTGGAAAGCCGCGGCTGCCTGTATGTCGGCTGCGGCGTCTCCGGCGGAGAAGAGGGCGCGCTGAAGGGCCCCTCCATGATGCCGGGCGGCTCTCCGGCCGCATGGGAACATGTGAGACCCATTTTCCAGGCCATCTGCGCCAGGGTGGAGGACGGCTCCCCCTGCTGCGACTGGGTCGGTGAAAACGGCGCCGGCCACTTCGTCAAGATGGTGCACAACGGCATCGAGTACGGCGACATGCAGCTCATCTGCGAGGCCTATCAGCTGATGCGAGACGGTCTCGGCATGACGAGCGAAGAGATGAGCGAGGTTTTCGCCGCCTGGAACAGGACGGAGCTGGACAGCTATCTCATCGAGATCACGGCGGATATCCTCCGTCACCGGGAGAACGGCGAGATCACGGTGGAGAAGATCCTCGACCGCGCCGGACAGAAGGGGACCGGAAAATGGACCTCGATCACGGCGCTCGACGAGGGTGTGCCTCTGACGCTCATTTCCGAGGCGGTCTTTGCCCGCTGCCTGTCCGCACAGAAGGACGAGCGCGTGCGCGCCGCCGCCCTGTACAGGCGAAAGGCCGTTCCCTTTGAAGGCGACCGCGCCGCGGCGCTCGAAAGCCTGCGCAAAGCCCTCTACGCCAGCAAGATCGTCTCCTACGCCCAGGGCTACGCGCTGATGCGCGCCGCGGCGAAGACGAACGGCTGGAACCTGAACTACGGCGGCATCGCGCTGATGTGGCGCGGGGGCTGCATTATCCGCAGCGTTTTTCTCGGCAAGATCAAGGAGGCCTTTGACAAGGATCCCGCGCTGGAAAACCTGCTGCTGGACGAGTATTTCCGTGAAACGATGCAGTCTCTGATCCCCGCCTGGCGGGAGGTTGTGGCCCTGGCGGTGAGATCTGGCATCCCCATGAGCGCCTTTTCCTCCGCGCTGAGCTGGTTCGACGGCTACACCTGCGAAAGCCTGCCCGCGAACCTCCTGCAGGCCCAGCGGGACTACTTCGGCGCCCACACCTACGAGCGCGTGGACGCGCCCCGCGGCCAATTCTTCCACACCAACTGGACCGGCCGCGGCGGCGATACCGCCTCGAGCAGCTACAACGCGTAAAGGAGATATTGAAATGAGTCTTTCTTATCATCCCGATTTTTCCGGCAAGGTGGCCGTGGTCACCGGCGGCGCGGGCATCCTGTGCCGTGAATTCTGCAAGGCGCTGGCCCTCTGCGGCGCGAAGGTCGCCGTGCTGAACCGTACCCTCTCCAAGGCCGAGGCGGTCGTCGAAGAGATCAGGGCCGCGGGCGGCGAGGCCCTTGCCGTCGCCGTCAACGTCACCGATCCCGCCAGCGTGGACGCCGCCCATCAGGCGGTGCTGGAAGCCTTCGGCCCCTGCGATATCCTCATCAACGGCGCGGGCGGGAATCATCCCGACGCCACTGCGGACGACGAATTCTTCTCCCCGGACACGCTGAACGATCCGGACAGGAAGAGCTTCTTCGACCTTGCGCCCGAGGGCTTTTCCAAGGTCTTCGACCTGAACATCATGGGCATGCTGATACCGACCCAGGCCTTCGCCCGGGATATGACGGACAAGGGCGGCTGCATCCTGAACATCAGTTCCATGAACGCTTTCACGCCCCTGACCAAGATCCCCGCATACAGCGCGGCCAAGTCCGGCGTGTCCAACTTCACCCAGTGGCTGGCGGTACATTTCGCCAAAAGCGGCATCCGCTGCAACGCCATCGCGCCCGGCTTCTTCTCCACCGAGCAGAACAAAAAGCTCCTGTGGAACGACGACGGGACGCCCACCGCGCGCACCGGCAAGATCCTGAACGCCACGCCGATGGGCCGCTTCGGCGAGCCGGAGGAGCTGGTCGGCTCCGTCCTCTTCCTGCTGGACGAGAACTGCTCCGGCTTCATCACCGGCGTGGTGCTGCCGATCGACGGCGGCTTCAACGCCTATTCCGGGGTATGATATGGAAAACTATCTGATTGCCGAAACCGAACAGGGCCTGAGCCGGGACGAGATCCGGCAGGCCCTTCTCCGCTCTCTCGAAGGCCGCGTCGTCCGCAAGGCTCTGCTCCTGCCGCCGGACTTTACGCGCTTCCACTCCGGCGCGGGCTTCATCACGAACGTGTACTACCACGCCCTCACCGAACGGGGCGCGGAGGTGGATATCCTGCCCGCTCTCGGCACCCACGAGCCCATGACGGATGAACAGCTCGACGCGATGTTCGGGGATATCCCGCACGAGCGTTTTCTGGTGCACGACTGGCGGCGCGGCGTGGTGAAGCTGGGCGAGATCCCGGCTGACTTCGTCCGCGAGATCACCGACGGCCTCTGGACGGAAGCCGTCGGCGTCGAAATCAACCGCCGCGTCATGGACCCCGGCTATGATCTCATCATCTCTCCCGGGCAGGTGGTGCCCCACGAGGTCATCGGCATGTCCAACCACGCGAAAAACCTCTTTGTCGGCGTGGGCGGCAGCGACATGATCAACAAAAGCCATATGATCGGCGCGGTCTACGGCATGGAGCGCATGATGGGCCGGGACCACACGCCGGTCCGCAAGCTCTTCGACTACGGGATGGAGCACTTTCTGAAAGACCGTCCGATCCTCTTTGCGCTGACGGTGACTACCGCTCCCGGCGGGGAGATCCGCACCCACGGTCTGTTTCTCGGCGAGGGACGGGAGTGCCTGACGCGGGCTGTGAAGCTCGCGCAGGAGAAGAATATCGACTTCATCCCGCGCGGGCTCAAAAAATGCGTGGTCTATCTCGACCCGTCGGAGTTCAAGAGCACCTGGCTGGGCAACAAGGCCGTCTACCGCACCCGCATGGCCATGGCCGACGGGGGAGAGCTGATCATTCTGGCCCCGGGCGTGGAGAAGTTCGGCGAGGACGCCGAGTGCGACCGGCTGATCCGCAAATACGGCTACCGGGGCAGGCTGCATACCCTGGAGGAGTTCCGGAAAAGCGAAAACGCCGACCTGCGCGAGAACATGGGCGCGGCGGCGCATCTGATCCACGGCTCGTCCGACGGCCGCTTTTCCGTCACCTACGCGGTGAAAAACATGTCCCGCGCCAAGATCGAGGCCGTCGGCTACAAAAGCGCGGATTACGCCGCGCTGGCGGAAAAATACGACCCGCAAAGGCTCGCGTACGGGTATAACGCCGTAGACGGCGAGGAGATCTATTTCATCCCGAACCCCGCCCTGGGGCTCTGGATCGACAGGGAGAGATTTGAAGTATGAGAGCTTTTATGGACAAGGACTTCCTGCTTTCCACAGACACGGCGAAGCACCTCTATCATGATGTCGCCGCGGGCCTGCCCATCATCGACTATCACTGCCATCTGGACCCGAAGGAGATCTATGAGGACCGGCGATTTGAGAACATCACGCAGGTCTGGCTCGGCGGCGATCACTACAAGTGGCGGCTGATGCGCTGGGCGGGCGTGGACGAGCGTTTCATCACCGGCGAAGCCTCCGACCGCGAGAAATTCCAGAAGTGGGCGGAGACCATTGGTCTCGCCGTCGGCAACCCGCTTTACCACTGGAGCCACCTGGAGCTGCAGCGCTGTTTCGGCTATGAAGGCGCGCTCAACGGCGATACGGCCGAGGAGGTCTGGCAGCTCTGCAATGAAAAGATGAAAAGCCTCTCCGCACGCAGGCTGATCGCGGATGCAAACGTAAAGGCCCTCTGCACGACCGACGACCCGGCGGATTCCCTCGAATGGCACAAAAAGATCGCCGGGGACGAGGGCTTCGGCGTCAAAGTGCTGCCCAGCTTCCGGCCTGACAAAGCCCTGGGTATCGAGAAGGCCGATTACCTTGACTATCTCTCCCGTCTGGGCGAGATCGGGAGCTTCGCGCAGCTTCTCGAGGCGCTGAAAGAGCGTCTGACCTTCTTCGTCTCCCTGGGCTGCCGGGTCTCGGACCACGGCATGGAGAGCGTGCCATATGCTCCGGCAACGGAGGCCGAGGTCGAGGCGATCTTCCACAAGCGCCTTACGGGCGAGATCCCCGCGGCGCAGGAGCAGAAGCAGTTCAAGACCGCGCTGCTGCTGGCTTTGGGGCGGGAGTACCGCCGCCTGGGCGTCGTGATGCAGCTGCATATCGGCGTGCAGCGCGACTGCTCGAAGCGCGTGTTCCGCGCGCTCGGCCCCGACGCGGGGATCGACGCCATCGGCGAGAGGCCTTCCGTCAAGGAACTGACGGCTTTTCTGAACGCCCTGGACGAGACGGACGAGCTGCCGAAAACCATTCTGTATTCGCTCGATCCCAACGACAACGCGGCTTTGGTCACGGTCATGGGCGCCTTCCAGAACGGCGAGGCGGCGGGCAAGCTCCAGCACGGCAGCGCCTGGTGGTTCAACGACCACAGGAAGGGCATGATCGACCAGCTTACGACCCTCGCCGCGGACGGCTACCTCGCGGGCTTCGTCGGTATGCTGACAGATTCCCGCAGCTTTTTGAGCTACGCGAGGCACGAGTATTTCCGCCGCATCCTCTGCGAGCTGCTGGGCTCCTGGGTGGAAAGCGGCGAGTACCCCAACGATGAAAAAGCCCTTCGGACCATTGTCGAAGGGATCTGTTTCAAAAACGCGGAGAAGTATTTTGACCTTTAATCGAAAAAACGCCTCCGGATCGGCAAAGGTCCGGAGGCGTTTTCTTAAATTTACATCAGGCGCTCGGTTTTCTCTCGGAATACTGCGCCTTAGTACATGCCGCCCTGATGCATCGACAGTTCTTAAGACGGTTTTGAAATTCAAATCAATCAGGCTCTATGTCAAGTGTGTCAAAAGTTGAAATAGAGCAAAAGATCCCCCAGGGACGAGCGAAATAGCTCATTCCCTGGGGGATCTCGTTTCATACTGAACGCTTTTGGCGGTAAACTGGTGCAGCAAAGGACGGTCTTAAGCCAAAAAGCGCCGTTTTTCGAGGTTATTTCGCCTTGATCCGTACATGTCGCATTTCCGGGCGAGCACTTTTCTGCTTTCCCTCGGACTGTTTGGCGCTTTCAGAGGGAAATCAGTCTCTCTGTCTCCCGGCCAGGACAGTTTCTGCCTTGCGCAGTACCTTGCGCACGG
>JBGUZD010000100.1:0-9908 GCA_045222695.1 Candidatus Limivicinus sp.
CGGCACAGCGATCGCGGAAAAGAGCAGGGTGTTCCTGCCCGCCAGCAGAAAAGCCGAATTGCCCAGCAGCCTTCTGAAGTTCTCGAAGAGCACGAAGTTCCGCGAGGCCACGCCGTCGATAAGCGAATAGTACACCACGACGCCGAAGGGCAGGATGAAGAACACGCCCACGCCCAGCAGGCTCGGAGAGAGGAAGCAGAGGCTGGCGGCAAAATCCCGCAGCTTGTTATGTCGTTGTTCGGCGCGTCTGCCTTTCATGCTTTTCTCCGTATCCTGCCTTTTTTCTGACTTTATATTGTAGCATAAGCGCGCGCTCCGCGCAAGTTTTTGCGCGCATGACGGCTTTCCCGCGCACGGGGAGACTTTTGCCGCGCTCCCCTTTTCAGGCCGAGCGGCGGAGGGATGGCCCTCCGCCGCGTTTATGCTTTTGCGGGAGATCAGCGCTGCTCGTTGACGTAGATCATCATCTTGCCCTGAACGAGCCTGGCGACCTCCTCGGCCGTTTTCTGGCCGGAGAGGAAGGCGTCGACCTGTTCGAAGATGATGTCCAGCACCGCCGTGTTCTCCATATAGACCTTGTCGGTCGTGTTGATGAGCGTCATGACCTTGTCGGCCTGCTCCTGCGTCAGAGCATAGAACTCCGTGGGCTCGTCCATGCCCTCCGTCCAGAAGCCTCCCTTGGCCAGCGGGATGCGCTCGCCGTTCTCGTCGAGCAGGTAATTGCCCTTGCCGTCCTTCTGATACTCGACAGTCATGGCCTCCTGCAGATCCTTCTCCAGCAGCTTGCGGTTGGCCGGGAAGCCCCAGTAATACCCGCCGTTCTCCAGAGCCTTTGAGCTCATGAAGCTGCGCAGGAACTGCCAGGCGGCCTCCTTGTCGGAGCAGGTGGAGCTGATGCCGTAGCCGGAGCTGATGTTCAGATAACTGCCCACGCCGGAGACGGTCGGGTAGCCGATATAGGTCATCTTTCCGCCGAACTGCGCCTCGTTCATGGGGAGGTCCTCAAAGCTGCCGAGGTACATCTGCATGAGCATCTGCTTGCCGGCGGCGATGCGGGCGGCCTCGCTCTCGTACTCCTCCCAGTTGTAGCTGCTCCAGTCAAAGGAGTTGGGGAAGAGCTTCGCGAAGTTCAGCAGGTCGATGAATTCCTCGCCGTCGAAATTGACCTTGCCGGTCTCCCAGTCGATGTAGTAGTCGGAATCGATGGTCAGCTCGGCGCGCAGGATGTCGCCGCTGGTGGTGTACTGTCCCAGCACCGTGCAGCCCTCCGGCATCGTGGCGAGCGCGGCGCGCAGCTCGTCCACGCTCCAGCCCGGCTCGTCGCCCACGACGCTCGCCGCGCCGGCCAGCGTGACGACGGAGAAGTTCGTGACGGTGGAATAGAGCTTGCCGCCCACCTCCAGCGCGCGGAGCACGTTGGGCAGAAAGTCCTCACGGCTGATCTCGCTGTCCTTCTCCATGAAGGGATAGAGGTCCATGAGCAGGCCCTTGGCCGCCATCTGCTGGTAGGGCAGGCCCTGCAGCGCGATGATATCGGGCATGTTGCCGGCCATGATCTCGGTCGTCAGCTTGGTCATGCCCGCGTTCCAGTCGTCCTCGTTGTTATACTGCGAGTAATCGATCACGTTGATGCGGACGTTGCTGCCGCGGTTGAAGCGGATGACCGCCTCCTGCAGGACGTTGTCCGCCCACTGGCAGGCCAGCGTCAGCGTCTCCTTCTGGGGGACGTCGGCGTAAGACTTCTTCTCGAGCGTCACGAATTCGGTCGTGACGTTCTCTCCCTTGGAGTCCCAGGTGTTGGTCACGGCAAAGAAGCTGCCGTCGGGCCGCACGGTGTAGCCGGAGAGGTTCTGCTGGGCGACGTCGGCGTTGAGCCAGTCGAAGAGCTTCTCGCCGCTCTCGGTATCCAGACGGTAGCCGTAGATGTTGATGCCGCTCTGATAATACAGATCGTAGTCGCCGCCGCCGGAGAGGAAGCCGTAGGCGTCGCGCGGGCATTTCCAGGTCTGCGTGACGCGGCCGCTGGCGGGATCGATCGCGCCGAGCCTGGTCTCGTTCGTCATGTTGTCGGAATAGACCATGCAGAGCGTGCCGTCGCGCAGCGCGACAAGGCCCTGGATGTAACCATCCATGCCGATCTTCGTGACGGGCGTGCAGTCGGCGTTGAAAATGCTCAGACCGTCGGAGCCCGCCAGGAACACCTTGCCGTCGACATAGAGCAGGCTGCTGGGCCAGAACCAGTCGCCCTCGTTCAGCTCGATCTTCGCCGTGCCGAGCGCGCGGCCGGTCTGATCCATCGTGCGGAGATACCAGCTTTCCTCATATCTGTAATAGTTCCAGTAATCCGGATCGTCCTCGCTCATGCCCGCGGGCGCGTCGTTCCAGCTTTCCCAGCTGTGATAGACCGCGGCGAGGTTGCCCTGCGCGTCGGAGGCGAGCTTGTTCAGCTCGCCGTAGCCGTCGTGGCCCTCGGCGGGCGTGAAGGAAAAGGGCTCGTAGTTTTCCAGCTTCGTGCGCTGTCCGTCGAAGCTCACGAAATACAGCCTCTCCTCATAGATGTCGAACTGGCCCTCGTATTCCTCGACCTCGCCCTCCTCGGGCTCGCGCTGACCGACCAGCTCGGACGGGGTGGTGTAGAAGCCCTTGTCGGTGAAGCAGGCCGCGCCGATGCCCTGTTTCTGCGCGTTGTCGACTTCGCGGAAGGACGAGACGTACACGAATGCCGGCGCGGGCTCGTTCCCGTTCTTGCCGGAAGTTCCGTTCGCGCCGCCCTGGCCGGATGTGCCGCTCTGGCCGCAGGCCGTGAGAGCAAAGATCATCGCCACAGCCAGGATGGATGCGATCAAAGATCTGAAGTTTTTCTTCATCGTATTCCTCCAAAGAAAAAAGATTGTCGTTTCGGGGCGGACGGGCGCACTCGTCCCTTCCGCCACATGCATTGTAGCATACTTTGTTCCCCGCGTCTCTTAAGCTTTCTTAAAGATGCGATTCGCAATTGTTTCCGACTTATTTTGTGTTATAATGATGCCCGAGGTGATCAATGACATGGCTGCAAGATCTCATATCCTGATCGTCGACGACGACGCCGATATCCGCCAGGTGCTCCGGCTCCTGCTGCGCGAGGATTACAACGTCTCCGAAGCCGAGGACGGCCCCGCCGCCATCCGCGCGGTAAAGGAGAACGCCGATATCGACCTGATCATCCTGGACGTGATGATGCCCGGCATGTCCGGCTGGGAGACCTGCGACGCGCTGCGCTCCCTCACCAACGCCCCGGTGCTTTTCCTCACGGCGAAGTCCGCGGAAAAGGACCGGCTCGCGGCCTATCGCAGCGGCGGCGACGATTTCCTGTCGAAGCCCTTCTCGCACGACGAGCTGCTGGCCAAGGTCGGCTCGCTGCTGCGGCGCTATAAGGAATACCGCGGCAAGCCCGAGGCCGCGCTCGCGGTGGAGAATCTGGAGATCGACTTTGCCACCCACAGCGTCAAAAACGCCGGGACGCCCGTCGCCCTGACCGACACCGAATACGCGATCCTGGAGTATCTGCTGCACAACCGCGGCACGACCGTTACGACGCCCGACCTCTACGAGGCCGTGTGGAAGGAGCGCTTTCTGCCCGGCTCGGGCAATACGGTGATGGTGCACGTGCTGAACCTGCGCCGCAAGATCGAGGATAACCCCTCGAGCCCGAAGATCGTCCGCACCGTCTGGGGAAAGGGCTATCAGATTGATTAAGGGATTTCTCTCCCGCGCGAGTCTCAACGCGAAGATGCTCTTCGCGGCGCTGATCGCGCTGCTGCTGGCCGTGGGCGTGTTCTTCGCCGCATACGGGATCGGCAGCCACTTCATCGACAAGGTCTATATGAGCCCGGAGTCCGTCGCCGCGCGCAAGGCGCAGATCTATACGGACTTCAACGTCTATGTGCGCCGGAACGGTCTGGCCGGAACGGACTCCGCCGCCATCGCGCGCTGGACCGCCAAGCGCGACGACGTGACGATCATCGTCACGGGCGGCGGCGGCAACTACAGTGTGCGCCGCGGCGAGGAATCCCCCGTGAGCAATCAGATCAGCGATCTCGTTCAGATCGCCGGGATCTACGGCAAGCTCTACCCGATGCGCTTCGCCGACGGCGAATACCAGATCGCGATCGGCGACAATTCACAGAACCGCGAGCGCGTCGTCTTTCTCATCGGATCGCTGGTGCTGGCGGCCGTGGCCTTCATCGCGGTGATGTTCTTCTACATCCGCCGCGTGACCGACCGCATTATCGACCTTTCCGAAGAAGCCGTCGTGATCGGGCGCGGCGATCTGGAGGCGCCGATCACCGTCGCGGGCGGGGATGAGATCTCCGTGCTCGCCGCCGAGATGGACACGATGCGCCGCTCGGTGATCGAACGCATGGGCAACGAAAAACGCGCCTGGGAAGCCAACTCCGAGCTGATCACCGCGATCTCGCACGACATCCGCACCCCGATGACGAGTCTGATCGGCTATCTCGGGCTCCTCAACGAGAGCAGCCCGGACGACCGGGAGAGCCGCGAGCGCTTCGCCGCGGCGGCCTATCACAAGGCGCTCGATCTCAAGGATCTGACAGACGAGCTGTTCAAATACTTCCTCGTCTTCGGCCGCGCCGAGATCGAAATGGAGCGCGAAAAATACGACGCGCGCCTGCTCGTCGAGCAGCTCGTCGGCGAGGCCGCCTTCGATCTCAAGGACGCGGGCTTCGAGGTGGAGCAGCAGGACTTCACGGGCGAGTGTACGGTCGTGGCCGACCCGATGTATCTCAAGCGCGTGATGGACAACCTCGTCTCGAACGCCAAGAAATACGCGGACAAAACCGTCCCGATCGTCTTCCGCTCCGAGCTTTCCGGCGGCGAGCTGAGTGTGCGCGTGTCCAACGCGATCGCCAGGGGCGTTTCGCGCGTGGAGAGCACGAAGATCGGCCTTCGTACCTGCGAAAAGATCATGCGGGCCATGGGCGGTCGCTTTGAAACGAAGATCGAGGACGAGCGCTATACGGCGGTCTTTTCCCTGAACGCGGAATAAAGTGTAAGAAAAATGCCTCGTAAAGAGGCGTTTTTTTATCTTTGTGGAGAGGCCAGGATGGTTTCTCCTTCTTTTTCTTTGCTCGGTGGAGAAACCCTCTTTTTTCATCCCCGCGTGGGGGAACGCTCTCAACGGCGCGCTTTTTGTCGGAAAACGATTGACAAGGCCGGGCGTTTCGGGTATTGTGTATCTGTATATTATGTTAACGGCATAAGGGGTTTTCATGAAAGCGGAACGGTCTTCCAAAAAAAGAAAAACCGGCGCGGCAGGCGTGCTTTTGCCTGTCGTCGCGCTGCTGATCGTCGCTCTCGTCGCCGTGGCGATGCTGTATCTGCGCGCCGCCGGCGACACGCCGCCTTCCCCGGTGGAGACCGACGCCCCCGCCCCGATGAGCGCGAGCGCGCCCGCCGAGCCCTCCGCCCCGACGCCGGAGCCTACGCCCTATCAGCCGCCTCAGCTTTATCTGGACCTCAACGGCTCCGCCGAGGCGCTGGACGTGGCGATCTGCGACGGCGAGGGTCTGGCCGTTCCGGGCTATGCCTTTCCGCTGGATATCCGCTATCAGGACGGCAGCAGCTACCGCGTGCTGAGCGACGTCAATGGCCACTATTACGCCGAGTACGTCTCCCCGGGCGCCTATACCGTGTCCATGCCGCCGCTGGAGGGCTTTGCCGCGGCCGAGAGCGCGTCCTGCACGGTGCGGCAGAAGAGCGACTATTTCTCGAACGAGGATATCGGAAGCTTCGGCGAGAGCGGCGGAGATCCCGCTCCGGCGGGCGGACAGCAGAGCGGTCCCGTATCCGAGACGCCGTCGGAGCTCGAGGCGCTGATCGCGGAGCAGGACACGGACGAGGGCAGACGCTATCACTACGAGTATTCCGTCGGAGAAAACGGTTATCTGCTTCTCGCCGACGGGACGGAGAGCGACGTGCTCCCCGTGCTGAACCGGGGCGAGCTCGCCTGCGGCGTCCGCCGCGTCCCCGTCTATCACGCGCTGGACGGCAGTGAGCTTCAGCCGGAGGACATCCCCGCGGATGCGGTGCTCTGGACCGACTATTACATGGACGAAAAGTCCGTCGCCGTCCGTCTGATCCTGGGCGGCGGCCGGGTCGACGAGCGTTACGGGATCAGTTCCGTTGAAGTCGACCCGGACTCTCCCCGGCGCAGCGGCTGGGTGGAGGAAAACGGCCGGAGCTATTATTTCGCGGCCGACGGCCGTCCGCTGAGCGGGCTGAAGAACATCGAAGGCAAGCTCTACTTTTTCGACGGCAGCGGTGCGAAGGCAAGCGAGCTGGGCATCGACGTGTCCTATCACAATTCCGCGATCGACTGGAACGCCGTCAAGGCGGCCGGCATCGATTTTGCGATCATCCGCATCGGCTACCGCACCTGGGAAAAGGGCATCCTGAACGAGGACGGGGATTCCTATCGCCAGGGCAAGAACGGCGGCTTCTATCTGCAGGGCGCCAAGGCCGCGGGGCTGAAGGTGGGCGTTTACTTCTACTCCACGGCAATCAACGCCGACGAGGCCGTCGAGGAGGCGGAGCTGGCGCTGGAACTCGTTCGCAAGTCGGGCGTCGAGCTGGATCTGCCGATCTACTTCGATACGGAATTCTCCGGCGACTACCCGAGAGGCCGCGCCGACAGGCTGAGCTTCATCCAGCGCGCCGAGATCGCAAAGGCCTTCTGCACGACGATTGAGAACAGCGGCTATCGCGCGGGCGTCTATTCCAACGAGGACTTTTTCCACCGCGCGCTGCGGCTCGAGGACGTGGCGGGCTATGACATCTGGTACGCCAGCTACACCCGCGGCTTCGCACTGCCGGGTTACCGCGGCTTCGATATCTGGCAGTTCACCGAAAGCGTGCGCATCAACGGCATGCCCGATTCCGTCGATATGAACCTGATCTTCTGATCGCAGCGTAAAGCAGGAACGGCTTCTCCGTTCCTGCTTTTTATCCCGCCGCTTCGGCGGCGAAAAAAGGAGGCTCCTCTCGTGAAAAAAATCTACCTTGAACACTGGGACCGCAGGGAGATCTATGAATTCTTCTCTCCCCTCTCCCATCCCTTTTACGCCGTGACCTTCCGGCTGGACGTGACGGAGCTCTGCCGCGTCTGCAAGGCCCGCGGCCTGTCGTTCTATTACGCGATGATCTGGCTCGTGACGCGCGCCGTCAACGGGACAGAGGCCTTTCTTTACACGATCCGCGGCGGGGAGGTCTTTCTTCTCGACCGGCGCGAGCCGAGCTTCACCGACCGTTTCGCGGGAGAAAAGTATTTCCACATCGTGACCATGCCCTGGGAGGAGGATCTGGCGGAATTCTGTGCCGCCGCCGCGGAGAAGAGCCGCGCGCAGCGGGGCTTTATCGACTACGCCGCCGAGGGGGACGATCTTCTCTTCCTCTCCTCGCTCCCCTGGCTGGATCTGAGCGCGCTCAACAACGAGCGCGATCTCGACCCGGACGACGCGATCCCGCGCATCGCCTGGGGAAAATACACCGAGGAAAACGGACGCAGGACGCTGGGGCTGTCGGTGGAGGTCAACCACCGCTTCGTCGACGGCGCGGACGTCGGCGCCTTTGCCGCGCGGCTCGAGGAGCTGATCGCGGCGCTGTGACGCCAACGAAAAAGCGGCTGAAGGAACAGGCCTTCAGCCGCTTTTTTATTTTCGGATCACACCCTGATCTTCCCGAGCAGGCTCTCGACCTCGCCGGCGAGGGTCTTGAGCGCGCCGGGGACGAAGGGCGGCGTGAAGCCGGCCTCCTCAAGCAGATCGGTCCACACCATCTCGCCGCCGTGCTTCGACAGACGCAGGTAGCGCGCGAAGGCGTCGTCATAGTCCTTTTGCGAGGCGAGCAGGAAGTTGAAGGCCGCGGTCTGCGCGAGCACGTAGTCGATGTAGTAGAAGGGGCTTTCGTAGATGTGCATCTGATACTGCCAGCGCGTGCCCTTTTCCAGATACGGCATGCCCTCGAAGGAGATGTGCGGGCGGAACTTGCCCTCCAGCCGCAGCCACAGCGCGTCGCGCTCGTCGGGCGTCATGTCGGGGTTTTCATAGACAAGGTGCTGGAAATAGTCCACGATCGTGCCGTAGGGCAGGAAGGAGAAGCTCTCGAGCGCGTGCATGTAGCGGTACTTGTCCGCGTCCGCGCCGAAGAATCTGTCCATATAGGGCCAGGCGAAGAACTCCATCGACATCGAGTGGGTCTCGGCCGTCTCCATGCCGCCGCATCCCAGCTCGAGCGCGAAGCGGTTGTCCGCGATGAGATAAGCGTTGAGGGCGTGGCCGGCCTCGTGCGTGACGACGTCCACGTCGCCCGCCGTGCCGTTGAAGTTGGCGAGGATGAAGGGCTGCTTGTAGGCCGCGAATTCCGTGCAGTAGCCGCCGCCCCACTTGTTTTTGCGGCTGTCGACGTCAAAGGCCTCGTTCTCCAGCATCATGTCGATGAAGGCCGCGCTTTCGGGGCTCATCGCGTGATACATCTCCCTGGCGGAGGCGAAGATGTTCTCCTTGCCGCCGACCGGGCGCGGATCGCCCCCGGGGATGATGACGCCGTCGTCGTAGAACATGTATTTGTCGACGCCGAGACGCGCGGCGTTCTCCGTTCTCAGACGGGACACGACGGGTACGATGTCGCGCAGGATGTTTTCCCGGAAGGCCGCGACCATCTTTTCGTCGTAGCAGAGGCGGCCCATGCGGTAATAGCCCAGCTCGACGAAGTTTTTATAGCCCATCTTCTTCGCCATGCGGTCGCGCACGTGCACCAGCTCGTCGAAGATGCGGTCAAGCTCGGCCTTGTTCTGCTCGAGCGTGCGTCCCAGCACCTCGTAGGCCTCGCGGCGCGTGGCGCGGTCGTCGTCCTTGAAGTAGCCCGCGAGCACGGCTCTGGGCATCTTTTCGCCGCGGAACTCGAACTCCATGCCCGCCATCAGCTGGGAGTACTCGCTCACGAGCTTGTTCTCCTCGATCATGTCGGGGATGATCTCCTCGCTCATCGACTTGCGGGCGACCTCCAGCGAGCGGAAGAGCACGGGAGAGAGCTTTTCCTCGAGCTCGGCGCGGAAGGGCGAGTCGAGCAGGGCGGAGGCGACGGCGACCATGTAGTTGTTGAACTGCG
Organism: Candidatus Limivicinus sp.; assembly: GCA_045222695.1. GTDB lineage: Bacteria > Bacillota > Clostridia > Oscillospirales > Oscillospiraceae > Limivicinus. The sequence continues at coordinate 9,166 of JBGUZD010000100.1, forward strand.
GGCCGGTCTCGTCGTAATAGTCCTTCTCGGCGACGTAGAACTCGTCGACCGTGTTGATCGAATAGCGCATGTAGGACAGGCTTGCCGCGGTCATGTAGTCGCGGAGCAGCGGCAGGTAGTCCTCGCGCGCGGCGAGCACCTCGTCGGCGCTCCCGGCTTCTCTGATCCGGCGGATCACGTCCTCCATCACAGAGGCCGCCTCCTCGATCGTTACGCGCTTATAGGGCAGCTCGGATACTTTCATGCTTTTACCTTCCTTTCCAGGTTTTTCATGGGCCCATTTTACAACAATTCGTTAAGATTTTCAATCGGTGGTGTTCAAAGCGCGGGAAATATGATATACTTGCTCTTACCGAACAGAAATCGAGGGTTTGACGATGGATCTCAACGAAGAACTGCTTTCGTTCATCTCCCGCTCCCCCACCGCCTTCCACGCCGTGGAGAACACGGCGAAGGCTCTCGCGGACGCCGGCTTTGCCGAGCTGTATGAGACCGAGAACTGGTCCCTCGCCCCCGGCGCGCGGGCTTTCGTGCGCCGCAACGGCTCGTCGCTGATCGCCTTCCGCGTGCCGCAGGCGGCCCCGATCGGCTTTCTCCTTGCCGCCGCGCACAGCGACTCCCCCTGCTTCAAGCTCAAGGAAAGCTCTGTTATCCATTCCGATGGCTATGTGAAGCTGAGCGTGGAAAAATACGGCGGGATGCTCTGCGCCCCGTGGCTGGACCGCCCGCTCTCCCTGGCCGGG
>JBGUZD010000101.1:0-11367 GCA_045222695.1 Candidatus Limivicinus sp.
ACGCCGCGCAGGGCGGCGGGGGAGACGATCATCACGCGCTCGTCCGTGACGGGGTCGCGCAGGGAGTTGCCCGTGTCCACGAGCGCGCGGAAGCGGACGCCGCGGCCCAGGAAGCGCAGCTCGACGGGCAGGATCTCGCGTTCGCGCTTCCCGGCCGCGCCGCGCAGCAGCAGCTCGAAGAGCGCCCGGAAGAGCGTGAAGCTGAACACCAGCAGCCCGGGCGAGAGCGCGAGCGAGCCGCCCGCGCGCAGCGCAAGCGCCCACACCGCCCCGCCGAGCGCGGCGGAGAGGGCGAGAAAGGCCGCGCAGAGCCGCCGGAAGTCCCGCAGCCCCCCGAAGGCGCAGAGACACAGCGCGGCCGCGCCGAGCAGCTTTCCGCCCGGCGAGGAGAAAAAGGAAAGGCCCGCCGCCGCCGCGACGGCCCACAGGCCGCCGAGCAGCGCCGCGAGCGCGCAGCGCCCGCGCCGCAGCGGCGCCGCGCACAGCCGCATCGACGTCAGACAGATCAGATAGTCCGCGCAGGCGTTTATCGCAAAGCAGGTGTCGACCCAAACGATCCTCATGGGGAGAGTATACGCCTCCCGCCCCGTTGATTTTGTCATTTGCGGGCAGCGCGCTTCCCGCCCCGCTCCCGCCGGAGGGACGGCGGAGCCGCGCTTTTTCGACGGGAAGGGGTCCGGATGCGAAATAAGGAATTGTCAAAAGGACGAGGCTGTGGTAAAATCGATTGGAATGAGCGGAAACGAGGAATACGGAAACATGTGGTTCACTTTTGCCATCATCGCGCTGCTCTGCTGGAGCGGCTCGGACCTCTTCTCCAAGATCGGCTGCCAGGACGCCGAGGATCAATACAGCCACCTGAAAATGGTCATGGCCGTCGGCGTCGTCATGGGCCTGCACGCGGCCTGGGAGATCTTCTTCAAGGGCGTGGAAGTCAACGCTCATGTCTTTCTGACCTATCTGCCGGTCTCGGCGCTGTACATCCTCTCGATGGCGATCGGCTATCTCGGCCTGCGCTACATCGAGCTGTCGATCTCCTCGCCGATCTGCAATTCCTCCGGCGCGCTCGTCGCGGTGCTGACGCTCATCACCGTCGGCGTCGGGGACGATCTGCCCCCCGTCGCGCTCGTGGCCGTGGCGCTGGTGTGCGCCGGCGTGATCGCCCTCGGCTTCGTCGAGGCCAACGAGGACGAGGAGCTGCGCGCGAAACGCCAGGAGGCCTCGAACCACCGCTACGCCAAAAGCTGGATCGCCCTCGCGATCCCCGTGGTCTACTGCCTGCTCGACGCGCTGGGCACCTTTGCCGACAGCCGCGTGCTCGAGGTCCTCGACGAGGAGAGCGCGAACTGCGCCTATGAGCTGACCTTCCTCGCCGTCGGCGTCCTGTGCGCGATCTGGGTGCTGGGCGTGAAGAAGCAGAAGCTCATCCCGAAGATGGAAGTCCCCAAATACACCGGCGCGATCTTCGAGACCGCCGGACAGTTCTTCTACATCTACGCGCTCGCCGACAGCGAGCACGTGGCCTTCGCCGCGCCGATCATCTCGGCCTACTGCGTGGCCAGCGTCGTATGGAGCCGCATCTTCCTGAAGGAAAAGCTCTCCCTGAAGCACTATCTCTCGATCGCGACCGTGGTTGCGGGCATCGTGATCCTGGGTATACTCGACATATAAAGCAAACGATAAGGAGCGGATGAACATGGCTATCGCTTACAAGCGCGTCCTCATCAAGATCAGCGGCGAGGCGCTCGCCGCCGAAAAGAAGACCGGCTACGACTTTGCCTTCGTCAGCGCGGTCTGCGAGCAGGTAAGGAAATGCGTCGCGCTCGGCGCCGAGGTCGGCATCGTGGTCGGCGGCGGCAACTTCTGGCGCGGCGTCAAGGACGGCGCGGGCAGGATCGAGCGCGTCAGCGCCGACAGGATGGGCATGCTCGCCACGGCCATCAACAGCATCGCGCTCGGCGACGTGCTCTCCCAGTGCGGCGTGAAGGCGAAGGTGCTCACCGCGGTGGACATCCAGGGCGTGGGCGAGCGCTACGACGCCAAAAAGGCGATCGAATACCTCGAGAGCGGCTGCGTCGTGGTCTTCGGCTGCGGCACGGGCCATCCCTTCTTCTCCACCGACACCGCGGCCGTGCTGCGCGCGGCGGAGGTGCATGCCGACGCGATCCTGCTGGCCAAGAACATCGACGGCGTATACAGCGACGACCCGCGCAGGAACCCCGACGCGGTAAAATACGACGAGATCAGCTACGCCGACGTGCTCGCGCAGCGTCTCGCGGTCATGGACTCCACGGCCACGAGCCTGGCGATGGACAACGACATCCCCGTCATCGTCTTCGCCCTGGCCGAGCAGGACAGCATCCTGCGCGTCCTGCAGGGCGAAAAACTCGGAACGCTGGTAAAGTAAACACTTTTCATACACATTCTTTCAAACGGAGGGAACGACATGTCTGACTACAAAGAATTCGAAGACAAGATGAAAAAGACCTGCGACGCGCTGACCACGCAGTTCGCGACCATCCGCGCCGGTCGTGCCAACGCCGCCGTCCTCGACCAGATCACGGTGGATTACTACGGCTCGCCCACGCCCATCAACCAGGTGGCCTCCATCGGCAGCCCCGACCCGCGCTCGCTGCTGATCCAGCCCTGGGACGCTTCGATCCTCAAGGGGATCGAGAAGGCCATCCTCTCTTCCGATCTCGGCATCCATCCGCAGAACGACGGGCGCATGATCCGCCTGGTCTTCCCCCCGCTGACCGAGGAGCGCCGCAAGGAGCTCATCCGTCAGACCAAGAAGTACGGCGAGGAGGCCAAGGTCGCCATCCGCAACATCCGCCGCGACGCGATCGACAAGTTCAAGAAGCAGCAGAAGGCCTCCGACATCACCGAGGACGACTACAAGATCGCCGAGAAGGATATCCAGAAGCTGACCGACGACTACATCAAGGAGATCGACAAGATCACCGAGCGCAAGGACAAGGAACTGAGCGAGATCTGATGGGAGATAAGAACATCTCGACGGGGGGAGCGGACAGACCCGCTCCTCCCCGCCATATCGCGATCATTCTCGACGGCAACGGCCGCTGGGCCAAGCGCCGCGGCCTGCCCCGCACGGCGGGCCACGCCGTGGGCTCGGAGAACTTCCGCAAGATCGCGACCTACTGTAAGAACATCGGCGTGGAGTACCTCACGGTCTACGCCTTTTCCACCGAGAACTGGAAGCGCCCCGAGGACGAGGTCAAAACGATCATGCGTCTGCTGGGGAAATATCTCCACGAGGCCATCGACACGATGGAGCGCGACCACATCAAAATGAAGGTGCTCGGCAACGTCGCGGGCCTGCCGGAGGAGCTGCGGGAGCTCGTGGCCAAGACCGACGAGATCTCGTCGCGCTACGAGGGCTTCCAGGCCAATATCTGTCTCAACTACGGCGGCAGGGACGAGATCGTCCGTGCCGCGATGCGCTATGCCGCCGACCTCAGGGACGGCAAAGCGCCGGAGGAGATCGGCGAAGCCGAGTTCGGGAACTATCTCTATTCCGCCGGCATCCCCGACCCGGAGCTGCTGATCCGCCCCGGCGGGGAGGAGCGCATCTCCAACTTCCTGCTGTGGCAGTGCGCTTACAGCGAGTTTTATTTCACCGACGTGCTCTGGCCGGACTTCACGACCGGGGAGCTTGACAAGGCGATCGCGGAATACCATCGGCGCGACCGCCGCTTCGGCGCGGTCAAATGAGCGTCCGCGAGCGCCTCGAGGCGCTTTCCGACGCGAAGAACGCCGACTTCGTCGCCTCCCTCACGCCCGACGTGCCGCGCGGGAAGATCCTCGGCGTACGCTTTCCGGCGCTGCGCGCGCTGGCGAAGGAGCTGCGGGGAACGCAGGAGGCGGCGGACTTTCTCGCCGCGCTGCCGCACGAGACCTTCGAGGAGAACAATCTCCACGCCGTGCTGCTGTCCGGGATACGGGATTATGACGCGCTGCTCGCCGCGCTCGAGGCCTTCCTGCCCTTCGTGGACAACTGGTCCACCTGCGATACGCTGCGCCCCGACGCGGTCAGAAAGCATCTGCCGGAGTTTGAGCGCGTGATCGGGGGCTGTCTCGCCTCGGAGCATCCCTACACCGTCCGCTTCGGCATCGAGATGCTGATGGCGTATTATCTCGGCGAGGCCTTCGACCCCGTGCAGCTTGAGCGGGTCGCGGCGATCCGTTCGGAGCATTACTATGTGCGCATGATGCAGGCCTGGTACTTCGCCACGGCGCTCGCCAAGCAGTACGAGAGCACGCTCCCCGTGCTTGAGGAGAGAAAGCTTGAAAAGTGGACGCACAACAAGACGATCCAGAAGGCCTGCGAGAGCTATCGCGTGAGCGAGGAGAGAAAAGCGTATCTGAAAACGCTGAAATACTGAATGGTTTTTCCGCTCATGCTTCCCCCGCCGGGGGAAGCGCCCCGGAGGGGCGACAGGGGGCTTTTGCCAAAAACGAAACAGCCCTTCAGTCTGCCTCGCGGCAGACAGCTCCCCCCGGAGGGGGGAGCCTATAAGGAGAGAGGATAAGATATGGTATCATCCATTTCCATACTCGGCTGCACCGGCTCGATCGGGCGGCAGACCGCCGCGGTGGCGGAGCACCTGGGCGTGCGCGTCGCGGCGCTGAGCGCCCAGAGAAAGATCGACCTGCTCGAGGAGCAGACGAGAAAATTCAGGCCCTCCTTCGTCGCGGTCTACGACGAGGAGGCGGCGAAGCGCTTCCGCGTCGCCGTGGCCGACATGGACGTGCGCGTCGGCAGCGGGCTCGAGGGCCTGATCGAGGCCGCGTCGCTCGAGGAGAGCGACTGCGTCGTGACCGCCGTCTCCGGCGCGATCGGCCTGCGGCCGACGCTCGAGGCCATCCGCGCAAAGAAGCGCATCGCCCTGGCCAACAAGGAGACGCTGGTCTGCGCCGGCGAGCTGGTCATGGCCGCGGCAAAGACCCACGGCGCCGAGATCGTGCCCGTGGACAGCGAGCACTCCGCCATCTTCCAGTGCCTGATGGGTAGGAAAAAGGGCGAGCTGAAAAAGATCCTGCTCACCGGCTCGGGCGGGCCCTTCCGCGGCAGGGCGCGCGAGGAACTGGAAAACGTCACGCCCGCGCAGGCCGTGAGCCATCCGAACTGGAGCATGGGCGCGAAGATCTCGGTCGACAGCGCGACGATGATGAACAAGGGTCTGGAATTCATCGAGGCCATGCACCTGTTTTCCGTAACGCCGGACGACATTCAGGTGGTCATCCACCCGCAGAGCGTCATACACTCTATGGTAGAGCTCGTCGACGGCACGGTCATCGCCCAGCTCGGCGTGCCCGACATGGGCCTGCCGATCCAGCTGGCGCTGACTTACCCGGAAAGATGCGCGAGCATGTTCGAGCATCTGGACTTCTATCATCTGCGCGATCTGAGCTTCGAGGCGCCGGACTATGAGAAAACGCCCTGTCTCAGGCTCGCGATGGACTGCGCGCGCGAGGGCGGTCTCGCCCCCTGCGTGATGAGCGCCGCCAACGAGGTGGCCGTGCACGCCTTCCTTCGCGGAGAGCTCGGCTACAACCGCATCTACGACGCGGCCGCGGCCGCGGTCGACGCGCTGGGCTATGCGCGCGCGGAGGATCTCGACACGATCCTGGCATACGACCGCGCTGCGCGCGATTTTGTAACGGAGAAGTATCTGTAAATGAGCATCCTGTTTATCCTCATCGGCATCCTGATCTTCGGCCTGCTCGTCGCCGTGCACGAGCTCGGACACTTCGCCGCGGCCAAGGCCTGCGGCGTCAAGGTCAACGAGTTCGCCGTCGGCATGGGCCCGGCGATCGTCAAAAAGCAAAAGGGCGAGACGCTCTATTCCCTCCGCTGCATCCCCTTCGGGGGCTTCTGCGCGATGGAGGGAGAGGACGAGGACACGGGCGACGAGCGCGCCTTCACCAATCAGAAGGCGTGGAAGCGCTTCATCATTCTCGCCGCGGGCTCGGCGATGAACTTCCTGACGGGCTATCTCATCGTGCTGATCCTGTTCTCGAACGCGGGCGGCTTCCGCGCCCCGGTCATCGCCGACTTCATGGAGGGCTGTCCCTACGAGAGCGCCGAGGGCCTGCAGGCGGGCGACCGCTTCCTGCGCATCGACGGCAGGCGCGTGTGGCAGTACTACGACGTGGGAGACTTCCTCAACGCCGGCGGCGAGACGCACGACATCGTCCTGCGCCGCGACGGCCGACGCGTGAAGCTGGAGGACTACCGCATGGTGCCCGTCGAGTACGAGGGGCAGGCGCAGAAGATGTACGGCTTCTATTTCGGCGTCGACGAGCCGAGCTTGGGCAACAAGCTGCGCTATGCCGGCGCGACGACGATGGAGTTCGTGCGCATGGTATGGGACGCGCTCGGCCAGCTCGTGCACGGCAAGGTCTCGGTCAACGACCTCGCCGGCCCGGTCGGCATCGTGGACATGATGGCCGAAACGGGCGAACAGGCCGAGAGCGTTTCTGCGGGCCTCTACGACATCTTCTACCTCGGCGCCTTCATCGCGGTGAACCTCGCGGTGATGAACATGCTGCCGATCCCCGCGCTGGACGGCGGGCGGATCTTCTTCCTGCTGGTGACGGCGCTGATCGAGGCGATCACAAAAAAGAAGCTCGATCCCAGGTACGAGGGCTACGTGCACGCGGCGGGCATGATCCTGCTGCTGGCGCTGATGGCCTACGTGCTGTTCCACGATATTTTCAGGATAGTGACGAAGACATGAAAAGAGAGAACACCAAGCAGATACGCGTCGGCTCCGTCGCCGTGGGCGGCGGTGCGCGCGTGAGCGTGCAGTCGATGTGCTGCACCAAGACCTGGGACGTCGAGGCGACGGTCTCCCAGATCCTCGCGCTCGAGGAGGCCGGCTGCGACATCGTGCGCCTGGCCATCCCCGACATGCGCGCGGCGGAGGCGATCTCCGCGATCAAGGAGCGCGTGCACATCCCGCTCGTGGGCGACATCCACTTCGACTACCGTCTCGCGCTCGAGGCCGCGGCGCGCGGCATCGACAAGATCCGCATCAACCCCGGCAACATCGGCGGCGAGGAGAACGTCAAAGCCGTCGCGGAGGCCTGCCGGAAGCGGAACATCCCGATCCGCATCGGCGTGAACGCGGGCAGCCTGGAAAAGGGCCTGCTCGAAAAATACGGCCATCCCTGCCCCGAGGCGCTCGTGGAGAGCGCGCGGGGCCATATCGCGCTGCTGAACAAGTACGATTTCGACGATATCTGCCTCTCGCTCAAGTCCTCCTCCGTGCCGCTCTCGATCGCGAGCTACCGCGCCGCGGCCGAGGTCTTCCCCTACCCGCTGCACCTGGGCGTGACCGAGACGGGCACGCTTTTCAACGGCACGGTCCAGTCCGCCGTCGGCATCGGCACGCTGCTCTCCGAGGGCATCGGCGACACGATCCGCGTCTCGCTGACGGCCGATCCCGTCGAGGAGGTCAAGGTCGGGATCGCGATCCTCAAGGCCGCGGGCGTCCGCAGCGGCGGCGTGAAGTTCGTCTCCTGCCCGACCTGCGGGCGCACCGAGATCGACCTGATCTCGCTGGCGCAGCGCGTCGAGGAGGCCGTAAAGCACATCGGGCGCGACATCACCGTGGCGGTGATGGGCTGCGTGGTCAACGGTCCGGGCGAGGCGCGCGAGGCCGACTACGGCATCGCCGGCGGCCGCGACAAGGGCCTGATCTTCAAAAAAGGCGTCGTCGTGGGGACTTATCCCTATGACGAGCTGTTCGGGGCGCTGCTGGATATGATCGAAGAGGACGGCGAGGCATGAGCGAGCACACCCCCTTTCTGACGATGTTCCCCGGCTGCGCCGAGCTCTGCGAGTGCTGCGGCGGGCTGGATAAGGCATATGTGACCGACGTGCAGATCGACTTCGGCGAGAAGCTCCTCACGGTCAGCGCGCATTTCGCCGCCATGCCCTCCATGGCGGATATCGCGCTGCTCTCCGAGCGGCTGCGCGCCGATTACGCGCTCTCCGGCGCGGCGATCATCCCGGACTATCCGCGCCAGAAGGCCGCCACGGCCCCCGCCGTCAGCGCCGCGCCGCGCTCCGGCGAGCCGCCGAAGGGCAGCGTGCTCATGGGCAAGGCCATCAAGGCGAAGCCCGTCGAAATGCGCACGCTCGGGATGGACTCCGGCAAGGTCTGCGTCGAGGGCGACGTGATCGACGTCACCAGCCGCGAGGTGAAAAACGGCGGCGCGGTGCTCTGCTTCGATATCACGGACAACACCGGCTCGATCCGCGTGAGCAAGTTCCTGCGCTCCGACGACGACCGTTCGGTCATCAAGGCGATCGGAGCGGGCATGCATCTGTTCGTGCAGGGCGAGGTCGTCTTCAGCAAATACGACGACGATCTGGTCATCGACCCCCGCCATATCATGAAGGGCAAGAAGATGATCCGCACCGACGACGCGCCCGAAAAGCGCGTCGAGCTGCACATGCACACGCGTTTTTCCGCGCTCGACGCGCTGACCGAGCCGAAAAAGATCGTCGAGCGGGCGGCCTACTGGGGCATGCCCGCCATCGCCGTGACCGACCACGGCGTCGCGCAGGCCTTCCCGGACATGTGGCAGGCGGGAAAAAAGCACGGCGTCAAGATCATCTACGGCATGGAGTGCTACTTCACCAACGACATGGACGGCAACAGCGCCGTCATCGGCAAGAGCCGCCTGCCCCTGGATACCGAGTTCGTCGCCTTCGACATCGAGACGACCGGTCTCAACGCGCAGAGCGACCGCATGACCGAGATCGGCGCGGTGATCTTCTCCGGCGGCGAGATCGTGCGCGAGTTCAACACCTTCGTCGACCCGGAAATGCCGATCCCCGCGGACATCACCGAGCTCACCGGCATCCGGCAGAGCGACGTGCAGGGCGCGCCGAAGGAGGAAGAGGCGCTTCGCCGATTCCTTGCCTTTGCCGGCGACCGCCCGCTGATCGCGCACAACGCCCATTTCGACGTGGGCTTTATGAGCGCCGCCGCGCGGCGGCACCGGATCCGCTTTTCCCCCGTGTTCCTCGACACGCTCGCCCTGTCCCAGGCGCTGTGCCCCGAGCTCAAGCGCTTTAAGCTCGATATCGTGTCGAACCACCTGGGCCTGCCCAAGTTCAACCACCACCGCGCCTCGGACGACGCGATGGTCGTGGCGCGCATCATGGGCCGCTTTCTGCCCATGCTCGCCGCGCAGGGCGCGCGGACCGTGGACGACATCGAAACGGTCTATCACACGCTGCGCCGCACGGATGTGGACAAGACCTACCACATGGTGCTGCTCGTCCTGAACCGCAAGGGACTGAAAAACCTCTACGAGATGATCTCGCAGAGCTATCTGAAATACTTCTATCACGTCCCGCGCATCCCCAAGAGCCTGCTTGTCCAGCACCGCGAGGGCATCCTCGTCGGCTCGGCCTGCGGCATGGGCGAGCTCTACGGCGCGGTGATGAAGGGCGCGAGCCAGAAGGAGCTCGAACGGATCGCCTCGTTCTACGACTATCTGGAGATCCAGCCGATCTGCAACAACGGCTTCCTCGTGGAAAACGGCGTGGTCAAGGACGAGACGGTGCTGCAGGACTACAACCGCACGATCCTCGCGCTGGGCAAAAAGCTGGGCAAGAGAGTCGTCGCGGCCAGCGACGTGCACTTCCTCGACCCCGAGGACGAGCAGTATCGAAAGATCCTGCAGGCGGCCAAGAAGTTTTCGGACGCCGACCGCGACTGCCCGATCTATTTCCGCACGACGGACGAGATGCTCGCCGAGTTCGCCTATCTCGGCGAGGAGACGGCCCGCGAGGTCGTCATCACGAACACGCGCGCGATCGCAGACATGGTCGAGCCCATCGAGCTGCTGCCCAAGGACCTGTTCCCGCCCAGGATCGAGCGCTCGGCCGAGCAGCTCAAGGAGCTGGTCTACGACAAGATGCACCGCATCTACGGGCAAAACCCGCCCGAGATCGTGCGCAGCCGCGTGGACACCGAGCTCAACACGATCCTGTCGCACCACTACGACGTGATCTACATGAGCGCGCAGAAGCTGGTGCAGAACTCGCTCGAGCACGGCTACCTCGTCGGCAGCCGCGGCAGCGTCGGCTCGTCGATCGTGGCCTATATGTCCGGCATCACCGAGGTCAACTCCCTGCCGGCGCACTACGTCTGTCCCAAGTGTTGCCACAGCGAGTTCGTGACCGACGGCAGCTACGGCTGCGGAGCGGACATGCCCGAAAAGGACTGCCCGGACTGCGGCACACGCATGCGCCGCGACGGCTTCGACATCCCCTTCGAGACCTTCCTCGGCTTCCCGGGAAATGAAAAAACGCCCGATATCGACCTGAACTTCTCGGGCGAATACCAGGCGAAGGCGCATAAATACACCGAGACGCTCTTCGGCTCGGACCACGTGTTCCGCGCCGGGACGATCGGGACGCTGGCGGACAAGACGGCCTACGGCTACGTCAAGAAATATCTGGAAGAGCGCGGCATCCGCGCCACAAAGGCCGAGGAGAACCGCCTGACGCACGGGCTCGTCGGCATCAAGCGCACGACCGGCCAGCATCCCGGCGGCCTCGTCATCATCCCGCAGGATATGGACGTGACCGACTTCTGCCCCGTCCAGCACCCGGCCGACGACCCCAACAGCGACATCATCACGACCCACTTCGAGTATCACTGCATGGAGGCCAACCTCCTCAAGCTCGACGAGCTGGGCCACGACGACCCGACCATGATCCGCATGATGGAGGACATGACGGGCGTGAACGCCCGCGAGATCTCGCTGTCCGACCCCGAGACCATGTCGATCTTCACCTCGCCGGAGGTGCTCGGCCTGCCGGAGGACGACCCGATCATCGGCAAGACCGGCTCGATCGGCGTGCCGGAGTTCGGCACGCCCTTCACCCGGCAGATGCTGGTGGACACCCAGCCGCGGCAGTTCGACACCCTGGTGCGGCTCTCGGGCTTCTCGCACGGCACGGACGTGTGGGCCGGCAACATCCGCGATCTCGTCCTGAACGGGACGGCGACGGTCAACGAGACCGTCGGCTGCCGCGACGACATCATGCTCTATCTGATCCAGAAGGGGATGCAGCCCTCGCTGGCCTTCCAGTTCATGGAGGCGGTGCGCAAGGGCGCCATCCACAAGGGTAAATCCTGGCCCGCGGGCATCGTGGACGAGATGAAGGGCCTGGGCGTGCCGGACTGGTGGATCGAGTCCTGCCGCAAGATCCAGTACCTGTTCCCGAAGGCCCACGCGGTGGCCTACGTCATGATGGCCTTCCGCATCGCCTGGTTCAAGGTGCACGAGCCGCTGGCCTTCTATTCGGCCTAT
>JBGUZD010000102.1:0-4845 GCA_045222695.1 Candidatus Limivicinus sp.
ATCAGCTCGTCGCGCATGCTGCCGTCCGGCGCGAGCTGAAAGCCCAGCACGACGAGACAAAGCTCGTCGGTGTCCGGAAGACCGTCCGGGAGGACGTCGTAGTTGAGTTTCAGATCCGCATTGGCGGCTTTCCACAGCGGCATGATGCGCGCCCAGCGCGCGGCGGTGTCCGCGTCGACGGCTCCCAGCTCTTCCAGCAGCGCTTCGATGTGCGCGTTCGCCTCGTCGCCGTAGCTGCCGTAATCCACGACCATCTCCTCGATGATCGTCCCGGGGAGCCTCTTCTCCTTTTCCTCCCGCTTTCCGCAGCCCGTACACAGGACGAGCAGGGAAAGCGCCGGAATAAGCGCGAAGACGCGTGTGAAGATAGATCTTTTCATCCCTGTCTCCTCAGTAATTTGTCCGATCCATATGCATATAAGCGTCGAAGAGCTGCAGGCAGGCCTCCCGGTCGATGCAGACGAGATAGTCCGAGAAGGCCTCGCGTCCGCCGAAGAGCTCGTCGAAATCCTCGTCGCGGAAGCCGATGAGCTCGTTGTCCTCGATCGTACAGCCGTAATACACCCTGTCGATGTTCGCCCACAGGCAGGCGCACAGACACATCGGGCAGGGCTCGCCCGTCGTGTACAGCTCGCAGCCGTTCAGATCGAAGGTGCCGAGCTTCTGCCCGGCATCCCGGATCGCGGAGACCTCGCCGTGGCAGGTCGGGTCGTTGTTCTTCAGCACCCGGTTGTGGCCCTGTCCGACGATCCTGCCGTCCTTGACGATCACGCAGCCGAAGGGGCCTCCGTGCTGACGGCTGATCCCGTCGAGCGCCTCGTCGATCGCGACCTGCATATATTCGTTGTCCGCCCGAATGCCGAATTCCGTCTGAACGTCTGTTTTTGCCGAGGCGCAGCCTGCTGCCGCCAGCATAAGCAGGAGCAGCCCGAGCGCGACGACGCGTCTGCGCGGTTTCATGGCACATATTCCTTTCTTTCTGCAGATGCGGAAGACGGCTCCGCCGTGTCAGAACGACGGCGCCTGTTCTCTGATGCGGCGTTCTTTTTCCTGTACCGCTTTCGCCCTCTGCAGGATCTTTTCTTTCCAGTCGTCGTCCTGCGCGTTGAGCTGATAGGTCTCGTAGCCATACTCTCTGCCCCAGGAGCAGACGACGCTTTCGTCGTCCACATGCAGGGAGATCCGGTAACGGTTGGGCAGCTTCTGGGGCAGCGGAGAGCTGTTGCCTCGCTGGACCTCGCGCAGGTGCCGCTCGCCGTTCACGATCCCGTCGAGGCGCACGCCGTAGCAGCGGAACAGCCGCCGGATATATTTCTCCGTGCGGAAGGACGAGGTGTAGATCCATACCTCATAGCCGAGCTCTTGCAGCGAGCGGATCAGCCCCGGCGTTCCCAGGCGCAGCCGCTCCCGGAAAATGCGGTTCAGCGGGAAAGGCAGCGGCGGTTCGGTCTTGTGCGTTTGGGGCGAGACGAAAAGCACCTCGTCCAGATCGAAGGAAACTCTCATGGCCGCTCGTTTTCTCCCTCGCCCTTTTCGATCGTCTTCACCGCGTCCATGACCTCTTTTGACCAGTCGGCGCTCTCGCCGCCGAGGGGGAAGTCGCGGAATTCCTTCGAGCCGCTGAAGATCTGCAGGACCGTTTCGTTGTCGATGTGGAGCGTGTACTGATACTTGTCCGTGATCTGCTTTTCGAGCTTTTTCCCCGCGTCGCCGGCCGCGTGAGCCCGCTTGCCGATCGCCGTGATGACGCCGTCAACCCGGACGTGGTATCTGCGAAACAGGTTCTGAATATAGTCTGTGGAATAGTACTGCGCCGAGTACAGCCAGATATCATAGCCGTTTTTGGCGAGGAGATGGAACAGCGCCGGCACGCCCAGACGGATCCGTTCTTTATACAGCCGGCTCCACGGGAAGGGCAGCGGCCGTTCCAGCGGCGCTTCGCCCTCCCTGCGGAAGATCACCTCGTCGAGATCGATCGCCGCGCGCTTCGTATGCCGGGAATTCTCGAGGATCTTTTTTACGTCCTCCTCGTGCGTGAGGTTGACGACCCGGATCGGGATCTTCGCCTGTCCGGTCCGCAGCGCGGCAGCCCAGCGGTGATGCCCGTTGATGATCCGATATCCGTCCGGATGCGTCCGCTCGACGATGATCGGCTCGCCCTCGTAATAATGCTGGGACATCTTCAGCGCGTCCACATACTGCTGCTGATACGCGGAGATGATCTTGTAATTCGGGCCGATCTGCGGGGAGCAGAACTCATCCTCCGGGTTGGGATGAAGATCGTCGCAGCGCGCCTCGCGGATCAGCAGGCGGCTCAGGATCCCGGTCTTGACCGGGAAACGGACGCCCTTGCTGTTCTCCACTTCCTGCGCCAGGTATTCATCAAAAAGCGATTTGCTTCCTGCCATGGTCCTTCCCTCCTGCGACGGAGCGCATTTTTCAAGTCCCGCTGTTCTGCGGTCGGGAATCATTTCAATTACAGGTTATTATATCACGATCCGGACCGGGCGGCAATTGTCTTCGCGGTCTGCGGCACTGTTTTTTTGCGCATGATAAAATCCCCGAAGCCCGTGAGACCCGGGCTTCGGGGATTTTGCCGTCAGGCGGGGCGCCTGTCAGTCTTTTTCAAAGAGGAACTTCTCGGGCAGAGTCACGCCGAAGTCCTTTGCGAGGCGGCGGAACTCGTCGGGCGTGATGGTCTGGCGCTTCTGCGGCGTCATGGAGCGGACCTTGACCAGGATCTCGGCGCTCTTTTCGACGGTGTGCATCAGCCCGAAGGTGAGATCGAAGTCCTCGCCGGAGGCAAACATGCCGTGATGGGCCCAGATGGCCACGTCGTACTTCTTCATCAGCTCGCTCGTCGCCACGGCGATATCGCGGCCGCCGGGCACCATCCAGGGCACCACGCCGACGCCGTCGGGAAAGACCACCGGGCACTCGGTCGCCATCTCCCAGAGCTCGCGGGTAAAGGCCTCGTCCGTCAGGGGCAGGACGAAGGTCAGCGCGATGATGTTGGCCGGGTGCGCGTGATAGATGACGCGGTGTCTGCCGTTCGTGGCGAGCATTTTGACCTCGTGGTTCATCAGGTGGCTGGGCAGCTCGCTCGTCGGGCGGCCGCCGTTCACAAGGCCCCAGCAGACGCGGTAGTTCTCGCCCTTGCCGTCGAGCTCGATGATGCAGAAGCTGTCCTCGGGCCTGATGGTGACGTTGCGGAAATACTTGCCCGAGCCGGTGACGAGGAAGAACTCCCTTGCCAGCTTCGGCACGGAGGCGCCGATGGGCTTCCACTCGCCGGGGACGAGCTCTTCCTTCACGGATTCGATCTCCTCGGGCTTGACGCGGTAGCTGAGGTTGCCGCCGTTTCGCTCGTGCCAGCCCTGCCGCCAGCCGTCGTCGGCCATGCGCATGAAGCCTTTGACAAATTCAGCGTCCAAAACCTTCATAGTATTCTCTCCTTTATCTCGTGATGATATCCACGGGGACGTTGAAGATCTTGGCGACCTTCAGGATGGTGTCGATCCAGCGGCCGGTGGCTGCGGCCATGTGGTGGGTCGGGCCGGCCTCGCTCCAGCGGTTGCAGAACTCGCGCGCGCCGCAGGAAAAGCGGGTGCGCATGTTGGTGTCGCCGAAGGTGAAGATCGGGCCTTTCTCGTTCACGCCCTCGGCGACGACGAACTTGAAGTGGCCGTCCTTATCCTGCGTGATGCCGAGGTAGGTGACGGGGCCGCTTGCGGGGTAGAACTGCGTGAGATACCCGCCGCCGGTCTTGCCGTGGAACACGGGTACGATCTTCATCGTGGGCTTGCGATCCAGCGAGAAGTCCGCGTCGCCCGAGCCGGAATGCCCGATGATACAGATGTCTGCGGGGAAGTCGATGGAGTACATCTCGGAGAGCTGGCCCATACCGGAGATGGTCTTGAGGATCGACATCGCCATCGCGACCTTGATGTCTCCCTCGACGGCGCAGGCCGTGCCCTGCTTGATGAGCATGGAGAAGGCGGGGATCAGCATGGAGTCGAGCTTGCCGGCCACGCCCTGGGCAAAGCCGTCATAGTGGGAGGCCACGAAGCCGAGCTGCTCGTCCTTCACCCACTGCTCGAAGGCCACGACGTAGCGCGCCATGTCCCAGACCTTTTCGATCGTGCCGCCGCCCTCGATCTCGAAGGTGTCGAGGATTTCCTGCGCCTTGGCGCGGATCGCGCCATCGTCGGTTACGTCGTCGGCGATTGCCCACATCTTCTCCCAGTCGAACTGCTTGGTGTAGAGCCACATGCGGTGGTAGAGGTTGGTCTCGTCGATGTAGAGGTCCATCATGCCGGGGTAGGGCCGGCCGATCTGCGCGAGGTTCGTGTCCCGGAATCTCCGGCGCACCTGCGCGGCGCGGCACCAGTCGGCGATCTCGGCGTCCACCTCGGGGTCTCCGCCCTCGACGACGCCGGTGATCACCGCATGGCGCTTGCCCGCGCGCTCCAGGTCGGCCACCATCTCGCCCACGGCGCCGCAGGCGTAGAGCTCGCCGAGCCAGGTCGCGGTGTCGGTGTTGGCGTAGTCGGGCGCCAGCTTCTTCTGGAGATTGACCAGCACCACGGGCACGTCCAGATCGCGCACGGCCGGGAGCATGTTGTAGCTGGTGGCATAGGTCAGCAGCTGGAGGATCACGAGGTCGACGTCCGCCGCGCGGAACTTGTCGCCCGCGGCCATGGCCAGCTCCTTCGTCGTGACGAGGCCGCCGTCGATCAGCTCGACCGTGTCGGGGATGCGCTTTTTGAAGTCCTCGTACTGGCTCTCGAATTCCGGCACGAGGCTCGGAAACTGGGGCAGATACGCGCCCAGCGCGATGGAGAA
>JBGUZD010000103.1:0-39067 GCA_045222695.1 Candidatus Limivicinus sp.
AGTTGTGCGGCATATAGGGCGCGTCGCCCGTCGGATCGAAGCCGAACTCCAGCACGCGCATGCCGGGCAGACCGGAATCGGCCAGGAGCTTTTCAACCTCCGGCGTCGTATAGCCGAGGTCCTCCGCGATGAAGCGCAGATCGTGGAACCAGGAGGTCAGCACGCCGACAAGCTCCATGCCGGGGCCCTTTTTCCAGCGGCCGCGCCGGGCGGTCTCATCGCCGTAAGGGACGGCCCAGTAGCTCTCGAATCCGCGGAAGTGGTCGATGCGGATCACATCGTAGAGCTTGCCGACGCCTTCGATCCGGCGGATCCACCAGCCGAAGCCGTCCTTCTTCATCACATCGTAATCGTAGAGCGGGTTGCCCCAGAGCTGGCCGTCCGCGGTGAAGGGATCGGGCGGGCAGCCGGCGACCTCGACGGGCAGGTTTTCCTCGTCGAGCTGGAAGTATTTCGGTTCGCTCCACACGTCGGCGCTGTCGAGCGCCACATAGATCGGCACGTCGCCGATAAAGAGGATGCCCTTTTCGTGGGCGTAGGCGCGCAGCGCGTTCCACTGGCGGAAGAAGAGGAACTGCAGGAAAGCGTAGAAGGAGACGTCGCCCGCGAGCTCGCGGCCGTATTTCTTCACGGCCTCCGGCTTGCGCAGACGAATATCCTCGTCCTCCCACTCGACCCAGCTGCGCATACCGAAATGCGCCTTGAGCGCCATGAACAGCGCGTAGTTTTCCAGCCACGAGGCGTTCTCCGCGCGGAAGGCGGCAAACTCCGCGGCGTAGCGCTCGATCCCGCGCTCATAGGCCTTGCGCAGCACGGTAAAGCGGCTCACGTAGATCGCGCCGTAATCGGTGCGCTCCTCGTCGGATCCCCAGAAGACGTTCTCGACTTCGCTTTTCTTCAGCAGCCCGTCGCGGATCAGCAGATCGAGATCGATGTAGTAGGGGTTGCCCGCAAAGGTGGAGAAGGAGGCGTAGGGGCTGTCGCCGTAGCTGGTCGGCCCCAGGGGAAGAAGCTGCCAGTAACGCTGGCCGGAACGCTTGAGAAAATCTACGAAACGATAGGCGCTCCTGCCCATCGTACCGATCCCGTACGGGGAGGGGAGCGAGCTCATCGGCATCAAAACGCCGCTGGATCTGTCCATGATGATCCCTCTTTCTAAACGATCATATGAGGAAAGGAATGCCCTTTCCAATAGCTTATATTATCAAGCCGGCGAAGGAAAGTCAATTGTATTCAAGCCCTTTGAAGCGGACATATTTCGCCCTCGGCGCGATATATATTATGAACGGAGGCGATGGAGATGAGCATGAGCGGGAAAAGCGCGGAGGCGCTGGCGCGTCCGCACGCGCTGCAGATGGAAAACCGGGAAAAGCTGCGGCTCACGGGCGTGAGCGACGTGAACGGCTTTGACGAGAGCCTGATCGTCCTTACAACGGACATGGGCGAGCTTTCGATCCGCGGGGAGGGATTGCATATCGACAAGATCGACCTGGACGCCGGGCTTCTGGAGCTGCGCGGCAGGATCGGCGAGCTGTGCTACGAGGAGACGGCGGCGGTCTCGCCGCTGTGGAAACGGATCTTCGGATAAGGCATGCGCGTCACGATCGGCGCACAGACGATATCCATCGCGGCCGCCGCCTTCTGCGGGCTGCTCGCGGGGCTGCTCTACGATCTTCTCGGGGCCGTCCGCCGGGGAAGGGGACAGGCCCTCGGCGTGATCTGCGATGTGGTTTTCTGCCTTTTCTGCACCGGCGCTATGTTCCTCACGGGCATGGTCTTCTGCGGCGGCCGCCCGGGATTCTGGGAGCCCTTCTCCTTTTTGACGATCTTCGGGCTGTATCTCTTCGGCGTCAGTCCTTCCATAACGCCATTTTTTGGAAATTGCCGGGAAAAATGCGCTGTTTTCCTGAAAAAACAGCGGGAAAAAGTGAAATAAACACTTCCATTTTCAAAGGGAGTAAGCTATAGTAATACTTGTTTGAGAGGTTGTGAACCTACGGGCGAAAAAACCATGTCCAGGATCATCGGGATCGTGATCGCGGCGCTGCTTGCGTACGGTATTCTGCGCTTCTGCGTCGTCAAATGCTTGTTGGAGGAGGCGGAAAACGCACGCCGGACGCTCAGTTCGGAGGTGCAGACGCTCCGGGAGGAGACGGACGCGCTCGCGCGCGAGCTGGACTCCTGGCCGGATGACCGTGAGATCGAAAAATTGGCGCGTGAACGGCTGGGACTTGTCATGCCGGACGAAACAATTTTTTACTTTACCAATGCTGAGGATAAAGAGGGATAATATGGCACTGGAAATCGGATCAGTCGTGGAAGGCAAGGTCACCAGTATCGCAAAGTTCGGCGCGTTCGTGCTGCTGCCGGAGGGCAAGAGCGGGCTCGTACATATTTCCGAGATCGCGAATGCCTATGTCTCTGACGTGAACGAATTCGTTCAGGTGGGTCAGAGCGTTAAGGTACGCGTGCTGAACATCAGCGAAGACGGAAAGATCAATCTGTCGATCAAACGGGCGGAGGAGCAGGGCGCAGCCGCGCCCGCAAGGGCTCCGCGCGCCCCGCACAGGCCGGAAAACGAGCGGCCGCGCGAGAATCCCGCGCCCCGAATGGGCGAGGTCGCGCCGCGCAGCGAGAACCAGGAATTCGAGGACAAGCTCAAAAAATTCATGCAGGAGTCGGACAGCCGCATCGCGGACAACCGTCTGTATGCCGACCGTCCGCGCCGCGGAAGAAAACATTGACGGAGGAAGACATGAACGACTATTCCGAGCAGTACAGACAGAAACTGACGGACGCCGCCTCTCTGGCAGCGAGAGTGGAAAGCGGCTGGGTCATCGGCATGGACGCCGCGACGGCGCACACCCCGGCGATCATGAGCGCGCTCGCCGCGAGAGCGGCGCAGGGCGGGCTCAAAGACGTCAAGGTGCAGACGCTGCTTGACGTTTACCCCCTGGAATTCTATGCGGACAAGTCCCTGGACGGGAAGATCAACGGCGTGTCCTGGTTCGCGGGCGGCGGCGCCAGAAAGGCCATCAACGCCGGCTTTGCGGACTTCATCCCGAACTATTACCGCGACATCCCCGGCCTGATCCGCCGGTATTACGACTATGACGTGGTCTGCGCCTCCGTCTCGCCGATGGACGAGCACGGCTACTTCTCGCTCGGCTGCGTCTCGTCCTACAGCGAGGCCATGCTTGAGAAATCCAAGCGCATCTTCATCGAGGTGAACGATCGCCAGCCCCGCGCGGTCTGCGGCCTGCAGATCCACGTCAGCCAGGTGGACGGCATCATCGAGAACAACATGCCCCTGCCGGTCCTGCCCGCGGCCAACATCGACGAGACCAGCAAGACGATCGGCGGTTACATCGCCGAGCTGATCCCCGACGGGGCCTGCATCCAGCTGGGCATCGGCGCGATCCCGGACGCGACGGGCATGGCGCTCAAGCAAAAGCACGACCTCGGCATCCACACCGAGATGTTTACCGACTCGATGGTCGAGCTGATCGAGTGCGGCGCGGTGAATAACAGCAAAAAGCAGATCCACCGCGGCGTGTCCGTCACGACCTTCGCCTTCGGCTCGCAGCGTATCTACGACTATATCAACGACAACCCCGCCATCGCGCTCATGCCGGTGGACTACGTCAACGACCCGAACGTCATCTGCCGCAACGACAACATGATCTCCATCAACGCCGCTCTCGAGGTGGACTTCTGGGGTCAGGTCTGCGCCGAGAGCGTCGGCACCAAGCACATGTCCGGCTCCGGCGGGCAGATCGACTACGTCCGCGGCGCGACGCAGTCGAAGGGCGGCAAGAGCTTTATCGCCTTCTCCTCCACGGCCAAGGGCGGCGCGATCAGCAAGATCAAGTCCACCCTCACGCCCGGCGCGGTCTGCACGACGAGCAAGAACGACGTGGACTACATCGTCACCGAGTTCGGCGTGGCGCATCTGCGCGGCCAGAGCCTGGCGAGCCGTACCCGCCAGCTCATCGCCATCGCGCATCCCGATTTCCGCGACCAGCTGAGCTTTGAAGCGAAGCAGCGCGGCATCATGATCTGATCTTTGTATGCAAACGCGGCAGGGAAGTCCCTGCCGCGTTTTTCATACTTGATAGTTTTCCGAGATAATGATAAAATATCTTGGTTAGATCAAAAACCAACCGAAACAATTTTGAGATTTGCGGAGGAAAAGCACATGATCGCGATCGGAAGCGACCACGGCGGATTTGAGCTCAAGCAGGAGATCATGGCCCATCTGAAAAAGCGGGGCCTCGAATACAGGGACTTCGGCACCTACACGCCGGAGAGCTGCGACTATCCCGTTTACGGCAAAGCGGTTGCCCATGCCGTCGCCTCCGGCGAGTGCGAAAGGGGCATCCTGATCTGCGGGACGGGCATCGGCATCTCGATCACGGCCAACAAGATCCCCGGCATCCGCGCGGCTCTGTGCACCGACTGCTTCTGCGCCGAGGCGACGAGACTGCACAACGACGCCAACATCCTCGCGCTCGGCGGCCGCGTCGTCGGCCCCGGCCTTGCGCTGAAGATCGTCGACACCTTCCTCGACACGCCCTTTTCCGGGGACGAACGCCACAAGAGAAGGATCTCCATGATAGAGGATTAAGAGGTTTCCCATGGCCAGAAACGCGGAATTTTACAAAGGCAGCAAAAAGAAAAAAAGCCATTATTACGTGATCGTCGCCGTGGCGGTCGCGCTCATCGCGCTGCTGGTGGTGCTCTTTTACAGCATGCAGAAGTACGCCGTCATCACCAAGGACGAGGTCAAGGTCGTCCTGCCCTTCCTCGAGGGGGAGAGCGCGTCATCCTCCGGCGGAACGATCGGAGAAGAGGAAGCGCCGCTTGAGCATACCACGGTCGAGATCCGTTTCGACCAGGCGGATTATTCGAGCATCCAGCCCATCGCCCGTACGGATGTGAAGGCCGTGCGCGCGATCTACGTCCCGCACGAGGACATCACGCTTGAAAAGCTGGAAGAGTACGCCGCCCGTCTGCAGACCGGCAACGCGCTGATGATCGAGATGAAGCCCCGCAGCGGCAACCTGATGTGGTATTCCCGCTCCAGCGCCGCGGTGGGCTACGGCCTGTCGATCGAAAACGAGATCACCAACTCGATCCAGCGCTATGTGGACATGCTCAAGGCGAAAAACGTCTATCTCGTGGCGAAGATCAGCTGCTGCGTGGACGAGCGCTATCCCGCCTACAGCACGCTCGTCGCGCTCAAGACGGCCTCGGGCATGAACTATTACGACGAGACAGGCATGTGGCTCGATCCTTACAGCCAGAAGGTGCGCGACTATGTTGTCGAGATGGCTCAGGAGCTTTACGACCTGGGCTTCGACGAGGTCGCGCTGGCCGACCTGCGGCACCCCGTGCCGGACCCCGAGAAGGGGGAGGTCCAGTTCCAGTACAACGCCGAAATGTCCACAACGCCCAGCGCCGAGGGCGGTATCTGCGGCTTCGCCATCAGTGTGGCCCAGCGCCTGGCCGACCGCGAGGACGGCAAAGCGCTGTCGATCTACAGCTACACGCCCGTTTCTCTCGTCAAGCTCGACCAGGGCACGGGACAGAACACGCCTCTGTTCTTCAAGCTGTTCGACCGTGTGTACTACGAGACCGACCGCGGCACCTACACCTACAACCTCCAGGATGTGACGCACTCGATCTCGGAGGAGGACGCCGCGCGGCGCTTCGTCCCGGTCGTCGTGAACTATCTGCCGGACAACCCCGACAAGATCTCCTGGGTCCTGATCGACAAGGAAGAGTGATAAATACAACAAAAAGCAGCGCCCGCCGGGGCGCTGCTTTTTTATTGCCGTATTACAGCTTCACGGCTTTTTTCACCCGCCGCGCCAGCACGAAGGCCAGCAGCAGCTTGATCGCGTCCGGCAGCAGGTAGGGCACGACGCAGAGCATCAGCGCCGCGCCGAAGCCGATCTCCTTCCCGCCGGAGGAATAGACGTACACGAACCACAGCGTGCCGAAGAGATAGCACACGAGCAGCCCCAGGATCAGCAGGATCAGGTCGCGGAGCTTCCCCTCAAAAAGACGGTACAGCAGCGCGCAGAGCAGAAAGCCGAGGACATAGCCGCCCGTCGGCCCGAGCAGCGCGCCGATCCCGCCCCGAAAGCCCGAAAAGACCGGCAGTCCGAAGGCGCCGAGCAGGATGTACAGCGCCACCGCGAGCAGGCCGCGCCTGCCGCCGAGGAGCAGCAGCGCGCAGAAAACGGCGAAGGTCTGCATCGTAAAGGGCACGGCGGCGGGGACGCTCAGCCACGAGCAGAGCGCGATCACGACCGCCATGAGCGAGACGTAGATCATGTCTTGTATCGAAAACTTTTCCTTCATTCCTCAGATCTCCAGCAGGTATTTTTCCCATGCGTTGATGACCGTCGTGTCACCGTGCTGCATGGTGCGCGGCGCGCCGAAGCTGTAATTCATGTGGACGTGCCCGTGCACATGATAGCGCGGGCGGTATTTGTCGATGAGCGTGTTGAAGCATTCAAAGCCGCGGTGGGCGTAATCCTCCCCGTCGCCCCAGCCTGCGGCCGGCGCGTGCGTGAGCAGGATGTCGAAGCCTCCCGCTCTGCGCAGATCGAAACGGCGCCTGGCGATGCGGCGCTTCATCTCCCGCTCGGTATACTGGAAGGGCTGGTCGCAGTAGCGTGCGCTGCCCCCCAGACCCAGGATGCGCAGGCCCTTGTATTCGACAAGCCTGTCCTCGATGCAGTCGCAGCCCTCCGGCGGCTCGACCGGGTAGCGCAGGTCGTGGTTGCCGTGCACGTAGAACACGGGCGCGCGGCCCATCGTGACGAGAAAGCTCAGATAATGCGCCTTCAGATCGCCGCAGGAGAGGATCAGATCGATCCCGTCGAGATGCCCCGGACGGTAATAATCCCACAGGTAGGCGTCTTCCTTGTCGGCCAGCAGCAGGATCTTCATATCTGTATCCCGTCCTTTTCCGGCGGGATCGCCTCGCGGTAAACGCCCAGGAGCCGCACCAGCGGCCGGGACATCTCCAGCAGCTCGTCAAAGCCGGGGATCGAGCCGCGGACGCGCTCGCACAGCCAGTCGATGTGGAGGATCTCCTCGGGCGAGAGGCTGCGGCTGCCGTCGTTGATGAGCCTGCCGTCGGAGCTGAGGATCTTTCGGCGGAAGGGGTCGATCTGGCCGGAGATGACGCCGCGCTTGAGGATGTCCGCAAGAGCGGCCATGCTCTCCGGCATCGCCTCGGAGGGACGCACGTCCACCACGCCGGAGCTCAGGCCCCACCAGTAGTTCACGGCCTTCTGCGACTTCTCGCCCAGCTCCTCCCAGGAGCCGGAAAAGATGCTTTGGATGAGACGCACATAGAACTCGCCCCAGTTCCACACGGGGGAGAGGATGGGCGTGAGCGAGCCGTCCGCTTCCTGGCGGCAGAGACCGTAAGCCTCGTGCGCCTGCCGCTCGGTCGTGACGTCGCGGTTGGCGATCATGTCGCAGCCCTCGGCGCGCAGCTCGGAGATAGCGTCCTGCGAAACGCAGGTCCAGCGCAGCACGATCTCCGCGTCGGGATTCGTCAGCGACGCGCCGAGCGCGAAGGCGTTGATCCCGGCGGGCACGCCGTAGATGGGGTTGCTGGCGATATAGCCGAGACGGCCGGTTTTCGTCATCGCGCCGGCGACGGCGCCGGAGATGAACTTGCCTTCATAGATGCGGCTGTAATAGGTGCGCACGCCGGGGAAGGGCATGGACACCGAGCAGTTGAGGATCTTGCAGTCGGGGTACTTGGCGGCCGCCCTGCGGCAGGCGCTGATGAGCGAGGGCGTCGTGGCGAAGATCACCTGCGCCCCGTCTTCGACGGCGGCGTCAAAGAGCGCGTCCGGCTCCGTGCCCTCGAGGGCGGTATAGGTCTGTACGCTCAGCTTGTCGCCCAGGACTTGCTCCAGGCGCATCCGGCCCTGTTCGTGCGCGTAGACCCAGGGGCTCTGCTCGCTCGCGCGGTCGTTGATGAAGGCCACGTTCAGATGGCCGGGCAGCAGCACCGAGTCGATCAGCTTGGTGAGGATGCCCTTCCCGCTCTGCTCCGGAGCGGTGCTCACGTCGATGGGCTGCGGCGAGGAGAGCAGCTTCGCGTCGGGCAGGATCCGCTTGATCGAGGCGGAAAGCTCCTTTGCCGTCATCTCCTTGATGTCGGAGAGCTTGTAGAGCTGCAGCCACAGCAGAAAAAGATCGCTCGCGTTCTGATCCGTCTCGCCGCCCTGAGCGCCCAGCGCACGCTCAAAGGCGCCGAAAGCGGTCAGAAAGCGCTTGCGCTCCTCGTCTGTCCAGACGTGGTCCGCCTCAAAGCCGAGCGCGGCCTGCAGCTTCCCGTACGAGCCGCAGCGGCTGAACCAGACGCGATAGAGCCGGCTGAGACGGTAGAAGTCCATGAACTCGTAATAGAGCCGGATCTCCTCATCCTCCGTCCGGACGGGGATGATGCGCGTGACCTGACCCGCGATCGTCGGCGCGTCGAAGCTCTTGAGCACGCTGACGCGCTTGTTGCCCTCCTGAACATAAAAACGGCCGAGATATTCGTAGCAGCGGATCGGATCGCGGATGCCCTCCGAGCCGAGATTGGCGTCGCAGAGAGCGATCCACTTGCTGCCGAATTCCGTCTCCATCGGCAGCAGCGGCATGAAATTGGCGGCAAAGGCGTTGCGCCGTCCCTCGCTCTTGGTGCCGACGATGCGGTCCATCGGC
Organism: Candidatus Limivicinus sp.; assembly: GCA_045222695.1. Lineage (GTDB taxonomy): Bacteria > Bacillota > Clostridia > Oscillospirales > Oscillospiraceae > Limivicinus. The sequence continues at coordinate 8,746 of JBGUZD010000103.1, forward strand.
ACGTCGATCAAGCCGAGCTCCGCACGCCCCGCGGCGAGATGCTCGTCAAAGATCTCGTCGAGGACCTGCGGGTAGGGATATTCGCCTTTCAAAACGGCCTCTTTATAGCATTTCTGCCCCGCCTTGAGCGCGGCGACATACTGGGCCTGGGCTTCGGAAATGGGCATGTTTCGCCTCCTTGGCGCGTGAAAAAGCTTGTTCGAACAGGTCCATTATAGTATGAAACGCAGGCGAATTCAAGTTGACAAATGACGGCCCGCTTCGTTATCATAGAAGAGATCGGAGGGACGGACATGACGGATCAGTTTTCCAGAACGCGGATGCTCCTCGGAAAGGAGAACATGGAAAAGCTCGCGCGCGCCCGCGTGGCCGTGATCGGCCTGGGCGGGGTGGGCAGCTATGTACTCGAGGCGCTGGTAAGAGGCGGCGTCGGCGCCTTCGTGCTCGTCGACGGCGATACGCTCGCCCTCACGAACCTCAACCGGCAGATCCTCGCGCTGCATTCCACGCTCGGTCTGCCCAAGACCGAGGCCGCCGCGAGTCGGGCCCGGGACATCAACCCCGCGGTCGGGCTCCGGTGCCTGGACAGCTTCGTCACGGCGCAGGACGTGGAAAAGCTCCCGCTGGAGGACTGCGATTATATCGTCGACGCCATCGACACCGTCAGCACGAAGATCGCGCTCGTGCTCCGCGCGCGGGAGCTGTCCGTGCCGATCATCGCCAGCATGGGCACGGGCAACCGGCTTGATCCGGCGGCGCTGCGCGTGGCGGACCTGGCAGAAACGGCAAACGACCCGCTCGCGCGCGTCATGCGCAAGGAGCTGCGGCGCCGCGGCGTCGAGCATCTGAAGGTGCTGTGCTCCTCCGAGCTGCCGCACGTCGAGGAGGAAGGGGAGGAGACCAAGGGCGATCCGCCCCGCCCGGTGCCGGGCAGCGTTTCCTTCGTCCCGGCGGCCGCGGGACTGCTGATCGCCTCCGAGGTGATCCGGGAGCTCTGCGAAAGAGAATAAACAAAAACAGGATCGATGAGAGCATCGATCCTGTTTCTGCTTTTTGTCGCTTTACTCGATCCCGAGCACGTCATAGCCCTGCGCCTCGACGGCCTTCTTCAGGACCTCGTCCTCCACCGGAGCGGCGAGCGTCACGACGGCGCTGCCGGAGACGTGGCTCACCTCCGCGGAAGAGACGGCCTCGAGCGCTTCGAGCGTCTTCTTCACGCGCGCCTCGCAGTGCGGGCACATCATGCCCTCGATCTTCATGGTCTTTGTCATGGGTGTTTCCTCCTTATCGCTCTGGCCGAGCGTTTTTTTGATCGCTTTGTCCCTGCTCGGGTCATAAATGTTCTTTAGATTCAGCCGCAGCGCGTTCGATACCACGCAGAAGCTCGACAGGCTCATCGCCGCCGCGCCGATCATGGGGCTGAGCGTCAGCCCGAAGCGGGCGTAGGCGCCCGCGGCCAGCGGGATGCAGACCACATTGTAGAAAAAGGCCCAGAACAGGTTCTCCTTGATGTTCGTGAGCGTCGCGCGGCTGAGGCGTATCGCCGCGGGGATATCGCGCACGCGGCTTTTCATCAGCACCACGTCCGCCGCGTCGATCGCGACGTCCGCGCCCGCGCCGATCGCGATGCCGATGTCGGCGCGCGTCAGGGCCGGAGCGTCGTTGATGCCGTCGCCGACCATCGCGACGCGGCCGCGCTGCTGCAGCGAGCGGATCACGCTCTCCTTGCCGTCGGGCAGCACGCCGGAGATCACTTCGTCCGCGCCGACCTGAGCGCCGATCGCGGCGGCGGTGCGGGCGTTGTCACCGGTTAACATAACAACATGGATCCCCATGCCCTTGAGCTCGCGCACGGCCTCGGCGGCGTCGTCCTTGACGGTGTCGGCCACGGCGATCACGCCCAGCAGCTCCCCGCCTTTGGCGAAAAGCAGCGGCGTTTTGCCTTTTTCCGACAGCGCGTCGGCTTTCTCGCGCAGCTCCGGGGGGATCGAGGCAAGAGAGGAGATATAGGCGAGACTGCCTCCGAGCAGCTCAACGCCGTCCAGCCTCGCGCGCAGCCCGTTGCCGGGAAGAGCGCTGAAATCCTCAACCTCGCGGCCCTCTGTGCCGCGCTCGGCGGCGTAGGCCGTCACGGCCCGGGCGAGCGGATGCTCGCTTTTCTTCTCCAGGGACAGCGCCGCGGCGAGGAGCTCTTCCTCGCTCACGCCCCCGGCCGGGAGCAGATCGGTCACGACGGGCTCGCCGTTCGTGACGGTCCCGGTCTTGTCGAGCACGACGATCTGCGCCTTGCCCGCCTCCTCAAGCGAGACGGCGGTCTTGAAGAGGATGCCGTTCTTCGCGCCGACGCCGTTTCCGACCATGATCGCAACGGGCGTGGCCAGTCCGAGCGCGCAGGGGCAGGAGATGACCAACACGGCGATGGCGCGCGAGAGCGCATAGCCGAAGGCTTTCCCGAGCAGCAGCCAGATCGCGAAGGTCACGAGCGCGACAGCGATCACGGCGGGGACGAACACGCCGGACACCCTGTCGGCGAGCTTGGCGATCGGCGCCTTGGTGGCCGCCGCGTCGCCAACCATTTTGATGATCTTGCTCAGCGTGGTATCCTCGCCCACGCGCTCGGCCTCGCAGCGCAGAAAGCCCGACTGATTGACCGTCGCGGCCGAGACGCGGTCGCCCGCGGCCTTGTCGACGGGGATGCTCTCGCCGGTGAGCGCGGCTTCGTTGACCGAGCTGACGCCGCTGAGCACCACGCCGTCCACGGGGATGCTCTCGCCCGGCCGCACGAGGAAGACGTCGCCGCGCACGACCTCGTCGATCGGGACGCTCACTTCCTTCCCGCCGCGTTCGACGCAGGCGGTCTGCGGCGCGAGACGCATCAGCGATTTCAGCGCGTCCGTCGTCTTTCCCTTCGAACGCGCCTCGAGCATCTTGCCCACGGTGATGAGCGTGAGGATCATCGCGGCGGATTCGAAATACAGATCATGCAGAAGGGCGTGCGCGCCCGCCGCGTCGCCGCGCTGTACGGCGGCCGTCATCGCAAAGAGCGCGACGGTGCTGTACGCGAACGAAACGCCGGAGCCGAGCGCGACGAGCGTGTCCATGTTCGGCGCGCCGTGCAGAAGTCCGCGGAAGCCGCTTGTGAAAAACTTCTTGTTGATCAGCATGACGGTCGCGGCGAGCAGCAGCTCCATAAGGCCCAGCGCGACGGGGTTGCCGTCCAGAAAGGCGGGCAGGGGGAAGCCCCACATCGCATGGCCCATCGAGATATACATCAGCACGAGCAGAAAACCAAGCGAGCTCAGAAGCCGCCGCTTCAGGACGGGCGTATCCCGGTCGCGCAGCGCGTCCTCCTCCGCGGCGGGGGAGACTGCTTTCGCCGCGCCCTTGCGCGCCGCGCCGTAGCCCGCGGCCTCGACGGCCGCGATGATCGCCTCCGGAGAGGCGCTGCCCTCCACGCCCATGGAGTTGGTCAGCAGGTTCACCGAGCAGGAGGAGACGCCCTCCACGCCCGATACGGCTTTCTCCACGCGCGCGCTGCAGGCCGCGCAGCTCATGCCGGTCACAGTGTATTGTTCCATCGTACGCTTCCTTTATTTCATCAGTTTCTGCACCGTCTCGACCAGCTCGTCGACGACGCCCTCGTCGCCCGCGAGCAGATCGCGCTTCACGCAGCCGCGGATATGGCAGGCAAGCAGCTCGCGGTTGAAGGCGTTGAGAGCCGCGTTGACGGCGGCGGACTGGGTGAGGACGTCATTGCAGTAGGCGTCGGATTCGATCATGGCCTCGATGCCGCGCACCTGGCCCTCGATGCGGCGCAGGCGGTTGAGCAGCTTTCTTTTCAGTTCCTCGTCGCGAAGGGTCTTCTTCGCACAGGCGGGGCAGCTTTCTTTCTTCGTCATGTTCTCACTCCCTTTATACCCTCCGGGGGTATTTTGATCATATACCCCCGGAGGGTATTTGTCAAGAGACAAAAGCGGAAAGGATATGGAAATGATCGCCCGAGTGTGATATGATAAAACAAACATCACCATCCGATTTCAGGAGGCAGATATGGCAAGGATTGTCGTGGCCCTGGGCGGGAACGCGCTGGGCAACACCCCCGCGGAGCAGCGGGAAAAGGCGGCGGAGGCGGCCAAGACTCTGGTCGGCCTGATCGAGCAGGGGAATGAGATCGTCGTTGCCCACGGCAACGGACCGCAGGTCGGCATGATCAACCTGGGGCTGAGCCATTCCGCGGCAGACGGCGTTATCAAGGCCGAGATGCCCTTCCCGGAATGCGGCGCGATGAGCCAGGGCTATATCGGCTATCATCTGCAGAACGCGATCCTGCGCCGCATGCGCGAGAGGGGACTGCCCTGGAACGTCTGCACCGTCGTGACGCAGGTCGAGGTCGACCCGGACGACCCCGCCTTCCGAAATCCCACCAAGCCGATCGGCTCGTTCTATTCCGAGACCGAGGCCGCCGCGCGCATGGCCGCGGGCGACGGCGTTTACAGGGAAGACGCGGGACGGGGCTGGCGCAAGGTCGTGCCTTCGCCGATCCCGGTCGATATCGTGGAGAAGGAGAGCGTGCTCTCGCTGCTGCGCGACGACTTCGTGGTCGTTGCCTGCGGAGGGGGCGGCATCCCCGTGGTGAAGAGAGCAGAGGGCGACTATGAGGGCGTCGCCGCCGTCATCGACAAGGACTTCGCCTCCGAGTGCCTGGCCGAGGTCTGCGACGCGGATTTCCTCTTCATCCTCACGGCCGTGGACCGCGTCTGCGTCAACTTCAACAAGCCGGATCAGCGGGAGCTGAAGGAGATGACGGCCGCCGAGGCAGAAAGCTTTGCCGCCGAGGGGCAGTTCGCTCCCGGTTCGATGCTGCCCAAAGTAAAGGCCGCGGTGAAATTCGCCCGGTCCAAGCCAGGCCGTCGTGCCGTGATCTGCTCGCTCGAGAAGGCGACGCTCGCCATGTCCGGCGAGAGCGGCACGATCGTCACCGCCTGAAAACAGAACAGCAAAAACCGCACCGTCAAAAGACGGTGCGGTTTTGAAACAGTACGACCGGAAAGACCGGGAAGAAGCAAAAACTGACGCTCTGCGTCAGTTTTTGCTTTTAAGAAGGGATCAGAGAACGTGCACGGACTCGGGGTCGAAGACCAGACGGCATTCTTCACCGACTTCGTAGATGCGTTTGTTCTTCGGATTATGCTCGGCAAGCTTGACAAGCGTATCGCCCACCATGACATGGTAGTTCTGATACGAGCCCATGAAACACGAGAGGATGACTCTGCAGGGCAGTCCGCCCTCGTCTGCCAGCGTGGCGGCTTCGGGACGCAGAACGACCGTATACTCTTTGCCGGTCTCCATGCCGTCGTTTGCTGCGACAGGACACTCGCTGCCCTCGACATCAAGCACGGCCAGAGAGCCATCCATCCTCTTGAGGCTGCCCTTGAGGAAGTTGGCTTCGCCGATGAAGTCGGCCACGAATTCGTTGACCGGGTGGTAGTAGATCTCCTGCGGCGTACCCATTTGAGCAACGTAGCCCTTGTCCATGATGATGATCTTGTCGGACAGGGCCATAGCCTCGGACTGGTCGTGCGTGACGTAAATGGCCGTGATGCCGACCTCCTGCTGAATGCGGCGGATCTCGGTACGCATCGAAACGCGCAGCTTGGCGTCAAGGTTGGAGAGCGGCTCGTCAAAGAGAAGGACAGACGGCTCGATGACCAGCGCGCGGGCGAGCGCAACGCGCTGCTGCTGGCCGCCGGAGAGCTGATTGGTCATACGTCCTTCCATGCCTTCAAGTTCGACCAGCTTGAGGATCTTCATCACGCGCTCCTGGATCTCCTCCTTCGGCACCTTACGGAGTTTCAGACCGTAAGCAACGTTGTCGAACACGTTGTAGTGGGGGAGCAGCGCATAGCTCTGAAACACCATGGCCGTGTCGCGCTTGTTGGGCGTGAGCTCGTTGATCGGCTCATCACCGAGATAGATCTCGCCCTCGTCGGGGCTTTCAAAGCCGGCGATCATGCGCAGCGTCGTCGTCTTTCCGCAGCCCGATGGGCCGAGCAGCGTGACGAAGCTGCCGGGCTCGATAAAGAGATTCGTATCCTTGACCGCGTAAAACTCTTTACCGGTCTTTGGGTCCTGATAGATCTTCGAGATATGCTCGAGGCGGACGCCTTTTTTCACTTTTTCCATGGCTTACTCCTCCTTGATATTCTTGCTCGTGCCAAAGTGCCTGATAACAAGATTCATCAGCAACACGGCGCTGTACGTAATGATGATCAGAATGGTTGCAAACGCGCAGGCGAGACTGAACGAGCCTTTCTCCGCGAATTCGTTGATCTGCACGGTGATGAGCAGATAGCTCGGCGTGACCAGCAGGATGATCGCGGAAATGGCCGTGATGCTGCGCACGAAGGCGGTGACGAGGCCGGAGAGGAAGGAATCCTTGATCAGCGGCAGCGTGACCGTCATAAAGACCTTGAAGCTGTCGGCGCCCATGTCGTAGGCCGATTCCTCGATGGATTTGTCGATCTGACGCAGGGCGGAGATGCCGCTGCGCGTGCCGGTCGGCAGCGAGCGGACGATAAAGACGATGATCAGGATCAGTCCCGTTCCGTAGATGCCCTGCAAAAAGCCGGTGTGGAACAGACCGCCGGAGAAGCCGCGGATATATCCGACGCCCAGGACCGTGCCGGGCACGGCCATGGCCAGCATCGAAACGGCTTCAATAAAGCCCTTGGCCCTGAATTTGCGCTTGACCACCAGATAGGAGATGATCATGCTCAGCAGCGCGGTGATCGGCGAGGCGATCAGCGAGAGCATGAAGGAGTCCTTAAAGGCCTTCAGCCCGTGGTACTTGGTGAAGACCTGCGAGAACCACTTGCCCGTCAGCGGGAAGAACTTGTAGCCCCAGGTGGGGAAGCAGGCGCCGATGGGCACGCAGATATACATCATGATCACAAACAGCGCGCCGAGCGAGCAGAGGATCGTCAGCGGGACCTTCACGCTCTTGTCCTCGATGAGCATGCGGGCGCGGGAGGCCTTGCCGGTGAGCGTTGCGGCGGTCTTGGCCTCGAGATAGTATTTCTGCACGGCGAACATGGCCAGCGTGATGAGCAGCAGCACGACGGCCATCGCCGCTGCGCCGGACTTGTCGTAGGCACCGGTGATCTGCAGATAGATCGTCGTGGCCAGCGTGTCATAGGAACCGCCGATGATCATGGGGTTGGCAAAGTCGGCGATCGACTCGATGAAGGTCACGAGGAAGGCGTTGCCCAGACCGGGCAGCATCAGAGGAAGCGTCACGTCCGCGAACACCTTCCAGCGGCTCGCGCCCATATCGCGGGCGGCTTCCTCCAGAGAAGGATCGATGTTTTTCAGGAGGCCCTTGAGCATCATATAGCAGACCGGGAAGAAGGTCAGCGTCTGGACGATGACGATGCCCCAGTAGCCGTAGACGCTGTTGTCGTATATGTGCAGCAGAAAGCGGGTGATGATGCCCGCCTTGCCGAAGAGCATGATCATGGACAGGGACAGCACGAAGGGCGGGGACACGACCGGCAGCATCGAGACGACCTTGAACAGGCCTCCCGCAAATTTGTTCAGCCGGACGTAGACCTCAACGTAAGCGAAGAGCAGGCCGATCAACGTGGAGAAAATGCCGACGACAAAGCCTACCTTGAGCGTGTTTGTAATGGCGCGGGTAAAGCTCGGCATGGCAAAGATGCGTTTGAAGATGGACAGACCGAAGCGGCCGTCGCCCACAAAGCTGTCCACCAGCAGGATCGCCAGAGGGTAGAGGATAAAGAGGGTCAAAAAAGTGATCAGCACGACGATGGTGGTGACCATGATGGGGTCGGCCATCAGTTTTTTCCGGTCCAGCGCCGCGCCCTGGCCTCTTGCCATAGGATTCGCCCCTTTCAAATCTGTTTAAAAAAGGATGGCGGGAATTACCCGCCATCCTTGCGGTTGTCAAGGAAGGCCGAGAGAGATCACGAGGTCTTGAAACGATCCTCACCGGTGTCGGCGCCGGCGTTGGCAAGCGCGGTCATGACTTCCTCGATGTAGGTCTTGATGTTGGCCTTGGCGTCTTCGAAGTCATAGTCCATGACGTTGTTGGGGTCAAGACCGAACTCGGCGGCCTGAGAGGGCTGCTCGGCATTGTCGATCACCAGGAACTGGTAGGAGCCGTTGTCCTTGGCGAGATTGACGCAATCGGGAGAGAGCGCGTACTCGATCCAGAGCTTGGCGGCAGCCGGGTGGGCACAGCCCTTGAAGATGGCGGTGGCGCCGATTTCAAAGGAGGTGCCGGAGGAGGGGATGACGAGGCCGATGTTCTCGTAGCCGTTGTCGACGATCTGGGTGATGCCGTCATGCAGGAAGCCGATGCCGATGACGCACTCACCGGTGCCGACGTTCTTGCTCGGGCCGGAGCCGGACTTGGTGTAGACTTCGATGTTCTTGTCGAGGTCTACGAGATACTGGATGCCTTCATCGTGGCCGTATTTCTGGATCATCGTGTTGATGACCAGCTTCGCGGTGCCGGCGGTGTTGTAGTTGGACAGCCAGATCAGACCCTTATACTCGGGCTTGAGCAGATCCTGCCAATCCTGGGGAGCTTCGAGACCGAGACGGGCCAGCTCGTCGGTGTTGACCATGAAGCCCAGAATGCCCTTGTAGATGCCGTACCAGCAGCCGTCCTTGTCGCGGTACATGTCGCCGAGCAGGTGAGAGGCGTTGATGGCCTCGTAGGGCTCAAGCAGACCCTCGGAGGCCGCAACGTTGTAGGGGTCGGTCGTGCCGCCGAACCAGACGTCGCCGGAGGGATTGCCGTTCTCCTCCTCGATCTTGGCCTGGACTTCGCCGGTGGACAGACGCTGATAGGTCGTCTTGATGCCGTAGAGCTCCTCAAAGTGAGCGCAGGCGGCGGCAAGATATTCCTCTTCGCAGGAACCGTAGACGACCAGTTCGCCCTCGGCCTTCGCCGCGGCGATCAGCTCCGCCATCGGGTCGGCGGGAGCCTCGGCGGCGGGGGCCTCGGCTGCGGGAGCTTCGGCGGCGGGGGCCTCGGCAGCCGGAGCCGGAGCAGCCTGCTGGCCGCAGGCGCAGAGCGCAAAGACCATCACAAGTGCGAGAACAAGTGCGAGAACCTTTTTCATTGCTGTGTCTCCTTCTTTCAAGATGTTCCTCGGCGCGCATGAAGCGCCGATTACTAAAGCGTATCTTAACACCTTGACGGTTTGATGTCAATAAAACACAACAACTGCACAAATCAGCAGCGCTCTTTTTGTGCATTACAGACAATAAATGCTTCAAAAAATGTGAAAAATGATGAAAGCCCGGGGGCGTCGGCACGGCGGCCTTCACGATCCGGCCTCTCCTGAAGGAAAAGCGCGGGCTCTCCGCGGAGGCGGAAGCGGGAGTGGGGAGAATGCATTTGACAGAGGCAAAGGCCGCATGCTACTATGAGAACAGACTTCGGCTGAATACTGTTTACGGAGGAAGACTTTGCTGTGAGAGATCTATATTGCATCGGCGAGATGCTCATCGACTTCATTCCCGGCAACGAAAGGGGAAGCTATGTCCGTAATGCGGGAGGGGCGCCTGCAAATGTGGCGATCGCTGCCGCGCGTCAAGGGCTGACCTCCGCCATGTGCTGCTCGGTGGGCGACGACGACTTCGGCCGATTTCTTCTTGACGTGCTGCGCGAGAACGGCGTGGAGGTGATCAAAGACACGCTGTGCAAAGAGGCGATCACGACGATGGCCTTTGTCACGCTGGACGAATCGGGCGACCGAAGCTTTACCTTCGCGCGAAAGCCCGGCGCCGACATGCTTTTGGCATCGGAAGACGTAAAGGAGGAGCAAATCGCCGACTCCGCGGTCATCCACGCGGGGAGCTTCGCGCTTTCTGCTTCGCCGGAAGCGGAGGCTACGGAAAAAGCCATGCGCCTTGCGGCAGCGCACGGTCGCTTTGTCAGCTTTGACCTCAATTACCGAGATATGATTTGGAGAAATGACTTCGACGCCTGCGCAGGCGCGGTCCGCCGCGTCCTGCAGTATGTGGATGCACTCAAGCTCTCCGAAGAAGAGGTGGCTCTTCTGTGCGGAGAGGAGGGTATTCCCGCACTGATGGAGTTGTATGGGATCCGTGTCGTCGTGGAAACGCTCGGCGAAAAAGGCGCTCGATGCTTCTTTGACGGAAAGAGCTTCGATGTGCCGGGCCGCAAGGCCGTCTGCGTCGACGCTACCGGTGCGGGCGATGCCTTCTGGGGCGGTTTTCTTTCCGCCCTGCGTTTCGGCGGCCTGGAAAAGCCCGGCGATCTGACAGAGGAGATGCTGCGCGGCGCGCTGGAATACGGCAACAAGTGCGGCTGGTTCTGCGTGCAGAAGAAAGGCGCGATCAGCTCGCTGCCGACGAAAGCGGAAGTGGAGGCGCTGCTGTGAAACGCTCGCAGATCAACGCCATCATCCGCGATTTTGAGGCCATGCTCAAGGAGTACCGCTTCGCGCTGCCCCCCTTCCTCAGCTTCACCCCCGAGGAATGGCAGAGCAAGGGCCATGAGTACGACGAGATCCGTGACAACGCGCTCGGCTGGGACATCACGGACTACGGCGAGGGGAACTTCGCCGTCAAAGGTCTGTCCCTCATCACCATCCGCAACGGCAACGTCCACGACCCGAAATACACCAAGACCTACGCCGAAAAGATCATGATGCTCTATCCCGGCCAGGTCTCTCCGAACCACTTCCACTGGAACAAGATGGAGGACATCATCAACCGCGGCGGCGGCACGATCGTCTTCCGTCTCTGGAACGCCGACAGGGAGGACGAGGGCAAACTGCTCGACACCGACGTTCTGATCTGCCAGGACGGCCGCCGCTACTATGTGAAGGCCGGCAGCGAGATCGTGCTTCACCCCGGCGAGAGCCTGTCGCTCTATCCATATTACTACCATGAATTCTACATTCCCGCGGACGGCGAGAAGGTGCTCGTCGGCGAGGTGTCGATGTGCAACGACGACAACTGCGACAACCGCTTCTACGAGCCGCTCGGCCGTTTCCCGACGATCGAGGAGGACGAGCCGCCCTACCGTCTGCTCTGCAACGAGTACCCGCCCGCAAAGGACTGAGGCAAAAAATCACGAAAGACCGACGTGCCCAAAAGCACGCCGGTCTTTTTCATGCATAATTTCATGCATAAAAAGTCGCCGCGAACGATATGCAGTCCGCGCCGACGTGGTGGAGATGGGGGGGAATCGACCTGCGCTGCGGCGCAGGCCACATCGGGTTGCAAGGCGCCCCCGGCGTCTTGCCAAGAGCCCTCGGGTTCGATTCCCGATCAAGCGCAAAAAGAAATACCCCGCCGCGGCGGGGCATTTCTTTTTGGCTAAAGATTGCTATTTCGACAAAAGCACATGCATCGTTAAATTTCGTAATACTGATATTCTGATCCCGTTTTGTATCACAGCTTCTTGCAGGTGGTCCCGTTGATGGTCATGCATCCTTTGCCAAAGACAATCTTGGTAAAGCCGCCCTTGCGACCAAAGGTATTCTTCCCGATACGATAAAGCTGACTGATTAATTCACCATCCTCCGCGTCAATAAACTTCGCGTACAGCTTTCCGTCCTGCAGGAAAACCTCGTCCACGAAGAAATCGGCGTTTTCGGGATGCTCGTATTTGCCGCACAGGGCCTTCAAGCTCCGTTTGCTCGGCTCCTCGGCAGCGTCCTCCTCAATGGTCTGGAATACTTTGATCACCATTTCCGACTGCTTCCAATCCAGCTCGTCCGTGGAGCGGTTGAACATACTGGCGACGCACAGATCCTCCCGAAGCGAGAAGAACCACTCGGTCAAAAATCCCTCGTTCCAGCCGCCGTGCTCGCCGATGTCGCCTCTGAGATTGTAAATGCAAAGCCCGTAGTTATCCATGACCGGCGTCAGCATGTGCCGGGCGGTCTCTTTTTTGAGCAGGCCGCCCTTCCGGTAGCTTTTCGAGAGCGCGAGGCCGATCTTGACCAGCTCCGTCGGCGTGGACCAAAGCCCACCCGCCGCGTGTTCGGGATAATAGTGATAGCCGTGCGCGGGATCTTCCTTCTCTGCAAGCCTGCCGCCGAACGCGGCGTTTGCAATCAGCTCCTCGTCAAGCGGCTGGAAATAGCCGGTGCGCTTGAGTCCCAGCGGTTCGGCGACCTCCGTTTGGAACGCTTCGCGAAGCGTCAAGCCCGTGATGCGCGTAAAAGCAAGCTCGGCGAGCGTGATCCCGCCGCCGGAATACATGTGCTGCTTGCCGTAGGGGCGGATCCGGCGCAGCTTCGGCGTGACGCCCTTGCCGTTCAGCACGTCTTCAAGTGAAAGCGGCTCGTGCTTTGCGGGATAGCCGGGGAAGCCGTGGAGGTTGTAACCCGCCGTGTGGGAAAGCAATGCCGGGAAGGTTACCGGGCCCTTCTTGACAAATTCCGGCACCAGGCCCGAGATATCCGCGTCAAGATTAATAAGTCCCTTGTCCACGTACCGCAGGAGAGTCAGTGCGAACATGGGTTTCGATACAGAACCCGCCTGGAACAGCATATCCGGATTTACCGGAAAGTCCTCGCCGTATCTGCCGCTGCCTGCGCAGTAGGTGTCCAGATCCTCTCCGTCGAAGACGGCGATGCTCACGCCGTAACCGCGATTCCCCTTGAGGCGCAATCGTCCGTTCACGTCAACGCCGTAAAACTCTTTGATTGTCTTGCTCGGGCCCTTCAGCATCCGCATCAGAACGGCCTCATCTTCGCAGATGATGCCGGTTTCCCGGAAGCCGGCCTTGTGATAGATGTGAAGACCACGCTCGTTCTCCGGCTCTGTGGACAGGTAAAGCCGGTCTGCGCCGTTCTCCTTGAAATAGCGGATGATTACGGCAAGCGCTGCCTGACCGTAGCCCTTGCCCTGCTCGCTTTTGTCGATCATGAATCGCCAGAGCCAGTACCGATCCTCCGGGTCTCTCGCCTCCGGGGCAAAGGCGAACATGCAGAAGCCGACGAGGCGATCGTCCGCATAGATCGCAAACGGACGTGCCGTACCGGAATCTTCGGCATTTGCTTCCTCTGCCTGCCGCAGCGATACGTCATTTGGCGCGACAAATGGCTGATCCTCCCGTACGGAAAGGGCCAAAACCGCATCTCTGTTATTATCATTTATAGGTTCCAGTGTAATACTCATGATTGGTTTTTCTCCATAAATGTAAGATTTGATATGTAATCGTTCCTGTATGGCGTTGGCACCTGAAAAAAGGCGCAAAAATACCGCAGCAAAGCAGCTCCCGTCGTGGCTGCATCCTGCGGTTCCCACTATCAGAAGTTACCCGAAAACGGCGCACCAATTCAAAGGGGTATACCCCCCCTCCGTGTTCTGCGCCTCTGTTCAGTTTTCAGGCGATAGTAATAATCATCGGTGTACGGCACCTTTCATTGAGTTCTTCTGTATTATACATGCAAATGCAGCAAAAATCAATCAGGAATAGTATTAATTGCTGTTGTCGAAGAAATAGAAAAAGGATTGCTGCCTTTGTCAAGATAGCAATCCTTTTCTGGTGGAGATGGGGGGAATCGACCTGCGCTGCGGCGCAGGCCACCTCGGGTTGCAAGGCGCCCCCGGCGCCTTGCCAAGAGCCCTCGGGTTCGATTCCCGATCAAGCGCAAAAAGAAATATCCCGCCACGGCGGGATATTTCTTTTTGGTGGAGATGGGGGGAATCGAACCCCCGTCCGAAAGCGCTTCCTCAGGAACTTCTCCGGGCGCAGACGGTTATTTGCGTTCCCTCGTCCGTGCGCAAGCCGTCATGCTCGCGGACTCGGTAGCTTCATGATGCATGGCACGCTCAAAGCTTTGCGTACTCACGGTCCCCACTCATCGACGCCTCTTTCCGGGCCGTGGGCCTCCCGGAAGAGACGCTCGCGCATTAAGCGGCGAGAAGAACAGTGTTGTCGTTGTTCTTTAATTTATAGGCTGCCCGTTTTATGGATGCCAGGCGCATCCGCCCGCTATTCCTGTCTCCGCACCCCCGTCGAAACCAGTACATCCCCGCGTCGTCAGAAGAAACTCGCTTCATTTCGTTTCCGCGGTTTGCGAAAGTGCCGCGAAAACTGCATATCCGCTCCTTCCTTCTTCCTCTCAAAATCAAAGGGCAAGCCTTTGATTTTGCTTTGGAGGAACGATTCGATTGGTCAGCTTGCCGCGCGGAGCGCGACAAGCACGACCGGCGAATCAATTTTTCCTTTCAAAATCGGACCCGCTTCGCTGGGCTCCGATTTTGTAAAAGAACAACGATGCCTTATCCTCTCAAAAACGAAAGGCAAGCTTTCGCTTTTGTAAAGAACAACGGTTCGATAATGAGCGCTGAAAACTAAACTCTGAAAACTAAAAACGAAAAGGGCCTCAGCATTTTTCCGGCTCGGGATATTCGACGCCGAAGGTCTCGACCGTGACCTTTTTCATGACCTGCGGCACGCGCGGCCGATCATTGTAATCCACGCGCGTATTGGCGATTCTGTCGACCGCGTCCATACCTTCGATGATCTTGCCGAAAGCGGCGTACTGGCCGTCGAGATGCGGCGCGTCCTCGTGCATAATAAAGAACTGGCTGCCCGCGGAATTCGGCGCCATCGTGCGCGCCATCGACAGCACGCCGCGGCTGTGCCGGAGGTCGTTTTTGAAGCCGTTGGCGGTGAACTCGCCGCGGATGGAGTAGCCCGGTCCGCCGACGCCCTTTCCCTGCGGGTCGCCGCCCTGGATCATAAAGCCGGAGATGACGCGGTGGAAGATCACGCCGTCGTAAAAGCCCTTTTTGCACAGGGAGACGAAGTTGTTGACCGTGTTGGGTGCGATCTCGGGGTAGAGCTCCGCCTTCATGACGTCGCCGTTTTCCATTTCGATGGTGACGATCGGATTGCTCATGCTTTCTTTTCCTTTCATGCGTTTTTCATCGCGCGCTCGATGTCGCGCTTCGACTGCCGCTCGGCCTCGCTGTCGCGCTTGTCGTGCAGCTTTTTGCCCTTGCACAGCCCCAGCTCGAGCTTCACGCGGCTGTCCTTGAAATACAACCGCAGCGGGATGAGCGCCACGCCGTCCTGCATGATGCGGGCGTTGAGACGCATGATCTCACGCTTGTGCATCAGAAGCCTGCGCGGCCGCACCGGGTCGCGGTTGAAGATGTTGCCGTGCTCATAGGGGGAGACGTGCATGCCGCGGACGAAAAGTTCTCCGTCCTTGATCGTGCAGAAGGAGTCCTTGAGATTGACGTTGCCCGCGCGGATGGATTTGACCTCCGTCCCGCAAAGCTCGATCCCGGCCTCAAAGCGCTCGAGCACGAAGTATTCATGAAAGGCCTTGCGGTTGGCGCAGATCTCCTTCACGCCCATGAGCTTGGCAGACATTTTTCTCACATCCTCGCGAGGTATCTTATCACATGGGAGGGGAAAATAAAAGCATAATTTGTGAACAGCCGCGCGCAGAGGGAAGCGGGTGTTACCGCGGCGTAAACAAATGCGGCAAAAGTGAAACGATATTATTCCCGGATTGTATAGCATAAAGGCATTTTTTTCAAATCCAGGCCATATTTTATATAAAAAAGTATGGAAATCGGCAGGGCGATGTGCTATACTCATACTGCAATATTATGTAAATTGATTAGATTATTTCGGGAGGGATGCCCCATGAAATGCATCGAAAAGCGCCTCGACGGCGAAGTGAAGTACAGCGGTGTGATCGTGAACGTCCGCCTGGACCGCGCACAGCTGGAAAACGGCAAGATCGTCCGGCGCGAGGTCGTTGAGCATCCCGGCGGCGTGGGGATCCTGCCCGTGGACGACGAAGGATACTGCTACATGGTTCGCCAGTTCCGCTATCCCTTCTCCCGTCAGCTGCTGGAGATCCCCGCGGGCAAGCTGGAATACGGCGAGGATCCGCTCGACTGCGCCGTACGCGAGCTTAGCGAGGAGACCGGCTTTGCCGCAGACGAGCTGATCCCGCTCGGGAAATGCCTGACCTCTCCCGGCTTTTCCTCCGAGGTGCTGCACCTCTACCTTGCGCGGGGGCTCCGCGCGGGCAAGGCCCATCTCGACGAGGACGAGTTCCTCAACGTCGAGAAGCATCCGCTCTCCGAGCTGCTTGCGATGGCCGACCGAAACGAGCTTGAGGACGGCAAGACGGCCATCGCCGTTCTGAAGGCGGCAAGGCTTCTCGGCAGGGGCTGAAATACAAGATTTTGTGGTGCTGCGGGCGGAAAACACAAAATAGTTGCCTTTTGACAAAAACTGTGATAATATCTAAAATCGGGCTACGGTCCGAATGCTGGAAAGGTGCATGAACGTGGAAAAGTATGTTATCAACGGCGGCGCGGCTTTGCGCGGCGAAGTGGAGATCAGCGGCGCGAAAAACGCGGCTGTCGCCATCATCCCCGCGGCGCTTCTGGTCGACGGCGTCTGCCGGATCGAGAATATACCGCAGATCAGCGATGCGGATATGCTGCTGACCATCCTCAGCCATCTCGGCTCGAAGGTCAGGTTCATCAACCGCACGACGATCGAGATCGACAGCTCCTCCGCGCGCTGCGTGGACGCGCCTTACGATCTGACCAGAAAGATCCGCGCGTCCTACTATCTGATCGGCGCGATGCTCGGGCGCTTCGGCAGGGCCAAGACGACCATGCCCGGCGGCTGCAATTTCGGCGTTCGTCCCATCGAACAGCACATCAAGGGCATGACGGCGCTCGGCGCGGAGGTCGACGTGCGAAACGGCTTTGTGATCGCCGAGACGCCTGACGGCTGCCTGCGCGGCGCGCGCATCTATCTCGACAAGGTCTCCGTCGGCGCGACGATGAACATCATCCTCGCCGCCGTGACGGCCCGCGGCCGCACGATCATCGAAAACGCCGCGAGAGAGCCGCATATCGTGGACCTGGCGAACTTCCTCAACTCCATGGGCGCGGACGTCCGCGGCGCCGGCACCGATACCGTGAAGATCAACGGCGTCGAAAAGCTGCACGGGGGCACCTATACCATCATCCCCGACCAGATCGAGGCAGGCACCTACATGGTGGCCGCCGCGGCGACCGGCGGGGAGGTCCTGATCAAGAACGTAATCCCCAAGCACCTCGAGTGCATCAGCGCCAAGCTGCGCGAGACCGGCACCATCATCCAGGAGAACGAGGATTCCGTCCTCGTCAAGGGCGCGAAGCATCTGCGCCGCGCCAACCTCAAAACGCTGCCCTATCCCGGCTTCCCGACGGACATGCAGCCGCAGATGGGCGCGCTGCTGTGCCTTGCCAACGGCACCTCCGTCATCACCGAGGGCATCTACGACAACCGCTTCAAGTACGTCAACGAGCTGCGCAGGATGGGCGCGGAGATCCAGGTCGACGGGCGCGTCTGCGTCATCGAGGGCGGACACGAGCTCAGCGGCGCCGTGGTGCAGGCCTGCGACCTGCGCGCCGGCGCGGCCATGGTCATCGCCGGCCTCTGCGCAAACGGCCAGACGATCGTGGAGGACGTGCACTATATCGAGCGCGGCTATGAAAACTTTGTCGGCAAGCTCCGCGCGCTCGGCGCCGACATTTCCGTCGTCGATTTCCCGGATGACGACGGCGCGGACAAGATCATCTCCGTCAGCTGATGAAGCTAACGGTCTTTGCCAGCGGCTCGAGCGGGAACTGCCTGCTGCTCTCGGGCCGCGGGATCAATATCCTGATCGACGCCGGGATCTCCGCACGCAGGATCTCCGACATGCTCGGGGAATGCTGCCTATCATTACAGGATATCACCGGAGTGCTTATTACCCATGAGCACTCCGATCATATTTCCGGGCTTCTCGGCCTGTCCCGGCGCTGCGGCGCCGAGATCTTCGCACCGCGCACGGTGGCCGCGCGCCTGCGGGGCATGCTGCCCCAGATCGACGAGCGGCTGCGCGTGATTCCGGTGGGGGAGGACTTCATGCTCTCGCGCATGAAGGTCCGCGCCTTCCATACTCCCCACGACACCGACGAGAGCGTAGGCTACCGCGTGGAGTGCGGGGGCGTCTTCGCGATCGCGACCGACATGGGCTGCGTGACGGACGAGGTGCGCGAAAACCTGCTCGGCGCCGACGCGGCGCTCATCGAAGCCAACCACGACGAGGACATGCTGCGCTACGGGCGTTATCCTGTTTTTCTCAAGCGCCGCATCCTGTCCGAGCACGGGCATCTGTCCAACGAAAACTGCGCGCAGCTTGCGCGCGAGCTGGCCGGGAGCGGCACGGGGACGATCATCCTCGGGCACCTGAGCCGGGAAAACAACACGCCCGCGGCGGCCATGCGCGCAGTCGGAGCGGCGCTCGAGGGGACGGGAGTTTCCCTCCTGTGCGCGCCCGCGTTCGGCTGCCTGGAGGTAAAGGTGGAAGAAAGATGCTTGGCGTAAAGCTGATCTGCGTCGGGAAAATGCGCGAGCGTTTCTATATCGACGCCTTCGAGGAATACCGCAAGCGCCTCGGCGCTTACTGCAGGCTCGAGCTCGTCGAGCTCGCCGAGCAGCGCCTTCCCGACAAGCCCTCCGCCGCGGAGATCGCCGCGGCGCTCGAGAAGGAGGGGGCGGAGATCCTCAGGGAGATCCCGTCCGACGCGTTTGCCTGCGCGCTTTGCATCGAAGGGAAGGAACTGAGCAGCGAAGCCTTCTCGGCTCTCTTCACCGAGCGGGAGAATTCCGGCAAACCGAAGATCTGCTTTGTCATCGGCGGCTCCTGCGGCATGAGCGGGACCGTCAAGGCGAGAGCGGACATCAAGCTGAGCATGTCGAAAATGACCTTTCCGCACCATCTGGCGCGCGTGATGCTCATCGAGCAGATCTACCGCGCGTTCAAGATCGCCGAGGGGTCGCGGTATCATAAATAATCGAAGCAAAAAACTGAAACGGGGAGAGATTCTGTGAACAAGGAAGACTGGGGCAGAGCGGGAGCGGGGCTCGTTTCCGACCGCTGGCCCAAAGACGAAGAGGGCCGCGCCGAGGAGAGCGCGCTTCTGTGCACCTGCAGGAACACCGATCTGAGCGACGAGCTGACGGTCAACATGCTGGAGGCTTACGGCATTCCCTGTCTGCGCGACTACCCGGGGGACGGCGCCTTCGGCCGCGTCATCATGGGCGCGAGCGGAACGGGGGTTGACATTTACGTCCCGAAGAGTATGCTTGAAGTAGCACAAAAGCTGATCGAAGGAGTAGATAACGATGAGGAACTATAAAGAAGAGTACCAGCGCTGGCTGGACAGCCCTGCCCTCACCGAGGAGGAGTGGAGAGAGCTCGACGCGATCTCAAGCGACGAGAAGGAGATCGAAAGCCGCTTCTTCGCCCCGCTGGAGTTCGGCACCGCCGGACTGCGCGGCACGATGAAGGTCGGCCTGCACCACATGAACGTCCACGTCATCCGCCACGCGACCCAGGCCTTTGCCAACGTCATCGCCGCCGAGGGCGAGGAGGCGATGCGCAAGGGCGTCGCCATCGACCACGACTGCCGTCTCAACGGCCGCGATTTTGCGGTCGAGGCCGCCTGCGTCATGGCCGCCAACGGCATCCACGTGCGCCTGTTCGACGCGCTGCGCCCCACGCCGGAGCTTTCTTTCGCCGTGATCCACTACGGCTGCACCGCCGGCATCAACGTCACGGCCAGCCACAATCCCAAGGAATACAACGGCTATAAGGTCTACTGGTCCGACGGCGCCCAGCTGCCGCCCCGCCACGCCGACGCCGTTGCGAAGCAGATGGAGCAGATCGATATCTTCACCGGCTTCAAGACCTGCCCCTTTGACGAGGCCGTCGCAAGCGGCATGATCGAGATCATGGGCGCGGAGACCGACGAGGCCTTCCTGGACGAGGTCATGAAGATGGCCATCGACAAAAAGACCGTCGCCGAGGTCGCGGACGACTTCCGCGTCGTGTTCACGCCCTTCCACGGCTGCGGCTACAAGCTCGTGCCGGAGGCGCTGCGCCGTCTCGGACTCAAGCACATCTATCCCGTTGAGGAGCAGATGGTCATCGACGGCAGCTTCCCGACCGTGGAAAGCCCGAACCCCGAAAACCCCGAGGGATTCTATCTTGCTGTCGACCTGGCCCGCAAGGTCGACAGCGACCTGATCATCGGCACCGACCCGGACGCCGACCGTATCGGCACGATGGTGCGCTGCGGCGACGACTATGTTCCGGTCAGCGGCAACCAGATGGGCGTGCTGCTGCTCGACTATATCATCAACGCCCGCCGCGAGGCCGGCACGCTGCCGGAAAACGCCGGCACGGTGTCGAGCATCGTGTCCACCGCGATGGCCCGCGCCGTGGCCGAGGCCAACGGCGTCCATTTCGAGGACACCTTCACCGGCTTCAAGTTCATGGCCGAGCGCGTCGCCGCCTGGGAGGCGGCCGGCAGCTACCGCTATATCTTCGCCTTTGAGGAGAGCTACGGCTACATGTGCGGCGACTACGTGCGCGACAAGGACGCGGTCACGGCCTCGCTGCTCGTCGCGGAGATGGCGGCGCACTACCACAAGAAGGGCATGACGCTGCTCGACGCGATGGACGCGCTGTATGAGAAATACGGCTACTTCCGCGAAAAGACGCTTAACCTCGTGATGCCCGGTCTCGACGGCCTGCAGAAGATGAAGGCACTGATGGCCTCGCTGCGCAGCGAGCCGCCCAAGGAGATCGCCGGGACGGAGGTCGTGCGTCAGCGCGACTACCTCGACGGCAGCATCTTCGTCGCCGGCGTCGGCAAGGTGGGCAAGACGCCTTTCGAGGGCTCGAACGTTCTGTACTTCGAGCTCGCCGACGGCAGCAGCTTCATCGTCCGTCCCTCCGGCACCGAGCCGAAAATCAAGGTCTACGTCCTCTGCCGCGGGGAGAGCCGCGAGGAATGCGACGAGCGCACCGCGCGCTACGCAGCCTTTGCCGAGGAACTGAAAAAATGATCCTGCTGAAGCTTTTTGCGGCCTTTGCGCGGGTGGGCGTGCTCACCTTCGGCGGCGGCTACGCGATGATCCCCATGCTCGAGCGTGAGATCGTCGACCGCCACGGCTGGGCCACGAGTGAAGAGCTGATGGACTATTACGCCGTGGGTCAATGCACCCCCGGCGTAATTGCCGTCAACACGGCGACCTTTATCGGCTATAAGATCGCGGGGAACATCGGCGGCGTCATGGCGACGCTGGGCGTGGTCTTTCCCTCCTTCGTCATCATCACCGTGATCGCCGGCATCATTCAGAACTTTGCCGACATCCCCGCCGTCAGGAGCGCCTTCGCGGCCATCCGCGTGTGCGTGTGCGTGCTGATCTTCAACTCGGTGCTCAAGCTGTGGAATTCCGCGGTGAAGGATAAGGCCGCGCTGGTCCTGTGCCTGCTCGTCTTCGTGCTGAGCATGTTCTTCAACATTTCGCCCATCGTGTTCGTGGTATTCTGCGCCGCGGCGGGCATCCTCTTTACCAGACTGGGGGTGAGGGGGAAGTGAAGCTGCTGCTGACGCTCTTTTTTGAGTTTTTCAAGACCGGTCTCTTCGCCGTCGGCGGAGGCATGGCGACGCTGCCCTTCCTCTACGACATGTCCGCGCGGCATCCGGACTGGTTCACGACCGCGCAGCTGGCGGACATGATCGCCGTGTCCGAGTCGACCCCCGGCCCCATCGGGGTGAACATGGCCACCTACGTCGGCTTCCGCACCGCAGGGGTTTTGGGCGGGCTGATCACGACGCTCGGACTGGTCACCCCCTCGGTCATCATCATCCTGCTCATCGCGCGCGTGCTCAAGCAGTTCCGGGATAACAAGTATGTGGACGCCGCCTTTTACGGTCTGCGCCCCTGCTCGGTCGGGCTGATCGCCGCGGCTGGCCTGCTGGTCGTGAAGATCGCGCTGTTCGACTTCGACGCCTACGCTCTCAGCGGAGAGATCTCCGACCTGTTCAGGGTCAAGGCGCTGATCCTGACGGCCGTGCTGCTGGTGCTCACGCGCGCCGTCAAGGCCACGAAGAAGCTGCACCCGATCTTCTTCATTCTCGGCTCCGCTCTCGTCGGAGTGATCTTCTCGTTCTGAATCCGAAAAATATCCGCCGCAATGCTCTGCGGCGGATGTTTTTTTGTTGCGTATCCGACATAAACATGATAATATCGATCTATCAGAGGAAAACTGGCAAGTTCCGATCGAAAGGAGAAATGACCATGCCCTTCTGCGTACAGTGCGGCGCCCGGCTCGAGGACGGCGCGAAATTCTGCACCGTCTGCGGCGCAAAGCAGCCGGAGGCCGCGGCCCCGGTCTATGTCCCTCCCACGGAGGAGAAGCCGGCCGAGCCCCAGGGCTACAGCTATACCCCTCCCGCCTCCGCCGGAGCGGGACAGCAGAGCAGCTACAATTATGACCCGACCATCTACGGCGGCGCGGGCGGCGGTGCGAGCAAGCCCCAAAAGAAAAAGGGCGGCGCGCTCGTCTTCATCATCCTGGCCGCGCTCGTCGTGCTCGGCGCGGTCGTCTATCTCATCGCCGGCAGATCCGGCGGCGGCAGCGTCGCGTCCGACGATCCCGTGCTCGGCCTCTACACCGCCCAGAAGGCGGAGACGGCCGGCATCACCATCAGCATCAAGACCATGTGGAAGAACGGCTTTACGATCGAGCTCAAGGACAAGGGCAAGGCCACGATCAATGTTGACGGCAAGTCCGGCAGCGCCAAGTGGACGCTCGATGGGAAAGACTTCACGGTCAAAGGCTCCGGCGTCGACTGCAGCGGCACGCTCGTCGACGGCGTCCTGACGCTCGAGAACGTCATGGACACCGGCGTGACGCTCTACTTCACCAAGGACGGGGTCTCGCTTCCCGAGGAGGAGACGCCCGCGCCCGCTCCCGTCAGCACGCCCGCTCCCGCTCCGAGCAGCGAGCCTGCGCCCGCTCCCGCGGACACGAGCGACGTTGTCGGCTTCTACAACGCCGACAAGGCCGAGGCCTACGGCATCGAGGTCGCGATCTCGACGATGTGGGAGAAGGGCTTCTCCATCGACCTGCAGGAGGGCGGCAAGTGCGCCATCTCCGTCAACGGAACCGGCGCTTCCGGCACCTGGTCGCAGGACGGCGAGACCATCTCGGTCAACGTTCCGGGCTTCAATATGGACGGCACCTTCCATGACGGCGTTCTTGTCTTCAAGGACCTCTACGGCATGGGCGTCGACCTCTTCTTTACCAGAGACGGCTCGCTGGCCCCCGCAAACAAGCCGGAGGCCACGCCTGAGACGACCGCCGATTACAGCTGGTGGAAAGGCGACTGGTACGGCTGGTGGGTCGTGGTCGACGCAGGCGGCAGCTATCTTGAGGACGGCTACGTCAATCAGGCCTGGGACGCCTGCGCGCAGATCGAGGTCTACGGCGACGGCACCGGCTATGTCGATATCTGGGACGAAGACGGCGACGACGTCGCCTGGGCGGACGTCAGCTTCGACGCCGGCGACTCCGACAAGGGCTGCATGATAAGCGACAACGGCAAGTTCTACAACCATGAGATCACGAAGGGCGAATGGCTGGTCGACCCCACCGACAGCGAGTGCGGCGGCTTTGACGAGCTCATCTGTATCCGCGGCCGTTATTCCCAGCCCTCGGATGAAAACAACTGGATCGAGTATTACATCTTCCTGCGCCCCTGGGGCACCAGATGGGAGGATATCGAATCCGGCGACACCTCCGGCATGATCTATCCGGGCGACATGATGCCGCTCAACTACACGGACTGGTATCTGCCGCTGATCGACGCGGGCAAGCCCATGCCCTCCGGCTTTGAGGGACTGGGCGACTGAAACGCTTAATACGGGAAAGCCTCTCTCATCCGGGAGAGGCTTTTCTGTTGCATTCCCGGGCAAAGGGGACTATGATGAAAGCGGAAAGGACGGGCGGGAAAGATGCGCAATTTCAAGCTCACGCTCTGCTATGACGGCGGCCGCTATGACGGTTGGCAGCGCCAGGGCAACAGCGACGACACGATACAGGGAAAACTTGAAACGCTGCTCGGCCGCTTGCTGGGCCAAAGCGTCGAGGTCGCCGGCTCGGGCAGAACGGACGCCGGCGTGCACGCGCTCGCGCAGGTCTGCTCCTTCCGCGCCGACACGGAGCTCGACTGCGAAACGCTGCTCGCGGAGATCCGCCGCTACCTGCCCGAGGACATCGGCGCGATCGCGCTGGAGGAGGCGCCGCCGCGCTTTCACGCGCGTCTGAGCTGCAAGGAGAAGACCTACGTCTACCGCATCTGGAACAGCGCCGAGCCAAACGTCTTCGAGAGGAAATGGATGGTCGCGGTGCCGCAGGAACTGGATCTGGACGCGATGCGCCGCGCCGCGGCCGCTCTGCTCGGCGAGCATGATTTTTCCTCCTTCTGCGCCAATCGGCACATGAAGAAAACGGCGGTGCGTACGCTCAGGGAGATCGAGATCACGCGCATGGGCGGCGAGATCCGGATCGCGCTGAGGGCGGACGGCTTCCTTTACCACATGGTCCGCATCATCGTCGGGACGCTGCTCGAGGTGGGGGAGGGCAAGCGCGCCGCGGAGGATATCGGCGCGGTTCTCGCCTCGCGCGACCGCATGGAGGCGGGGCCCACCGCCCCCGCGCAGGGGCTCACGCTGTGGAGCGTGAAGTATTGACGAAATATGAGGAAAACCCGTGACGATTGTTATTGACATCACCGGGAATAACTGATAGAATCGAGCCGTCTCAATTGGATACAAGGTTATCCGAAGCAAGATAACGACCGCCGCTTGCAAAAGCGGCCAAGGCCACACGGACAGCCGGGTCGAATGCCGATCATCCGCGGAACGCGGCGGCAACTTTTGTTGCCTTATTGATTGAGTGAAGAAAACCCCCGTTTTCTTAAGAGCTCAAGTTTTATAAGTTGGTTACTATAAACCGGTATACAGACTTGTGAAATGGTCAATAAGAGTCGGAAAAGCTATCTTTGCTGGTAACTCTTCAAACCAAATCGAGACTTGACGGACCCGCTCCGGAGCGGGAAAAGAATAGTCTTGTTCAAGTGACGTATGCCGTGCATGCGTCACTTTTTGTATGATTCGGGAGGGCGGAGAAATGAAAAAGATCGTCGAGCTCAGGGGCGTGTCCAAATCCTTTGACGGGGAGCTGGTGCTGGATCACATCGATCTGGACATCTACGACAACGAGTTTCTGACGCTGCTCGGCCCCTCCGGCTGCGGCAAGACGACCACGCTGCGCATCATCGGCGGCTTCGAGACCGCCGACGAGGGCGAGGTCATCTTCATGGGCGAGGAGATCGGCGGCGTGCCGCCGCACAAGCGCAACGTCAACACGGTCTTCCAGCGCTACGCCCTGTTCCCGCATCTGAACGTGTTTGAAAACGTGGCCTTCCCGCTGCGCGAGAAAAAGGTCCCGAAGGCGGAGATCGACCAGCGCGTCAACGAGATGCTCTCGCTCGTCGCCCTCAAGGGCTTTGAAAAGCGCAGCGTGACCAGCCTCTCCGGCGGCCAGCAGCAGCGCGTGGCCATCGCCCGCGCTCTGGTGGGACGGCCGAAGGTGCTGCTGCTCGACGAGCCGCTCGCCGCGCTGGACCTCAAGCTGCGCAAGGATATGCAGCAGGAGCTCAAAAACATCCAGAAGGCCACGGGCATCACCTTCATCTTCGTCACGCACGACCAGGAAGAGGCTCTGAGCATGTCCGACACGGTCGTGGTCATGAGCGAGGGCCGCATCCAGCAGATCGGCACGCCGATCGACATCTACAACGAGCCGAAAAACGCCTTCGTCGCGGACTTCATCGGCGAGAGCAACATCCTCGACGGCGTGATGCTGCGCGACCGGCGCGTCAGCTTCTCCGGCCATGTGTTCGACTGTGTGGATGCGGGCTTCGAGCTCAAAGAGCCCGTGGACGTCGTCATCCGGCCCGAGGATGTGGACATCGTTCCCGCCGACAAGGGCATGCTGCGCGGCGTCGTCACTTCCGTGACCTTCCTCGGCGTACACTATGAGATCATCGTGGACATCAACGGCTTCAAGTGGATGATCCAGACCACCGACTTCGTCGACGTGGACGAGGAGATCGGCCTGTATATCGAGCCCGAAGCCATCCACATCATGAAAAAGAGCGAATACTCCGGCATGTTCGGCGACTACTCCTCCTACTCGATGGAGCTCGACGAGATCGGCGAGCTCGAGCAGATCGAGGAGCTGGGCGAGCTCACCGAGGAGCCCGCGGAAGAAAGCGAGAGCGAAGCATGAAGAAGAAAGCCTCCGGGAGCCTGGCTCTCGTACAGCGGCTGGCGCTCGCGCCCTATTCGGTCTGGGCCGTGATCTTTATCGTCGTGCCGCTGATCTTCGTGGCCTACTACGCCTTCACGGATCTCGACTTCCGTTTTACCACCGACAACATCACGCGCTTCTTCACCGCCACCTCCCAGATCACGGACGAGAACGGCACACGCGAGGTGCACACCTACGTGCTGATCTTCCTGCGCTCGTTGAAGCTCGCGGCGATCTCCACGGTCATCTGCCTGATCTTCGGCTATCCCTTCGCGTATCTGATCTCCAAGGCCCCGGCGCGGACGCAGAGCGTACTCATCACGCTCATCATGATTCCCATGTGGATGAACTTCCTGATCCGTACCTACGCCTGGATGACGATCCTGCAGGACACGGGCCTGTTCAACGGCCTGCTCGGCCTGCTCGGGCTGGGACGCGTCCACATCATCGGCACGGAGAGCGCCGTCGTCATCGGCATGGTGTACGACTACTTTCCATATATGATCCTGCCGATCTACTCGGTCATGGCCAAGATGGACGTCAAGCTCCTCGAGGCCGCGCGCGACCTCGGCTGCAACTCTGCGGGCGTGCTGCGCCGCGTGATCTGGCCGCTGAGCCTGCCGGGCGTGATCTCCGGCGTGACGATGGTGCTCATCCCCTCGATCAGCACCTTCTACATCTCCCAGAAGCTCGGCAACGGCAAGTTCTACCTCATCGGCGACGCGATCGAGGGCCAGTACGTGGCCAACAACCTGCACTTCGCCGCCGCGATCGCCTTCATCCTGATGGTCATCCTGCTCTTCGGCATGGCCTTCATGCAGCGCTTCGCCAACAAGCGCGCGGCCGTCTGAAAGGGGGAGTGGAACGATGAAAACCGCCTCCAAGATCTACACGGGCCTCGTGATGCTCTTCCTCTTCGCACCCATCGCGATCCTGCTGGTCTTCTCCTTCAACGCCTCGAAGAGCCTTTCGGTGTTCTCGGGCTTCTCCCTGCACTGGTATTCCGAGCTGCTGCGCGACTCCGAAACGCTCGGCGCCGTGCGCAACACGCTGATCCTGGCCGTTTCCGCGGCGCTCATCTCCACCGTGATGGGCACGGCGGCCGCCGTGGGCATCCACAAGCTGAAAAACCGCTATCTGCGCGCCGCGATGGACAGCGTCACCAATATCCCGATGATCAACCCCGATATCATCACGGGCATCTCGCTGATGCTCATGTTCGTTTTCGTCGGCCGCCTCTTCGGCGCGGCGACGAGCCTGAACTTCGTCACGATGCTCATCGCGCACATCACCTTCTGCCTGCCTTACGTGATCCTGCAGGTCCTGCCCAAGCTCCAGCAGATGGACAAGTCGCTGCCCGAGGCGGCGATGGACCTCGGCTGCACGCCGACGCGCGCCTTCCTCAAGGTCGTGGTGCCGGAGATCATGCCCGGCATCGTCACAGGCCTGATCATGGCCTTCACGCTCTCGCTCGACGACTTCGTCATCAGCTATTTCACCGCCGGCAACGGCTTCCAGACGCTGCCGATCCGCATCTACAACATGACCAAGAAGACCGTCACGCCGAAGATGTACGCCCTTGCGACGATCATCTTCTTTACGATCCTCTTCCTGCTGCTGCTCTCCAATCTCAACGACGCCGACACCGTACAGGCCGTACGTGCGGCGCGCGAGAAGAAGAGAGCGAAAAAGAACGTATAAAGGAGAAACACAATGAAAAGACTGCTTTCCGTGCTGCTTGTTCTGACCATGCTCCTCGCGCTCTGCGCGCTCTCCGCCTGCGGCTCGTCCAAGACCCTGACGCTCAACGTCTACAACTGGGGCGAGTATATCTCCGACGGCTCCGAGGGCTCGCTCGACACGATCAAGGCCTTTGAAAAGTGGTACGCCGAGACCTACGGCGAAAAGGTGAAGGTCAATTACACGACCTACGCCAGCAATGAGGATATGTACGCCAAGCTCTCCTCCGGCGCGGTGAGTTACGATGTGATCGTCCCCTCGGACTATATGATCGCGCGTTTGGCCTCCGAGAACATGCTCCTGCCGCTGGACTTTTCGAATATCCCCAACTATGAGTATATCGGCGAGGACTACCGCGGCCTGTACTACGATCCCGACAATCTCTACTCCGTGCCCTATACCTACGGCGTGGTGGGCGTGATCTACAACGCCGCCGTCGTCGACGAGGCCGACACAGGGGACTGGGATCTGATGTGGAACGACAAGTACGCCGGACAGATCGTGCAGTTCAACAACTCGCGCGACGCCTTCGCCACCGCGATGTACAAGCTGGGCATCGACGTGAACACGACCGACCGCGCCGAATGGGAGCGCGCGCTGGCCGAGCTCAAGGCCCAGGCGCCTCTCGTCAAGAGCTACGTCATGGACGAGATCTACAACATGATGGAGAGCGGCGAGGCCGCCGTCGGCGCCTACTACGCCGGCGACTACTTCACCATGCTCGACGCCCAGGCCGACGGCGTGGATCTGCGCTTCTACTACCCCGAGCGCACCAACTACTTCTTCGACGCGATGTGCATCCCGTCCTGCTGCCAGCATAAGGAGCTCGCGGAGATCTTCATCAACTACATGCTCTCCGAGGAGCCCGCGATCGCGAACGCCGAGTATATCTACTACGCTTCCCCGAACTCCCTCGTCTACGAGAGCGAGGACTACCGGGAAGAGCTGGGCGAGGAGGCCATGGAAGTGCTCTATCCCGGCGTGGAGAACTTCCGCGCGCGCTATAACGAGCTGGCCTATCAGAACCTCGACGCCGAGACGCTCAGCTTCGTCAACACGCTTTGGGAGTCGCTGAAGATCAGTTGACATAATTAGATTTACATAATATAACACAGATCAAAACCCTGTGAGAAGCTTTCAATTTTGGTAGCTTCTCACAGTTTTTTATGCCGCGCTTTTATACACTTTGGGCCAATGTATCTAAATGAATGCAAAAAAATGTTGACCGAAACAAGGGGAAAAGATATAATACTGTTATCATGGTTTAACCGTGCACACGTGTAAAATCTATAACACTACAGGAGGGGAAAACATCCATGAAGAAAGCAAAGAAGCTGCTTGTCATCGCCTGCCTCGGCGGTGTGGGCTATCTTCTGGTCAAGGCTCTCAAGATCGACGCCGTCAGAGAAAAGCTCTTTGAGGTAATGGACGAGGATCTTTATCTCGCCATCAAGGACAAGCTTTATCTGCTCGGCGATCTGCTCATGTGGCCGATCGACTTCGTCAGAGCGCTGCTTCCTTGAGTGAAGCCACCTTCGGAAAACTAATAATTGAAAAGGGGATACAGTATGAATCAGAAGTATGAAGCTCTGTTTACTCCGTTCAAGATCGGAGAGGTAGAGATTCCCAACCGTATCGTGCAGTGCTCCATGGGCGGCACCACCATCTTCGGCTGGCTCGAGCCTTCCCACTTCGACATCGAAGGCGCCGACTTCCTGCTCCAGCGCGCCAAGGACCGCGTGGGCCTGGTCCTGCCCGGCATGCAGGTCATCCGCGACACGATGGGCAGAAAGTGGCTCGACTCCAACCGCCAGATGTACCGCGTGCTCAAGCCCTACATGGATGAGTACCACAAGACCGGCGGCAAGCTCTTCATCCAGCTGGCCGGCGGCTTCGGCCGTTCGATGGCCGTCACGCCCTGGATGGCCGCGCTCGGCAAGAACGACCTCCTGAACAAGCTGGCCAGCCCGATCGTCGACGTCCAGTACGCCTGCGCCTCCGCCTCCGCCACGCCCAACCGCTGGGCCGACGGCCTGACCTCCCGTCCCTTCACGGTCGAGGAGATCCAGGAGATGGTCTGGCACTTCGGCGCCACCGCCAAAAAGCTGCGCGAGGCCGGTGTCGACGGCGTTGAGATCCACGCTGTCCACGAGGGCTACAACCTTGACCAGTTCGCCATCGCGAACATGAACTTCCGTACCGACCAGTACGGCGGCTCGCTGGAGAACCGTCTGCGCTTCGCCACCGAGATCGTTCAGGAGATCCACAAGCAGGCCGGCGACGACTTCCCCGTCTCCCTGCGTTATTCCGTCCGC